>JBJTCH010000157.1:0-2975 GCA_046091745.1 Opitutaceae bacterium
ACCCCTGTAGTCCCCCAACGCTCAAGTCCGACTGACCGGCCAGCGGCGCGAAGAGCCGGTTAACGAAGATATCCCGACGGAAACTCAGCGACTCGTCCGATTCCGGCGCCGCGCCGGCGAATGTTCGGTGCGCGGCCGAAGGGGTCGGGACGCAACCTGCAACGCCTCGTTGAAGGAGAACAAGCGACGCGGGTTTTTTGGGGGGTATTTCCGAAGCGGGGATCAGCTCTGAGGAGCAGGGGGCTGGCGGTGATCGGCGCCGGAAACGTTGATCGTGCGACGCAACTCAGACGACTCATCGCAGACGCCCTCGACGTGGACCGTCTGAAGATGACCTTCGAGATCCGCCTGGGGGTGCAGGTTTGCTTCGGGCCGTTGCACGTTTCAGCCCGACCCCTTCAGGTCGGCCCGCGGGCTCCGGCGGGCGGCTTGGGTGCGGTCAGCGGCCGGCCACTGACGTGGCCAAGGGCAGACCATCGCAGAATTCCAGCGCGGCCCGGGCGACGGAGGCCAGCGGGGAGGCCGCCTGCCGCGTCGGGCCCGGGACCGAGCTCACCGCGATGCCGGCCACTCCCAGCGACCGCAGGTCGTTGATCTCCAGCAGCGCCACTCCCGTGCCGCTCGGCGCGGAGACGTGCGCCGTGTAGTTGCCGGGCGGCAGGACGACCACCAGCGCGGATTCGACCGGATTGACCGGCACCCCGGGAATCCGCGAGAGCTCCGAGCCCGCGGGAATCGCGCCCACGTCATCGTTGAAGGCGATGAGGCGACCCGCGGAGTCGTAGAGCTCGAGCTGGGGGTTCGCGACGGCCCCCGTGACCCCGAAGGCCGTGAGCGAGGGACCCTTGGCCGTGATCAAGGTCCGCACGGGCTCGGTGCCGCTGATGCTGAGGCCGCCGATCAGGACCTGGTCGCCGGACCCCGCCACCCCGCGGATGGAGAGATTGCCATAGCGCGCGCCGGGCACCTCGTTGGAGACTTGGATCTGCCCCCGGAGTTGCCCGCCGGTGAACGCCTGGCTGTGGTAGTTGAGGTAGTTCCCGCCGGTGAGCAGCAGGAGCGGATCGCCGACGAACGGGATGTCGTGCGAGCCGGAGATGTGGCCATTCTCCGAAGAGTAGGCGCCGGCCGTGGCGCTCGTCCCGAGCTGGGTCCGCGCCGGCCCGCTGGCGCCGGGCGCGCCCTCGTGGATGTGCGAGTTGGTGAAGACGCTGGAGTAGAGGAAGAGCGAGTGGCGGATGCTGATCGTGTTGGCCGCCGGATCGTACCACATCACCGCGGCGCCGAAATTGTTCACCCCGGAGAAATTGAGCGCCGGGAAGGCTGCCGCCTCCTGCGCGACGTCCAGCTTGGCCACCAACCGCACCGGCCGCGCGAACAGCTGGCCGCGCACCTCCCCGCCGGGGAACTGGGCCGAGTGGAAGTTGAGGTAAGCGCCGCCCTGCAGCAGCTTCAGCTTGTCGCCGCCATAAGTGAGATTCCGGAAATTGCCCGACAGGGAGGACCCGCTGCGGGTGTAAGCCGCCTCCGCGCCGAGGTTGGTCACAACGCCACCGTTCGCGCCCGCCGGCGCCTCGTGGACGTGCGAGGCGGTGGCGGTGTTGGTCATCCCGTTGATCGAGACGATCAGGTCGAAGGTGTTTGCCCGCACGTCATACAGCATTATGGCGGTGCCGGTCGCCGGGGAGGCGTTCGCCGGCACTTCCTGCGCGGCGTTGATCGTGGCGCGGAGTTCCACGATCTGCGCGTGGACGGGACTGAGGAGGGCGCTGAGGGCGCCCGCGAGGACCAGACGGACGAGGGGAGCGGTGGGCATAGGAGGTATGTGGAAACTGACCGTTGGGGTGGGACCTGACTTCCGGTCAGGATGCACTACTGCCAGGCGCTCGCAAGCGCCACCCGCCGAAAGGCCGCCGGGCGGGCGCGGTTGGCACCGCCTTCGTCGGAGATCCAAAATCCCGCGCTGCGGCTGGCTTTCTGGTCCAGTCCACCGGTAGTTCTGGAACCTGCATCCTTCGGTCATCCTTCGGTCATCCTCCGGTCATCCTCCGGTCATTTGAGGCATTTACGTCATTTTTCAGAGGTAAGACCGAAGGATAATCGAACGATAACCGAAGGATAAAGCTTGGGAAAGGCCGCTCATAGGAAACCGGATCTTCAGGGGGGTCGGATCCGGGAGGGGTTTTTTTCGCCGCCGAGGGCGAGTACGTGGTGACCTTCAAGGTCGGCGTGAAGAGCAACTTCTGACGCCGAGGGGCGGAGGCGCCCAAGACGCGCCAGCGCGTTCCGGGAGGCGCGAAGGGATTCGATCCCCGAGGCTTGGTAGCGAAGCTCGATTACGGCGCACGCTCGCGGCCGGTTTCACGCCGTCACCGGCCCGGTGTGGCTGGGACGCGTCGCCCCGGTAAGCGCAGGCGGAACCCCCTCCCGCGCGGAATTTTTTCGCCCACGCCATTGCTCCGCGGCCGGCGGACCGTTCTCGCCGGAGCGGGGCGGCCCACCTTCGCCGAGGCTACGGCGGACAAGACGGCGGGCTGGCTCGCCCAGGCTACACCAGCCATTACCACAGCCGGTAACGGATCAGCTGACCTGACCCCGTCGGTTCGTCTGCTGGGGAAGGATCCTGATCGACCGTGCGCGCAGGCGAAATTTGCCCCGCCGCGCCGCCCTTGGTCGCGACCGCGCGGGTTGCAACTCCCGCCGCGCCCGGTCATCCCTTCTCAAACCCCAGCCTTCCTCCCCAGCTATGAACCTTTCCCGCTTCGCCCCGCGGCTGATTCTCTCCGCGCTGCTGCCCCTCCCTCCCCTCGCGGCGGCCCAACCCGGTCCCGGGGCGGCCCCGGCCGCCGCGATCGTCCCGGCGGGCGTGAGGGCCCATCGCGACCTCGCCTACGTCGTCAACGGGCACGAGCGCCAGAAGCTCGACCTGTTCGTGCCGGAGAAGGCGGACGGGCCCCTGCCGCTGGTCATCTGGA
>JBJTCH010000158.1:0-29810 GCA_046091745.1 Opitutaceae bacterium
CTGGCCGCCCGCCGGCAGCGGGTCGGGCGTGTTCACGATGACGTTCAGGCCCGCCACCTTGGCGGCCTCGGGTTGGAGCGATTCGCCGATCTGCACCGAGGTGCGCTTCCGCTCCGACCACGGCTTGAGGATCATGCCGGAAAAGCCGAACTGCGCCGCGGTGAGCTGGAAGGACGTATCATACTCCGGCGAACGCTCGTACATCCGCTGCACTTCACGCGCGTAGAGCACGTTGTGGTCGATCGTCGAGGTCGGCCCCGGCAGAGTGATGCTGAAGATGACTCCCTGGTCCTCCTTCGGCGCGAGTTCGCTCTGTGCGAACAGGAAAAACGGAACCACCAGCACTGAAAGCAGCGTCGCCCCGGCCAGGATGTACTGCACGTTGCGGTAACGGCGTCCCAACAGGAGGTCGTACGCGATGACAAGCACCGCCCCGAGCACGCTCGCCGCGGCCAGACCGGCCGCGACCGGCACCGCGGCAGCCTGGAGGCCGGAGGCCCCGAATATCCCCCACACCACCAGCAGCGCCAGCGGCACAAAGGGCAACCACGCCACCAGCGACCACGCCAACAGCCGCCACGGCGCCCGGCGCTCCTCCCGCGGCGCCACCAGCGCGCCCACGATTCGCTCGTAACGATCGCGCACGCCGTCGAACACGTGATTCGTCCAGCCGGTCAGCCCCTTCTCCTCGCTCGCATGGTCCTTGAGCAGGTAGGCGCTCATCATGGGCGAAAGCGTGAGGGCCACGAAACCCGACACCGCCACCGCGCCCGCCAGGGTCATCGCGAACTCCCGGAACAACGCGCCCGTGAGTCCGCCCTGGAACGCGATCGGCGCGTAGACGGCCGCCAGCGTGATCGTCATCGAGATCACCGGCCCGACGAGTTCCCGCGCACCGAGCAACGCCGCCTCAAAGGGCGTCCTGTCCTCCCGGACGTGCCGTTCGACGTTCTCGACGACGACGATCGCATCGTCGACCACGATTCCCACCGCGAGCACGATCGCGAGGAGGGTGAGCAGGTTGATGGTGAACCCGAAGGCCGCCATGATCGCCAGCGCGCCCACGAGCGAAAGAGGCATCGCCACGATCGGCACGAGCACCGAACGGAACGAGCCCATGAAAAGGAAGATCACGAGCGCCACGATGAGCAGCGTCTCGGTCAGGGTCTTCACGATCTCCTTCAGCGCGTCGTCGATGTACTTGCTGGCGTCGTAGCCGATGCGGGCCTTGAGGCCGGCGGGCAGCGCGCGCTCGATGTCGGGCAGCGCCTCGCGCACCCGCTTGATCACCTCGACGGTGCTCTCGGACGGCAGAACCCAGATGCCCATGAAGGTCGCGGTCTGGCCGCCAAAACGCACCTCCTCGTCGTAGCTTTCGGCCCCCAGCACCACGTCGGCCACGTCGGCGAGCCGCACGATCACGCCGCCGCGCTGCGCGACGACCAGCTGCCGGAACTCCTCGACGTTCCGCAGATCGGTGTTGGCCACCAGACTGACGCGAAGCATCGAGCCCTTCGTCGCGCCGACGGCGGCGAGCGCGTTGTTCGTGGCCAGCGCCTGCCGCACATCCGCCGGGCTGAGTCCGTGCGCGGCCAGCCGGTCCGGCTTCAGCCACGCCCGCATCGCGAACACCCGCCCGCCCAGCACGTCGGCGCGTTGCACGCCCTTCACCGCGGAGAGCCGCGGCTGCACCATGCGGTTCAGGTAGTCCGTGATCTGGTTCTGGTCGAGGGTGTCCGAGTAGAAGCTCAGGTACATCGACGCGAATTGGTTGTCGCTCGTCTCGACGCTGATCGTCGGCGCCTCCGACTCCGGCGGCAGCTCGCCGCGCACCTGGTCGATCTTGGAACTGATCTGCGCGAGGGCGGCGTTGGTGTCGTAATTGAGACGCAGGTAGACGCTGATCGTGCTGAAACCCGCGCGGCTCTCCGACTCGACGTAGTCGATGCCGTCGGCGCTCGCGACGACCCGCTCGATCTGGGTCGTGATGTAGCCGCGCACGGTGTCGGCGCTCGCGCCGAAGTAGACGGTCGAGATCTTGACCACCGCGCTGTCGCTGCGCGGGTACTGCCGCGTGTTCAGCCGGAAGACGGAGACCAGGCCGACGACGAGGATGATGATGTTGACCACCAGCGCGATGACCGGGCGCCGGATAAAAAGGTCGGTGAAGCTTTTGGAAACCATGGCGGTGGGCGGCCGGGCGAACCCGGCCGGCGCATCAGGTGTTGGGCAGGCGCGGCGCGGGATTCGCGGCCGGCTGGACGGAGTTGTTCACCTGCACCTCCGCGCCGTTGCGGAGCTTGAAGACACCGGTGGACACGACCATCTGGCCGGGCTTGAGACCGTCCACGACGCCCACGAGGTCGCCGCGCGTGGCGCCGAGCTTCACGAACTGCTGGCGGACGCCGAGGTATTCGGCGCCACCCGGTCCCTTCATCTTTTCCACGACAAAGACGGAATTGCCGTAGGAGGCGTAGGCGATGGCGGTCGCCGGCACGACCACCACGGCATCGCCGCCGGGCAGCTCGACCTCAACCCGCGCGAACATGCCGGCGCGCAATTCCTCGCGCGTATTCGGCACCGTGGCCTGCACCGTGATGTTGCGGGTCACGGGATCGACCTCCGCGTTGATCGCGGAGACCGTGGCCTCGAACCGGCGGCCGGCGAAGGCATCCACCTGCAATCCGAGCCGCTGGCCGATGGCGAGCGCCGGCAAGTGGCGCTGCGGCAGGCTAAAGTTCACGTAGACCGGATCCAGCCGTTGCAGCGGCATGAGCGGGGCCCCGCGGCCCACGTACTGACCGAGGTTGACGACCCGGATGCCAACTCGGCCATCGAATGGCGCCCGCACTTGTTTCTTCGCGATCACGGCGCGCAAAGCGGCGACGTCGGCCCCGGCCTGCTTGTAGGCCGCCGTCGCGGCGTCGAACTCGGAGCGGGAGATCGCCTTCTGCTCGAAGAGGTCGCGCGTGCGGTCGATGTTGATCTTGGCCAGCTCGGAGCGCGCCTCGGCGGCGACCAGCTGCGAGCGCTCCACCGAGGTGTCGAGTTCCACCAGGAGGTCCCCCGTCTTCACCGCGGCGCCATTCTCGGCGGCGACGCGCACGATCTTGCCGTCGATCTCGGCGCTGACCGTGACACCCTGCACGGGCGCCAAGGTGCCGATGGCGTTCAACGACGGACGCCACGTCTCCGCGCGGGTCTCGACGGTGGCGACGCCGATCGGCGGCAGCGTATGGGGCGTGGAGGCCGCCTTCTTGATCTGCGCGGCCTTGACGCCACCGAGCGCGAGGAAAACGGCGACGAAACCGCCGAGCGTGAAGAGAAACTTTTTGAGCATGGTCTGGGAAATGGAGGGGAAAGGTCAGCCGGCGTGGGCGGCGACAACCGGGTCGGGCGCGGCAGCCACCGCCTCCGATGAGCCGGTGGCGCTCTCCGGCCCTTCCTCGGAAGCCCGTTGCATCACTTTGCCGAGCAGGCGCACCAACGTGACCCGCTCCTGCTCGTCCAGCGTGGCCATGAGCCACGCCATCCGACGGAAATGTTCCGGCAGGATCCCGCGCAACAAGGCGCTGCCCCGCGGGGTGAGCGACACCGAACGCATACGGCGATCCTCTACATTGGAAGATCGGGCCACGAGGCCATCGCGTTCCAATGTGTCCACCAGGCCGGTGATCGTCGCGCGCGTGACGCCGGTGTGCTCGGCGAGCTCGGCGGGCGACAAAGCCTGACGGCCATCCCCGCCCGGGCGTTCCGCCCTGCTCCAAAGGGCCATGAGCACACCGAACCTTCCCTCGGAAATGTGATGACGCGCGAAATGCCGGTCGACCACCCGGAAGACCTCATCTCCGGACCGCAGCAGGTGCAGAAACACCTCGGCCGCGGAGGGATCAAGATCCGGGAAGGCCTGCGCCGCCTTGAGCAGGCACTCGTAGCGCGGCAGGTCCTTGAGCATCAACAGCGGCATCGCGGGAAGTAAGGAGGCAGATGGTCAGGCAACTAACGACCGAGGCAAGCAAGCCGGTCTCATATTAGCCGAAAGCGGGTCGCCGAGTAGGAGCGTCGGCGACCGGCAGGGGGCGTCAGACCGCCTGCGCGGCCGCGACCACGGCCTCGACCGTGAGGCCGAGTTCCTTGAACACGATCGGTGCGGGTGCGCTGAGACCGAAACGATCAATGCCCACCACGCGGCCATCGAGACCGACGTACTTGTGCCAGCCGACGGTCACACCCGCCTCGACCGCTACGCGGCGACGGCAAGAGGAAGGCAGCACGGACTCGCGGTACTCGGCGGACTGCCGGTCGAAGATCTGCGTGGAAGGCATCGACACGACGCGAACGCCGGCGCCCAAGGTCTTCGCGGCGGCGAGCGCCAGCTGCAGCTCGCGGCCGGAGCCGATGAGGATATGGGAGAGCGGACCCGTGTCACGCAGCGCGGCGTAACCGCCCTTGAGCACTCCCTCGCGGCGCGTTTGCACCGGGATCTCATTGAGCGTCGGCAGCGCCTGACGCGTGAGCGCGAGCAAGGTGGGGCCGTCAGCGCGGGCCAGGGCCGATGCGAAGGCCCCCGCGGTCTCCTCCGGGTCCGCCGGGCGGATGACATCAAGGTTCGGGATCACGCGCAGGCCGGCGATCGTTTCCACCGGCTGATGGGTCGGGCCGTCCTCGCCCACTCCGACGGAGTCGTGCGTGTAGATATAAACCACCGGCAGCCGCGCCAGCGCCGCGATGCGCATCGCCGGCCGCGAGTAATCGGCGAACACGAGGAAGGTCGCGATGCTCGGACGGAACGTGCCGTCATACGCGATGCCGTTGGCGATCGCCGCCATGCCGTGTTCGCGGATGCCGAAGCGGACGTTGCGGCCCGTGCGGCACGCCGGCTCGAAGTCCTTGTCGGCCGCGATGTAGTTGAGCGTAGAACCGTAAAGATCGGCGCTGCCGCCAATGAGCAGAGGCAGCTTGGCCGCGAGCGGCTGGAGCACGTCGCGACCGGCGGCGCGCGTGGCGAGCTTGGCGTCGGCCGGGAACGCCGGCACCGCCTCAAGCAACGTGGTGGCGGTGGGGGCGCGATCGGGCGAAGCCGAGTCGAGCAGTTCGGCGAGCGCCGGATTCGCCGCACGCCACGCCTTCTGCAGGCGTGACCACTTGTTGCACGCGCGGATCAGGCGCTGGCGGTGACCCTCGAAATAGGCGCGAACATCATCGCTGACGAAGAAGTGCTGGTCGGCGGGTAGGCCGAGGCCGGCGCGCGCCGAGTCCGCGAACTTCGCCCCGCCCTCGCCGTGGCCCTTGGCGGTGCCGGCGACTTCGGGAATGCCGCGTCCGATCTGCGTGCGCGCGATGATCAGCTGGGGCCGGCCGGACTTGGTCTTCTTGGCCTTGTTGAAGGCCTTGAGGATCGCCGCGAGGTCGTGGCCGTCGATGGTCTGCACGTCCCAACCGATGGACTTGAAACGGAGCGCGGCGTTCTCGCTCTGCGTCTTCGCCGCCATCGCGTCGAGGGTGACGTCGTTGGCGTCGTAAATCAGGATGAGGTTGTCGAGTTGCTGGTGCCCGGCGAAGGCCACCGCTTCCATCGCGACGCCCTCCTGCATGCAACCGTCGCCCGCGAGGCAGACCACATGGTAATCAAGTAGCGGGTGCTCGGGGGTGTTGAAACGCGCGGCCGCCATCTTGCCGGCCAGCGCCATGCCGACGGCGTTGCCGATGCCTTGGCCAAGCGGACCGGTGGTCGACTCGACACCGGGTGTCTCGCGGAACTCCGGGTGACCCGGGGTGACGCTGTGCAGCGAGCGGAACTTGCGCACCTGCTCGAGCGGCACGTCATAGCCGCTCAGGTGCAGCCAGGCGTACAAGAACATCGAGCCGTGGCCGGCGGAGAGGACGAAACGGTCGCGGTTGATCCACTGCGGACGCTCGGGGTTGTGCACCAAGGCGTGGCCGAAGAGCACAGCGCCGATCTCCGCCGCGCCGAGCGGAAGGCCGAGGTGGCCGGAGGAGCAGGCGTGGACCGCATCGATCGCGAGCCCGCGGGCCTGATGGGCGGCTTTGCCGAGAAGGAGAGTTTGCAGCGTCATACGAGGAAACCGGTGAGAGGTACAGGCCGCCACGGGAACGGGGAAGCATGAATTTCCCCAGTGAGCCTGACAGTCGGGCGGCGCGCGACCGTCACGGACAAACTAAAAGAGCGGACCCGGTGAGGTCCGCTCTCGCGAATGGGACGGAACGCGCGATCAGCTCGCGGCGGCGGGAGCCGGAGCGGCCGCGACCTTGGCGGCCTTCTCGGCCTCGTGCTGCGCGTGGATCTCGGCGGCGCGATCCTTTTCCTTGATCGCCACGGCCGCCTTGCCGGTGCGCTGACGCAGGTAGTACAGCCGGGCGCGCATGGCCTCGGACTCCCGCTCGACCTCGATCTTCTCGATGTTGGGCGAGTTGACCGGGAAGACGCGCTCGACGCCCTCGCCATAGCTCAGGCGGCGGACGGTGAACGTCTCGTGGATCCCGCTGCCCTTCCGGGCGATCACGATACCGGCGTAAATCTGGACCCGCTCCTTGTCGCCCTCGCGGACCTTGGTGTGCACGCGCACACCGTCGCCGACTTTGAACGGCGTGATGTCATTCTTCACCTGATGGGCGGTGATCTCCTTGATGATCGGGTTCATGGCAGTGAGTTATTTAAGTAAGTCTGGCCGGACGAGCCGGGTTTTTTCCTCCTGACGCGCGAGCCGCCATTTCTCGATTTCGGCATGGTTGCCGGAGAGAAGAACCCCGGGAACGGAGATGCCCCGAAATTCGGCGGGACGCGTGTATTGAGGAAAGTCGAGCAACTTGCGGGTGAAGGATTCGTGCGTCAACGACTTTTCCTCCCCGAGCACTCCCGGAATGAAACGCGCGAGCGCATCGATGACCACCGCCGCCGCGAGCGTGCCGTTGGTGAGCACATAATCCCCGATCGAGATCTCCTGATCGATCACGCGGTCGCGGATGCGTTGGTCAATTCCCTCGTAGTGCCCGCTGAGCATCACCAAGTGCCGCTCGCGCGACAATTCCTCGGCGAGCGCGGTGGAGAAAGGCTGCCCGTCCGGCGTCAGGTAAATCCGCCGGCAACCGGGCGTCTGCACCTGCTCGATCGCGGCGAAGACCGGCTCCGGTTTGAGCACCATCCCCGCCCCGCCTCCGAACGGCCGGTCGTCCGCGGTGCGGTGTTTGTCCGTCGTCCAATTACGGAGGTCGTGCACCCCGACCGCCAGGTGGCCCGCCGCGATCCCCTTACCCAGAATGCTCTCGGCCAAAAAGCCGTCCAACATCCGCGGGAACAGCGTCAGGACGTCGACTCGGAGCGGCATGAGGTGAAGCGCGGGCAAAAAAAATCGCCCGGCGGACCGGGCGATCGTTAAAGGGAGGATTCCCGGCTCAGCTGGCCGCGGCGGCCGAGCGGCGCGCCTTCTTGATCATGGCGTGCATCGTGTCGGTGGGCGTGGCGCCCTTGCTCAGCCAGTAGTCGACGCGCTCCAAGTTGATGTGGATCGGGTTGCCCTTGGTGCGCGGCGTATAGGTGCCGAGATTCTCGACGGCGGCTCCGTCGCGGCGCGAACGCGCTTCGGCGACGACCACGCGATAGAGGGGCTGGTGCACGGAGCCAACCTTGGTGAGGCGGATTTTAAGAGCCATGTAGGAGACGTTTGCGGAGCGGTTCTTGCTAGGAAAAACCGAGGAGGACACGAACCGACAATCAGCTTGTCAAGCCCCTGTTCCGCCAGCTTCCTCCGCCCCTTATGCTCAAAGCCGGCATCGTCGGTCTTCCCAACGTGGGTAAATCGACCCTCTTCAACGCCCTCACCCGCTCGCGCAAGGCCGAGGCCGCGAACTATCCGTTCTGCACCATCGATCCCAACGTCGGCGTGGTCATCGTGCCCGACGAGCGCCTCGCGGTCCTCCAGCGCATCGCGAAGACCGGCGTCGTCGTCCCCGCGGCGATCGAGTTCGTCGATATCGCCGGCCTCGTCGCCGGCGCCAGCAAGGGCGAAGGCCTCGGCAACCAGTTCCTAGCCAACATCCGCGAGGTCGACGCCATCGTGCAGGTCGTGCGCTGTTTCGAGGACCCCGACATCGTGCACACGATGGGCAAGGTCGATCCGGTGCGGGACATCGAGGTCATCACCACCGAACTCGTGTTGGCCGACCTCGACGCGGTGACCAAGCGCATCGAAAAATCCCAGAAGAAGGCGAAGTCGGGTGACAAGGAGGCCCAGGCCGAGATCGCCCTTCTCCAACGCCTCGAGCCGCACCTCAACGCCGGCAAGACCGCCAACCTGCTCCCCGCCACCGAGGACGAGCAGAAGATGATGAAACTCTTCCAGTTGCTGACCGCCAAGCCGGTGCTGTTCGCGTGCAACGTGGCCGAGGGTGACCTCGCCACCGCGGAGCAGAACCCGTTTGTCCAGCAAGTCGCCGGCTACGTGCGGTCCCACCACGACGCCGCCTACGTGCCGATCAGCGCCCGCATCGAGTCGGAGCTCATCGACCTGGCCCCCGAGGAAGCGAAGGCGTTTCTAAAGGACCTCGGCGTCGATGACTCCGGCGTCTCCAAGCTGATTCAAGCGAGCTACACCCTGCTCGGGCTGCAGACCTACTTCACCGCCGGTGAAAAGGAGGTCCGTGCCTGGACCATCCGCAAGGGCTGGAAGGCTCCGCAGGCCGCCGGCGTGATCCATACCGACTTCGAGAAGGGTTTCATCAAGGCCGAGGTGGTCTCCTACGCCGACCTCAGCCGGCTCGGCAGCGTGGCCGCCGCGCGCGACGCCGGAAAGTACCGCCTCGAGGGCAAGGAGTACGTGTTCGCCGACGGCGACGTCGCGCTGTTCCGCTTCAACACCTGAGCGGCGGCGGGATCGGGTGCCGCCCGGAGTTGCAGCCGGGACCTTGGGGCATTTGCGTGCGCGCATGCGCCGGTGGAAACCCCTCGTCCTGCTCGCTCTCGCAGCGTGTACCGCGCACGCGCATCCGGAGATCGAGACGGGACTGGCGCGCCTGAACACCGCCCTGGCCGCGGACCCGCGCAACGCGGACCTGCTGCTGGAGCGCGGCGAACTCTACGCGCGGCACGAGGAATGGCTCCACGCCGAGGCCAATTACCTCGCGGCGGCCGAGATCGCGCCGCGTCACGCCGGGATCGCCCGCGCGCGCGGCTCCCTCGCCCTCGCGCAAAATAGCCCCATCGACGCACTGCGTTTTTTCAACGAGGCCAAGGCGCTGGATCCCGCCGACTCCTCCGTGCGGATCCTGCGGGCCCGAGCCCTGCGGAAGCTCGGTCGGAACGAGGAGGCGGGGACCGAGTACGACCGCGTGCTCGAACGGCTGCGCTCACCTTCCCCCGATCTGTTTCTCGAGCGCGCCGCCCTGCTCGCGCCGCCGGCGGCTTTGCCGGTTCTTGAAAACGCACTCCACCGTCTCGGCCCCGTACCCGCGCTCGAACTCCGCGCCCTCGCGTTGGAGGAATCGCTGGGGCGGGTTGATGCCGCCCTCGCTCGTCTTGACCGCCTTTCCGCCGGCGCCGAGCGGAAGGAAAACTGGCTGCGGCGGCGCGGAGACGTCCTTCTCCGCGCCGGCCGCGAAAGGGAGGCGCGTACCGCCTACGCCGCCGCTCTCGCCGCCTTGGCCGCCTTGCCGGACTGGTTGCGGGATTCGCCCGAATCGCTGAACCTCGCCAAGGAGCTCGCAACCCTCTCCCACTCCGCACCGTCTTCCCCGCCATGATACTCCGCCCCTACTGTCTCCTCGCCGGAATCGCGCTGACCCTCGCTCCGATCAGCGCCGCCCCGAGTATCCTCCGCGGCCCGTATCTCCAGAGCGCCACGCCCGAGAGCATGGTCATCCGGTGGCGCACCGACACCACCGAAGGCTCGGTCGTATCCTATGGCACGGAGCGCGGCCAATTGACCAAGGTTGCGAAGGCCGAGGGCGTCTCCGCCGAACACGTCGTCCAGTTAAGCGGGCTGCAACCGTCCACGACCTATTACTATTCGGTAGGCGCCACGCCGCTGGCCCCGCCGGCGCCCGGCAAGGCCGCGGCCGAGGATGCCCCGGGGCGTCCGTCCACCTACAGTTTCACCACGCCGCCCCCCGTCGGCACGGTGAAGCCGACGCGGATCTGGGTGCTCGGCGACCCGGGCACGAAGGGCGACGTGCAGCGCGCCGTGCGCGACTCCTATTACGCGTTCACCGGCAAGCGCGCGACCGACCTTTGGCTGCTGCTGGGCGACAACGCCTACCCCGAGGGCACCGACGCCGACTATCAGAAGGCGATCTTCGAGATGTACCCGGTCACGCTGCGCACGTCGCCCATGTGGCCGGCGCTGGGCAATCACGACGGCCGCAGCGCGAATTCGGAGACCCAGTCGGGCGTGTACTACGACATCTTCACCCTTCCCACGCGCGGGCAGGCCGGCGGCGTGATGTCGGGTACGGAGGCTTACTACTCCTTTGATTACGCCAACATCCACTTCATCTGCCTCGACTCGCACGACAGCGACCGGAAGCCCGGCGGCGCGATGATGCAGTGGCTCAAGGCCGACCTCGCCGCGACCACGCGCGACTGGATCATCGCCTACTTTCACCACCCGCCCTACACCAAGGGCACGCACGACTCGGACAAGGACAGCGACAGCGCGGGTCGCATGAACGACATGCGCGCGGTCTTCCTGCCGGTCCTTGAGCAGGGCGGCGTGGACCTCGTCCTCACCGGCCATTCCCACGTCTACGAGCGCTCCCCGCTCATCAACGGCCACTACGGCAAGAGCCCGACCTTCGACGCCGCGAAGCATGTCCTGCAAAAGGGCAACGGCCGCGAGGGCGGTGACGGCGTCTACCGCAAGAAGCGCGGACGCATCCCCAATGCCGGCGAAGTCTCCGTGGTGACGGGCAGCGCCGGTCACGCCGGCTCGAAGCCGCCCGCGCTCAACCACCCGGTTTTCTACATCGCGATGAACGAGGCCGGTTCCTCGGTGATCGACGTCGACGGGCTGCGGCTGGACCTGACCTTCATCACCGACAAGGGTGAGAAGAAGGACTGGTTCACCATGATCAAGGAGTAGCGCCCGTCCGGCGCGCTCCCCGGTGCTTCAACTCACAGGGAGATCTTGATGCCCTTGCGCAGGTAGGTGGGCACGTCGAGGTCGTGGCCGTCGAAGAGATTGCGGTCCGTCTTCTCGAAATGCCCGCGGCTTTCCACCTCGCCAAAGCCGAATTCCTCCTGCGCGACGAGTGGCGTCGTGCCCGCCGGTGACGTGGTCACGGTGACGGATGTGACCGCCGAGGGCGCCGGTTCCGCTGGTTTCGCGGTGGCGATCGCCGCGGGTTGGGGGCGCTGGCGCGCCGGCGGGGGCACCGCGCGGCGGCCGGGCGCCACCCGCCCGCCGAGGTCGCTGGTGCCGATGACACAGATTTCCACGCGGCCCGCCGCGTTCTCGTCGATCACGGCGCCCATCGTGATGTGGGATTCGCGGCCGAACTGGTCGGTGACCGCCGACATGATCTCGTTCACGCGCGGCAACGTGAGGTCCGGGCCGCCGATGATGTTGACGAGCAGGCGATCCGCCTTCCGCGCGAAGTCGGGCGTGTGCAGAAGCGGGCACAGCTTGAGGCTGTTGAGCGCCTCCGCCACGGCACCCTCGCCGCGACCCTCACCGAGACCGAACAATGTCTTGCCGCCGCGCTGACCGAAGGCCTGGCGCAAGGTGGCGAAGTCGACGTTGATCAGCCCGGTCTTGAAGAGCATCGCCCAGATGGACTTCACGCCACGGCCGATCCACTCGTCGGCGCGCGCGAAGGAATCGAGCACCGTCTCGCCCTCCGCGGCCTCCTGCATGAGCACGTCGTTCGGCAGCGGGATGACCGCGTCGCACACGGCCCGCAGCGCGCGCAATCCCTCCTCGGCCTGCTTCAGGCGCCGGCCGCCCTCGAAGCTGAACGGCATCGTCACGAAGGCGATGACCAGCGCCCCGGCCTCCGCCGCGACCTCCGCCACGACGGGGGACGCGCCGCTGCCGGTACCGCCGCCCATTCCAGTCACGAGAAACACGAGATCGCAGTCCTTCACCACCGCCGCGATCTTGGCGCGATCGGCGTCGGCCGCCTCGCGGCCGCGCTCGGGATCGCCGCCCGCCCCAAGGCCGCGCGTGACCCCCATGCCGAGCAGCACCTTGTCCTGCACCGGCGAGCTCGCGAGCGCCTGGTAGTCGGTGTTGATCACGGCCAGCTGCAGCCGGTCGAGATTCTCCATCTTGAGGCGGTCGACGGCGTTGGAGCCGGCCCCGCCGACGCCGACCAGCTTGATGGCGATGTTGCGGTCGGTGAGGAGCGCTTGTTCGAGCGGAAGTTCGTTGAGATTCATGGTCGCGACGGATCGGGGTCGTTCAGGAATGAGAGAAGAGTTTGCGCAGGCCGGACAGGAAGCCGGAGCCCGGCCCGCGTCCCGTGAGCCGCTCCGAGCGGTGCCCGACGCCGCAGTACAGGAGCCCGAGGGCGGTGTGGTATCCCGGGTCGCGGAGATTTTCGCCGATCCACGTCGGCGCCTCGCCGAGGTGCGCCGTAACCCCGAACACCCGCGCCGCGACCCCGGCGATGCCCGGCAGTTTCGCCGTGCCGCCCGTGAGCACCACGCCGCCGGCGCAGGTCTCCAGGCTGAAAGCGTTGCCGAGCCGCGCCTTCACCACCTCAAGAATCTCCTGGGTGCGCGCGGCGGTGATCTGCTCGATCGCCTGCTGGGGAAACTGCCGGTCGCCGATCGCGAACGTGCCGTCGAGCCAGACCTTATGCGTGCGTTCGCGCGTGACGACGTCGGCCCGGCCGTAGCGGAGCTTCAATTTCTCCGCCTGGGCCTCCTTCAGCCGCAGGCCGATGCTCAGGTCGTTGGTGAGGTGGGAGCCTCCGACCGCCACCACTCCGGTCGTGTGCGCCGCGCCGTCCCGGTAGAGCGCGTAGTCGGTGGTGCCCGCGCCGATGTCGATCACCAGCACGCCGTTCTGCCGCTCCTCGGGCGTCGTCACCATGTGCCCCGCCGCGAGGCTGGAGAGCACGAGCTCGCCCACCTCGAGGTTGAAACCGCGGATGACATGAAGGGTGTCGGCCAACCGCTGCTCCAGACCGTGCACGGTCCAGTAGCCGACCTCGAGGCGCTGTCCCACGAGGTTCTCGGGGCTGCCCGGCACCAGGCGTCCGTCGAGGCGGAACGGCCGGCGGATATGGTGCACGACCATGCGGCCGTGGGGCAGTTCCTTCGCCTTGGCGAGCTCGCACACGGTGCGGACGTCACCGGCCTCCACCATGTTATCGGACGCCTTCACGTTAACCGAGGCCTCGTTGTAAAAACCCTCCAGGTGGCTGCCGGTCTGCGCGAGGAAGACGACATCGATGCGCTCCCCGGCCTCGCGCTCGGCGAGTTCCAGCGCGCGGTGCGTGCATTCGCTGGCCGCCTTGTAATCGACGACCGCGCCCTTGATGACACCGCGCGACGGGCACTCGCCGCGACCGATGATGGCGAGCTCGCGACCGGTGTGCTCGCCGATGAGGACGGTGATCTTGGAGGTGCCGATCTCGACGGCGCCGATGAAGGTGGTGCGGGAGCTCACGGGGAAGTGCGTTGCGGGGAGGCGGGAGGAAGGATGGAGAAAACGGGACGGGACGCCGGCGGGCGGGTCGCGCCGCGAGGACCCGCGGCGGGCGTCGTCTCGGGCGCATCGATGCGCACGGGGACGTTCCGTCCGTAAGAGAGGTCGATGCGCACGCGCGCGGCCGGTGTGTTGGCCAGCCGGTCAACCAGGTAGTCCAACTTGGCCAGCTGACCGAAATACTCCCGCGAGGCGGAGAAAACCACCGTGGAGCCGTTGCGTGTCGCGACCTCGATCTCACGGTCCGACTCCAACCGCGCCAGGGAAACGGAGATCCAGCTACGGTAGAGCGACAGGGCCGCGAACTGCGCGTCGGAGAGCAATTGCGCGACGGGCGTGAGGCCCGGGATCCGGCGGAACCCGTCGCCTTCCGCCACCAGCGAAACGCCGGCGAGCCACGGCAAGCCCTCGATCATCGCGGAGTCGTAGCCGGCTCCCTGGAAAATCGTGCCGTCCGCCGCCACCAGGAGGTCGCGCGGCGCCGGCCCCGAATCGACGCGCACGCGCGCCACCGGGCTGCGCTCGGTGATCCGAACGACGAGCCGGTCGGGGAATTCGCGCGAGAGCGCGGCGGAATCCACCTGCCCGTCCCGCAGCAACCGCGTGCGCAAACGGGCCAGGTCGAGTTCCATCAGCGTGACACCCGCCGGCAGCGCGAGCGTGGTCCGCAGCCACGCCTCGTCGAGGACGCCTCCCGCGGAGGTCTTCAGTTCCAGACGCCGCAACGCGCCCCCTTTGGCGGACGGCCGGAGGTCGCCGGCCTTCGGCGTCACGGACGTCAGGAGATACCAAGCGCTGACACCAAGCACGGCCACGCCGAGCAGGGCCCCGATCGCCCGCACGCTCACCATCAGGCGACGCCAGCGGCCGCCGCGCGACATCGCGCGCGGCCGCACCGGCTGGGCGATGTCGCGCCAGCTGCGGACGGCGGGCGTGCGGATCGCGTCCGTGCTCATTTCCGCCCTCCCCTCGCCACCCGGAAGCGGGCCACCGCGGGAGTGACCAGCTCGCGAACCAAAGCCGTGAAATCGAGTCCCGCGCAACGCGCGCTCATCGGCAGGAGACTCGTCTCCTTCATCCCCGGGAGCGTGTTGATCTCGAGCATGAACGGCCCCTCGTCGGTCAGGATGAAATCCACCCGCGCGTAATCGCGGCAACCGCAGGCGGCGAACGCGGCCTCGGCGGCCCGGCGCACCGTCGCCGACAACTCGTCCCCGATCGGAGCCGGGGCGAAATATTCGGTCATCCCCTTCGTGTACTTGCTCGTGAAGTCGTAGACCCCGGACCGCGGACGGATCTCGACGATGCCCATGGCGCGGCCGCCGAGCACCCCCACCGAAAGCTCCCGGCCGGTCAGGCGCCGCTCCACCAGCCACTCGCCGCGCTCGATCGCCGCGAGGCTCGCCGCCAGTTCCGCGCGCGTGACGGGCAGCGACAGGCCGACGCTGCTGCCTTCGGCGTTGGGCTTCACCACCACCCGCTCCCCAAGCGCCGCGACCACCGCGTCGACCTCGGGTTTCGCCGCGGCCGTGAAGCGGATGCCCGGCGAAACCAGCACGCCGCGCGTCGCCGCCAGCTCCTTGGTGCGGGTCTTGTCCATCGTCACCGCGCTGGCCGCGGCGTCGCATCCCGCGTAGTGGATCCCCGCCGCGTCGAGCAGGCGCTGCATCCCGCCGTCCTCGCCGAACGTGCCATGGAGCGTGGAGAAAATAACGTCGCGGGCCGGATCGAGCCCGTCGGGCAGCGCGGCGGCGCCAACCTCGACGAGGCGCGTCGGGAAGGAGCGGGCGAGCGCGAGCGCGCTGGCGCGACCGGAGCCGAGCGAAACCTCACGCTCGGCGGAGACGCCGCCGGCGAGCACGACGATGACGGGGGACGGCAGGCTCACAGGAATTCCTCCCAGCGGCGGCCGAAGCACAGCACCTCAGGCTCCAGCAACACGCCGGAACGCTCCCGCACCGTCGCGCGGATCCGCCGCATGAGCGCGAAAACGTCGGCCGCCCGCGCGGCGCCGAGATTCACGATAAAATTGGCGTGCACGGTGGACACCTGCGCGTCGCCCTCGCGCGCACCCTTGAGTCCCGCCTCGTCGATGAGCCGACCCGCCGCGCCGCCGGGTGGGTTGCGGAAAACGCACCCCGCGCTCCGCTCCTTCGGCTGAGATTCCTGACGCTTGCCCCGGTAAACATCGATCTGGCGCCCGATGGCATCGCCCTCCGCCTGCGCGGCGGGCCGGAGCAGCGCGCCGAGGGCGATCGCGCCCTCCAAGCCCCGACACTGGCGGTAGTCGACACCCATCGCCGCGCGGGAAAAAACCGCCACCTCACCGTCCGCCCGCAGAACCTCCGCCTCGTCGGTGACGTCCCAGATCCAACCGCCCATCGCGCCCGCGTTCATGCGCAACGAGCCGCCGACGCTGCCGGGAATCCCCTCGAGAAACTCGAATCCCTGCAGCCCGGCCTTCACCGCCTGACCGCACAGGCTTTTCAAACGCAGGCCCGCCCCGGCACGGATGCGTCCATCCGGCTGGGGTGAAAACGCCGACCACGCCGCATGGCTGAAGGCGACCACGACCGCGTCGACGCCCTCGTCGGGCACCACGAGGTTGGATCCGCGACCGATCGGCAGCAACGGCACGCCGGCCGCCGCGGCGCCGCGGACGACGGCGCGGAGATCGGCGACATTCGCCGGTTCCGCCAGGACCCGCGCGGAGCCGCCCACACGCATCGTCGTGCGGCTGCCGAGGGACTCCTCGCGGGTGATCCGGGTCTCCGGCCCGACCAAGGCGCGCAACGCCGACGCCACATCATCCCAGTCGGCATGCGACGGGGCGGTGGTGGTCGGGGCGAGGAGGCTGTTCACGGGAAAGGGCGAAAAAGATTCAGGCGGTCGCGAGGCCGGCGCGGCCGGTTCCGGCGTTGGCGCCGCCGATGACATCGAGGTCGGCCAGCATGGTCTCCAGCGGATCGGCGCGATCCAGGCGCTGCAGCGCGTCGCGCCATGCGGCCAGCCGGGACTCGTCGGCCAGCGCGGCCCGCACCAGCTCGGTAAGGGTTTCGATCCGTTCCTGCGTCACCACCACGCCACCACCTTCCGCGGCGAGCCAGCGGGCGTTGGCCTCCTGATGATTGTCCGCCGCCTCCGGATACGGCACGAGGACCGCGGGTGTGCCGCAACGGATCAGCTCGGCGATTGTGCCCGCCCCCGCCCGCGAAACGACGAGGTCGGCCGCGGTGAGCAGATCGGCCATGCGACCGCAAAAAGGCTCGAAGATCGCGCGGACCCTGCCCGCGGAAGTCACGGTCTCCACCACGCCGGCGCGGTCCTTGCCCGGACCCGTCACGACGTAAAGCTGCACACCCGCCGCGGCCAGCGGAGCGACGGCACCGCGTGCCCAGGTGTTCAGCGCGCCGGCCCCCTGGCTGCCCCCGAGCACCGCGAGCACGCGGCGCGAGGGATCGAGACCGAGGGAGGAGCGCGCGGCTGAAGGCGAACCACGGCGGATCTCGCGCCGCACCGGCAAGGACAACGGTCGCACCACGTCGTTCGAAAGGCCCGGCAGTGAGACACCGGGCGGCAGATACACCCGACGGGCGAGACGCCCGAGCGTCCGCACGGCGCGACCCGGCACACGGTTCGACTCATGCAGGGCCACCGGCACGCCGAGCAGGCGGGCCGCGATCACCAACGGGAGGGAGGTGAAGCCGCCGAAACCGACCACGGCGCGCGGACGTTCGCGTCGCAGCACCCGGCAGCAGAGCCGGACCGCGCCGGCTTGCGACCACAGGAACCGGGCCACCGCCACCGGATTCCAAGCGAACCCCCCGCCCGGCATGGCGATGAATTCAAGTCGCGGATACCGGCCGCTGAGCTCGGCGTCGACGCGCCGGCGGCTGATCAACAGGACGGCCCCGTCGCCGCGCGCGGCCAGACCCTCGGCCAGCGCGATTCCCGGCGAGAGGTGGCCGCCGGTGCCGCCGCAGGAGATGACGAAGCGGTTCACGCGTGCACCTCCCGCATCGCGCCCGAACCGCGGGGCAGCGTCGCCCGGCCCCAGTTGCGCTGGGAGTTGAGGATGATGCCAAGCAGCATGCCCATCAGCATCAGGTTGGAGAGCCCCGCGCTGATGAACGGCAGCGACATGCCCTTCGTGGGGAAGACGGCGGTGACGACCCCGATGTTGATGATCGCCTGCAGCGAGATCAGGAGGACGCAGCCGACGACCAGCAGGTAATGGAACAGACTGGGCGCACGCCGCACGTGGATGAGCCCGGCCGTGAGGATCACGGCGAAGGCCGCCACCACGCCGAGTGTGAAGAACAGGCCGAGCTCCTCGCCGACAACCGAGAAGATGTAGTCCGTGTGCGCCTCGGGCAGGTAGCTCAGCTGCTGCCGGCCGTTGCCCAGCCCGGCGCCCTCGACGCCACCCGCGGCGAACGCGGCGAGTCCCTGGCGTAACTGGTAGGATTTGTCCTCGCTCAGGAACTCCGTCATGCGCCGCAGCCGGTTGGGATTGTGGATCACCGCCACGGCGAAAAGCGTTCCGACCGTCAGCACGGTGGGCACGATGAACCGCCACTTCGCCCCCGCGAGGAACAGCAGCACGAGGCCGACGGCGATCATCAGCGCGGCCACGCCGAAGTCGGGCTCCGCCAGCGTGAGGCCCGCGATGAGGCCGATGATGCCGAGCGGGACAAAGAAGCCGCGCACCATTTCACCGATGCGCGTCTGGTTCAGCGCCAGATAGTGGGCGAGGCAGAAGACCAGGCCCAGTTTGGCGAACTCCGAGACCTGCACCCGCAGGGAACCGAAGCCCAGCCAGCGGCGGCTCCCGTTCACCTTGATGCCCACCACCAGCGTCAGGAACAGCAGCACAGCGCAGACCCCGAGCACCCACCATGCGTAACGGCGCGCGTAATCGAGGTTGAGGCGGCTCATCACGAAGCAGAGGCCGACCGCCAGCAGGACGCCGAAGACCTGCTTGTTGAGGTAGAAGTAGGGGCCGGTCTTCAGCCACGCGCTGGCGCTGAAGAGGATCGTGAGGCCGAGCAGGGCCAGGCCGACCGCGATGATCACGATGACCGTCGCGGGGTTGACGAGCGAACGCGGGTCGAGGCGGCGACCGGCAGGAGGAGAGCTGGACGCGTCGGCGGGCAAGTCGGCGGACTCCGGCTCAGGGCTTGGGCGCGGGCGTGACGGGGCTTTCCTCGATCCGGATGACCGGAATCACGGGTGGCGCGGGCGGCGTCGCGGCCGGTTCACCGGCCTTGGCCTCGGAGGACTTGGCCGCTTTCGGCGCCGACACCCCGGGAATCACGATCTCGGTTCCGGCCTGCAGCCGCGTCGGGTCGGAAATGCCGTTGGCGAGCGCGATCTCGGACTGCCGCACGCCGTAATTGCGCGCGATGACGCTGAGGGACTCGCCCGGCTTCACCACATGGCGCACGCCATCGACGCCCGGCTTGGGTGCCGCGGACTTCGCGGGGCGCGCCGCCTTGGCCGGCGCCGGAGCGGCGGGGGCCGGGGCGGTGGAGGCGACCACGCCGGATTTCGCGGGGATGACGAGCTTTTTGCCCGGTTGCAGGTTGGCGTTGGCCGCGATGCCGTTGGCGGCGGTGAGGTCGCCGACCGTCAGCTTATGCTTCTTGGCGATGGTCCAAAGACTGTCGCCCGGGCGCACGATGTAGGTGCTGGCCGGGGTGACGTCGGCGACCTTCTCGGCCTGGAGCGCGCCGGCGACCGGCGTGCCCGGACGCGTCGGCATGAAGCGGACGCCGGTGGAGGAGTCCGTCGCCGCGGTGGCGGGAGCGTTCGGGTCAAAGAGGGGCGGCGTGGCGGCAGCCGGCGCCGAGGGTGCTCCGGCGGGCAGCACCGGCGCCGACTCGGCGACGGGGGCGGCCGCTGGAGCCGGCACGGGCGGCGGGAGCGAGGCGGAGACCGCCTCGGGCGCGGAAGCGTCCTTCGCCACGGTGTCGGTCGGGACCGGCGCGGGCTTGCGCGCGGTGCTGCAGCCCGGGTTGGCGAAAATCAGCAGGAGGGCAAACACATGGATGCCGATGACGATGCCGAAAATCTTCAGGATTTTCATGGTAAGGAGGATGACGGGAAAAAGTGCGGACCGCGAGGGAACTTGTCTAGCGGCCGGCGGCCGCGGGACCGCGGGCCGCCGCGACGAGTTGCGCGCGGCGCGCGGACCATTCGCGCAGGAAGGAATTGCGTCCGAGCACGACGCCGTGGACGGGCCGGATCAGCGAGGCGAGCGAGGGCGGGCGGAGCGCGGGGCGCGTCGCGGCGCCGGCGGAGAGCGGGAACACGGTGTCGTTTTCTCGGAGCAGGTTCATGGGGTCAGCGGAGTTTCAGGGTGGCGAGACTGGCGAGGGCGAAGCCGAGGGATAGTATCCAGAAGCGCAGGACAACCTTGGTCTCGGGCCAGCCCAGTTTCTGGAAATGGTGGTGCACGGGCGCCATGAGGAGGAGGCGGCGCCCCTCCCCGAAACGGCGGCGGGTGTACTTGAACCACCCGACCTGCAGGATGACCGAGATCGCCTCCATCACGAAGACCCCGCCGGCGATCACCAGCGTGAGCGGCTGGTGGATCATGAAGGCCATCACGCCGATCAGGCCTCCCAACGCGAGCGAGCCGGTGTCGCCCATGAAGACCTCCGCCGGGTGGGAGTTGAACCAGAGGAAGGCCATGCCGCCGCCGATCAACGCGCCGCAGATCACGCTCAGCTCAGCCGTGCCGGGCACGTGGCTGATGAGCAGGTATTCCGAGAGGAAGACGTGGTCCGCGAGGTACGCCATGATCGCGAACACGATGGCCACGGTGATCGTGCAGCCCACCGCGAGGCCGTCGAGGCCGTCGGTCAGGTTGATCGCGTTGCTGAAGCCCACGATCCAGAGGTAGATCATCGCGAGAAGAAGCCACCACGGCATGACGGGGATCACGGCGTGCTTGAGGAACGGCACCCAGAGTTCGCGGATCTTGCCGGCGCTGAGCGGGTGCCAGAGCAGCAGCGCGAGCGCGATCAGCGTCGTCCCCGTCTGCCACGCGATCTTCTCCCAACCGGCGATGCCCGCGCGGTTCCGGCGCAGGACCTTGAGGTAGTCGTCGCGGAAGCCGGGAACGGTGAGCGCGGCGTAGACGAGCAGGCTCACGATCACCCAGATGTTGGGCGCCGCCCACAGCACCGAGCTGCCGAAGACGGAGAGGAAAATGATCAGCCCTCCCATCGTGGGCGTGTTCTTCTTGTCGTAGTAAGCCGCCCCGAGGTGCGCCGTGCGCTCGTCGACGTACCCGTGGCCCAGCTTCAGGCTCCGGAAATGACGGATGAGCCGCGGACCGAACAAAAACCCGAGCAGCATCGCGGTGACCGCCGCCAGAATGGAGCGCAGCGTGATCGAACCGAAGAGCCGGAGCGGCCCGAAGTACTCCTCCAGGCCCGCGAGGTAGCTAAGCATGGACCGCCACCTCCTCCCCCGCCGCCGCCAACGCGCTTTCCAACCGGTAACGACGGCTGCCCTTCACGAAGACCGCGCCGCGCCAGGCCGCGATCACCGGCCCGGCCGCGCCCGCTTCGGAAATCTCCTGCGCCTGGCCCGCGGCAGCGCCGGCCTCCCGCAGACCGGTGATGACCTCGCCGGAAAAAGGTCCCGTCACCAGCGCCCGGTCCATCGGTCGCAATTTCAACGACCGGCCCAGCGCGCGGTGATGGCGCGGCGCCTCCGCACCGAGTTCCTCCATGCCACCGAGCACGTAAAGCCGGGGCTCCGCGGCGGGCACGACGCCTTGGAAGGCCCCCAGTGCGTCCGCCATCGAGGAGGGATTGGCGTTGTAACAATCGACGTAGAGCAGCCGTTCGCCGGAACGCCGCACCTCGCCGCGCAGCGCGCCCGGACGCCACGTGGACAGCCGCTCCTGCAAGACGGCGCGCGGCACGCCCAGCCGCCAAGCCGCGCAGATCGCGAGCGCGGCGTTCTGCGCCATGCCGTCCGATACCCGCGGCATCGTGAACGCGAGCGGCGGCGGCGGACCGACCGCGATCGCCAACGCGGTTTCCTGTCCCCGCTGGGTCAAGGCGTAGTAGGCGCGGTCCGCCGGCGGCTCCGCGGGTCGCACGACGTCCGCCCGCTCGAGCACGAGCTTGCGCGCGCCGAGCTCGGCGAAGGGCGCGTAGGCCGCGGTCTCGCGCGTGAACAGGGCGAAGCCCTCCGGGCGCGTCGCGGCGGGCAGACGGGACTTTTCCCGGGCCACGCCTTCCAGACTGCCGAGCGCCTCGATGTGAGCCGGCCCGATGAGCGTGATGATCGCCACGTCGGGCTCGATCATCGCCGCCAGCGGCTCCATGTCTCCGGGCGTGTTGATTCCCGCCTCGACGACCGCGTAGCGGTGACGCGCCGGATCAAGACGCGTGAGCGTCAAGGGCACGCCGAGGTGGTTGTTAAGGTTACCCTCGGTGGCGGCGACGCCGCTCGCTGCGCCACCGAGGAGGAGCGCCAGCAAGTCCTTGGTGGAGGTCTTGCCTGCGCTGCCTGAAATTCCAATCACCGGTCCGGGAAACGCCCGCCGGTGCTGCCACGCGATCGCGTGCCACGCCGCCAACGGATCCGCGACCACCAGTTGCGGCAGCACGAAGGCGGGATCCGCCTTCCGCACGAGCGCCGCCCCCGCTCCCGCCGCGGCCGCCGCACCGATGAAGGCGTGCCCGTCCCGCGCCGGCGTGCGGAGCGCCACGAAAACCTCGCCCGGCGTGAGCAGTCGTGAGTCGAAGTGGAACCCCGTGAGCGGCGCGCGCGGCTCCCCGTGCCAGCGCCCGCCGGTCCAGCGTGCGAGTTGGTCGGCCGTGAACGCCGGCATCAGGAGCTCCCCTCCCCCGCGTTCAAGTCCGCGAGCAACCCGCGCAGCAGCCGGCGATCATCGCCGGGCACGCGGAAGTCACCGAGATTCTCATACGCCTCGTGCCCCCGGCCCGCGGCCAAGATCGCGTCACCGTCGCGCGCCGCCGCCAACGCCGCGGCCAGGACTTTCCGGCGATCCGGCCCCGTGTGGACCTCGTCGGCCAGTTCCCGGGCGACCGCCTCGGCCGCGCCATCCACCGCACACCCCAGTGCCACGATCATCCGGCCCGCCGTCGCGGCCCGCACGGTCGCAAGCGTCCGCCGCAGCTCGTCCGCCGTGCGCGCCGAATCGATCCAAACCGGGAAGGACCGGCCGGTCTCCACCCGCTCCAGACGCCCGGGCACACCGGGAAACGATCGCAACCGCGCAAGCACGACGCGCGGATCGCGACCGGTGGCCCACGCCGTGGCCACGGCCGCCAGCAGGTTTTCCGCGTGTTCGCGACCGGCCAGAGGCGAGACGATCTCCAGTTCTCCGCGCGGCCAACGGAGGAGCGTCGCGCCGGACCCCCGCGCCACCCCGCTCACCTCCGCCGGGAGGCGATGGCCGAACGTCACCACCCGCGTGCGGCCCGCGGAGCGCAGTTCCGCGGCGAGACGCGCGCCTTCGGCCTCGTCGATATTCACCACCGCCGCCGGCAGCGCGCGGACGGCATCACCCGCGAAGAGGCGGCGCCACGCTTCGGTGGCGCTCACCAGGGTACTCGTGGATCCGGTCGCGTTCGTGAAGACGGCCGCCGACCAGGGAAGACCTTCGGCCGCGCGGACGCCGAGGGCGCCCGGGCCGGCCTCGATCACGGCGTGACGGCAACCGGCATCGCGCATCTGGGCGAGCAGTCCCTGTGCTTCGAGCGCATCGATCTCGCCCTCGGACGCCGGCACGACGCGGGCGCCGAGCTCATAGCGGACGGACCCGAGCAGACCCACGCGCTGGTCGCCGCCGAGGAGATGGACGAGAAGATGCCCCACGCTGGTCTTGCCGCGCCCGCCGCCCACACCGACGAGCGTCATGGCGCGATCCGGAAACCCGAAGTGACGGCGCGCCGCCCCCGCCAGCGCCCCGGCCACATCGCCGGCCTGCACAAAGGTGGTGCGCGGGGTCGGCGGGATGAGCGGCAGACGGTCGACGACCACCGCCGCGGCTCCACGGGCCACCGCCTCGCCGATCGAGCGCGCGCCGGCGTTTCCCGCCTGGGGCAGCGCGAAGAAAACCGTGCCGGGCACGACGCGGCGGAAATCCGTCGCGAGCCCGCCGACGGGACGCCCGAGCGGACCCTTGGCCGCCACGACGGAGCCCTCCAGCAGATCCGCGAGACGCGGGATCACCGGCGCGACGCGGACGCGGACCGGGGCGCGGCGACGGGGCGCGGGACCGAGGGCCTCGAGCAACGGCAGATTGCGCGCGAGATAGCCGATCATCGGCGGCCTCCCTCGTGGCGGGCCAGCAGCCGCGGCACCGCGGACTCGCCGCCCGGACGAATGCCGAGAATCGGGATCAGCCGTTCTCCGATGCGCTTGAAAGAGGGCGCCGCGACCACGCGACCGTAGCCGTTGCCGCCCGCGGCCGTGCGATCGGCGTCGTCAACCACGACCGAGATGACAACCCGCGGACGCTGCGCGGGGAAGAATCCGACGAACGAACCGACGTGGTGCCGGTTGGAGTAGCGGCCGTCGATGATCTTCTGGGAAGTGCCGGTCTTGCCCGCGACGTCGAAGCCCTCGATCGCGGCGTTGGGAGCGGTGCCTCCCGGCCGCGTCACACCAATCAGCATGCGCGCCACCTCCGCGGCCGTCTCGGGCGAGACCGCGCGCCCGATCTCGGCGCGATCGTAGGCGTAGACGACGTCTCCGGAGGACGACGTGATCTGGCGGATGATCTGGGGCCGCAGGAGGACGCCGCCGGAGGCGATGACCGACATCGCCTGGTGCATCTGGAGCACCGTGGACGAGACCGTGTGGCCCATCGGAATGCGCGTGATGTCGATGGGGTACCACTTCTTGAATGGATGCAGCGTGCCGCGCACCTCGCCGGTGGGGAAACCAAGCCGGGTGCCGAAACCGAAGGCGCTCGCGTAGCGGTGGAGCCGCTCCTCGCCGAGCAGCATGCCGAGCTGCGCGGCGCCGCGGTTGCTGGAGTGGCTGATGATCTCGGCCACGGAAAGTCGGCCCATCGCGTGGTCCTCCGCGGGCAGCTTGAGCACGCGGCCGTTGTGGGTGGCGCGGTCGACGCCGCAGTCGATCACGGTGCGCGCCGAGACGAGCCGCTCCTCGAGCGCCGCCGCCGCCGGCACGATCTTGAACACGGAGCCCGGTTCGTAGACGTCGGTCACGGCGATGTTCTTCATCCGCGCCTCCTCGTCCTTCGGCACCTTGTTGTACTCGTTCGGATTGAACGTCGGGTAATTGGCCATCGCCAGGATAAACCCGTCGGTGTCGCTCACGATGATCGAGGCCTTGGCCGGACGAAATTTCGCGGCGAGCGCCGCCAGCTCCTGCTCGACGATGTCCTGCACCGTGGAATCGATCGAGAGACGCACGTTGTAGCCGTCGAACCGCGGCACCTCGCGCACCGCAAACTGCGGCAGCTCGCGGTTGCGACCGTCGCGCTCGCCAAGCCGCCAGCCCTGCTGGCCGCGGAGATAAAAGTCGGCGTAGGCCTCGAGGCCCGCCGCCGCCTGCTGCTCGCGGTTCACGAAACCGATGACGTGCGAGCCCAGCTGGTTGCTCGGGTAGACGCGGCGGTAGACGCGGCGGCCGTACACTCCCTGAATGTTGAGCCGGCGGATGGTTTCATGCAGCGACTCCGGCACGTCGTCGCGGAGCTTCACCCAGAGAATCGGACGCGGCTCCCGGGCATCAGCCGACGGGTCGGTCTCCTCTTCGCCGGCGACGGCGTCCGCGGGCGGCGTCGCGTGCGGGGAAAAGTCGAAGGCGAACGCCGGCGCGTTGTCGTCATCATCGTCCGCCGCGGATTTAAACACGGGCCGCGCGGCGGGCGCCTCGTCCGCGGGCGGGGCGTACCGCGGCGTGAACTTCTCGCGCAGCTCGTCCTCCGACATGCCGATCAGAGCGGCGAGCTCGGGCCATTTGCGGCGGTCCTTCGGGACGAGGGAGTGCGGGTCGACCCCGAGCACGATCTCGGAGCGGCTCGTGGCGAGGCGCGCGCCGCGCGCATCGAGAATGTCGCCGCGCCGCGCGGTTTCCGGGATGAGCATCGGCCGCGCCCGGACCACGGGGCGCAGGATGGAATCGCGATCCACCACGTGCAGCCACACCAGCCGCACCCCCAGCCCGGCGAAGCAGGCGAAGAGCGTCACGCCGAGGACGGCGATGCGGTTGGAAGCGAAGCCGCGGGACATCGTTCAGTTGCGCGCGAGGCGGAAGGTGACGGGAGCGGGCGGCAGGGCCGACTCGAGGCCCGGGCCGGAGCCGGCGCGACGCGCCATACGCTCGATGACGTTCTCGGTGACCTGCAGGACGGGCAGCTCGCTCATCGGCACGAGGCCGAGGCGCAGCGAGGCGTTGAGGCCGCGCAGCTTGTCGGGAGCCTGCTCGGTCTCGACCAGCGTCTTCCGCTCGTCGATCAGTCGCTCCAGGCGCGCCACCTCGGCGGCGAGATCACGGTTGGAACGCGCGGTGACGGAAACCTGGTGCCGCAGCCAGACCGCGGCGAGGCCGATCGAGCCCCCGGTGCAGAAGGCAAGGAGCACACAGAGCAGGAGCTGGTTCGCGAAGGCGGAGGGCGATTTCTTCATGCGGCGTCGCGGTTCAGAGGCGGCGGAGGGCGCGGAGGCGCGCGGAGCGGCTGCGGGGATTGGCGGCGATCTCGTCGTCGCCCGGGGTGAGCGGACGACGTGTGAGCGGCTCGGCGAGGCGCACGCGCAGATCGCCCGGAGTCGAATCGTCGGCGCTCTCCGGCTGGCCGCACATGCGGCGCAGGAAGCGTTTCACCGGCCGATCCTCGAGGGAGTGGAAACTGATCACGGCGAGGACTCCGCCGGGCGCCAGCCGCGCGAAGGCCGCCGGCAGCGCGCGGTCGAGCGCGCCGAGTTCGTCATTCACCGCGATGCGGATACCTTGAAACGCGCGCGTCGCGGGATGCACGCGGGACAGGGCGCGATCGCGCGCCGGAATGGCGCCGGCGATGAGCTCCGCCAGCGATCCCGTGCGCGCCAGGGCGCCGCCGCCGCGGGCCGCGAGAATCGCGCGCGTCACCCGGCGCCAATGCGGCTCCTCGCCGAAATCACGCACCGCGCGCTCGATCATCTCGGTCGTCGCCGTCTCCAGCCAGCGCGAGGCGGGCACTCCCGCGCGCGGATCCATGCGCAGGTCGGCCGGCGCGTCGTGCCGGAAGGAAAACCCGCGCGCGGGATCATCGAGCTGGAAAGACGAGACGCCGAGGTCGAAGAGGATGCCGTCGAAACCCGTCTCGGGCAGGTCGGCCAGCCGGCCGAAATCCAGATCGACGAGCCGGAAACGGTCCCCGTGTTCCGACCGCAGCGCCTCGGCGCGCGCGGAAGCGGCCGGATCGCGGTCGAGGGAGATGACGCGGGTGCCCGGGGTCGCCAGCAGGGCGCCGGTGTGTCCGCCGCCACCGAAGGTCGCGTCGAGGTAGCGGCCACCGGCGCGGGGCGACAGCAACTCGAGCACCTCGCGCAACATCACGGGCTGGTGGCCGGGCGTCATGGTCATCGCGACGTTCTCAACGGGCTCCGCCAGCATGGCCGCCTCCCTTCGCCTTCGCTTCCTTCCCGCGGGACACCACGCGCAACACGAGCGCGTCGCGCACCCGGGGCAGCACGAGACCCGCGGACAGGGCGACCCCCTCATCGCCGGCGTCGATCCAGGCCGGGAAGGAACGGCGCGCCGCAGCCGAGGCGCTAACGGCGGAGCGGCGCTTCAGCGCGCGGGCGGAGAGGCGTTTGACTACGACCGGGCGGCGCATGGCGGTCAGATGTCGAGCTGGCGCATGAGGTCGCCGAAGTGCTCGCCCGCGGAGCGGGCCTCCTCCTGCTGCCAGCGCGCGGGGTTGTAGATGTTGAATTTCGTGAGCGAGCCCACGAGCACCGCGTCGCGCTCGATCCCGGCGTGCTTCAGCAGCTCGGGCGAAAGTCCGACGCGGCCGGACTTGTCGAAAGTGAAATCCTGCGTCTGCGAGAAGAACCGCGCGGCGAACGCCTGCGCCTTCGCGTCGCTGAGCTTCATCGCGGAAATCTTCGCGTGCAGCACCGCGACTTCCTTCGGGGGCAGCACCGCGACGTAGCCGTCGGGATGCGGCGTCGCGAGGAAGCGTTCCTGCCCGGCTTCGGCATGACGCCACGCCGACGGGATCGTGAGCCGACCCTTGTCGTCGAGTGTGTGCCGGAAAAGCCCGGTGAAAAAAACTGTGCCGTCGTGCGCCATGAGGGGTTCAAGGCAGCTTCCGCCAGCTGCCCCAAAACGCTGCAAAATGACCCACTTTCCCCCACCACGGTCAAGCGCTAAGCCATCGATTTTTCAAAAACTTGTTCACATTTCGGGGGTCGATCGGCGGCCACCCGCCGCGACCGCGCTTCGGATGGTCCGGCGAACGGACTTCTCCTTGCCTTCCAAAGGCACCGCCTCAGCGACCGTTCGTTCCGCGGACCCCGCCGCAGGATTCCGTCGAAACCGGCCCGGCCGGGACGTTTTGAACCAGGAATCAGCGAATACCGGGCCATCGTCCAATCTCAGGCCTCAGCCGCGGCCGGCCGGCGCCTGAGGCGTCCTGAGCGGGCATCCGGTTACTTCCCGGGTGGTCCCGTCACCCAGGAGCGGCGCTAACGAGTCAACAGGCTGACCCCTTGCGGCCCTGCCGTCCGGCCCGCAAAACCGTCCGCAGCTGCCCCGCCTCAGGCGGGCAAGCAGCCGCGGCTACACCAAGCCCTCCTTATTCGTGTCCATTCGTGGTTGAACCCTCGCGTCGCTTTTCAGCGACGCGTCACGATCCCACCGCCATTCAGCCTGAACGATACTTCGGTTGCGGCGGAGCCGCGCTGGGAAATCCGCGGCGAGCTCCGAGGTGTTCCAAACCGCCTTCGGCCGTCACGGACCCAGGCTACAAACGAACCGCATTCATCCTCATCGACTACGGTCCTTCCGTGGCCACCCCTCAAGCAGTTGTTCGGAGGCGCCTCACGAAACCACCGTCGGGCTAATCGACAGATCCGTTCGGTTACCGCTCAACCGCGCCACCCTCTCGTTTTTCCGCACTTCCCGTGTATTCCGCAGGGCCACTCCACCTCCGAGGTTCCTCGTTCCTTCCGCGGTTTTTCCTCTCCGTGCCTCCGTGTCTCCGTGGTGATACCCCATCGACGTGTCGCCCGCGGGGTTGACGACGGAAGGAGCGGCGTGAACTTTTCTCTCGCCCGCCGGCCCCCTCCGCATGCTGCCCTCCCGCCCCGCCGTCCTCCTGCTGCTCGTCTCGCCGCTCGCCTCGCTGTTACCGCGCTCCCATGCCGCGGACACCAGGGTCTCCTTCAACGAGCAGGTGCGCCCCATCCTTGCCCAGAATTGCTTCGCGTGCCACGGCACCGACTCCGCTCACCGCAAGGCGGGACTGCGCCTCGACGAGCCGGAGTCGGCCTACGCCGAGCGCAAGGGCGTGCGCGCGATCGTGCCGGGCAACGTCGAGGCGTCCGAACTCTGGCAGCGCATCATCAGTCCGCACGAGGACGAGGTCATGCCGCCGCCGGACGCGCACAAGGCGCCCCTCACCGCCGTGCAGCGCGCCGTCCTCAAGCGCTGGATCGAGGAAGGCGCGGTTTACCAGCGGCACTGGTCGTTTGAACCGATCGCGCGTCCGGAGCCGCCGCCGGCCGCGTCCGGGTTGGAACATCCCGTCGACCGCTTCATCGCGGAACGACTGGCGCCGCACCGCCTCACCCTTTCCCCCGAGGCGCCCCGCGAGACGCTGATCCGGCGCGTCACGCTCGACCTCACCGGCCTACCGCCCACTCCCGCCGAGGTCGACGCGTTCGTGAACGACCGCGCGCCCGACGCCTACGCGCGGTTGGTTGACCGCCTGCTGGCCTCGCCGCGTTTCGGGGAAAATTTCGCGCGCCACTGGCTCGACGCGGTGCGTTACGCCGACACCCATGGCCTGCACCTCGACAACGTCCGCACGATCTGGCCGTACCGCGACTGGGTGGTGAACGCGTTCAACCGCAACCTGCCCTTCGACCAGTTCACGATCGAGCAACTGGCGGGCGACCTCCTGCCCAACCC
>JBJTCH010000159.1:0-7553 GCA_046091745.1 Opitutaceae bacterium
CCCGCGGCGACCGAAACCGTGGCCCGCGACGTGTCGAGACCGATGTAGCTCACCATCACCTCGTGCGTGCCCGCGGGCACACCGGCGAGGACGTAGCGGCCGGTGGCGTCCACCAGCGTCGTGAGTCCCAGCGAGGGAATCTCCACCCGGGCGCCCTGCAGCAGGTTCCCGGTCTGGTTGTTGCTGACCGAGCCGCTGACGGAGCCGCCGGCATCAGCCGCGCGGAGCGGAAGCGTGGCACAGAGCGACAACGCGGCTAAACAGGCCACTCGGAGGAGTGCCTGGAGTGGGCGTAACACAGCGTGACGGGCATTCATGGTTCGCATGGGGATCGTGGTTGAAAAAGGGGTCGCCAGATAGAACGGCTGCTTTGATCAAAGCCGCGAGGGCGATTGGGTCTCGACTCCCCAGAGCAGAAGCAACCTCCGGCAGCGGACCAGCCGAAATCCAAACAGAGCGCGCCTCCTGCACCGCCTCTTGACCGATTAGCGGGTCGTCCTTGGGCTTACGGCCAAGTTGGCCGCGCACCGTTGTTGTTCCGCCGCCTGATCCAGCCTTTGATACCATGAGAAACCCGCTACCCCTGCTCACCGCCATCGCCGCTCTGCTCGGCGGTGTCCTTTCCGCCCAACCCGCGCCGGGCGTCATCTCCGGCCGCGTCTTCAACCCGGCCTCAGGCGAATATGTGCGCAACGCGCAGGTGCGGCTCGAGGGCACGGGAGTCACCGCGATCTCCGAGGCCGGCGGCGAGTTCCGCCTGTATCCGGTCGCGCCCGGGCAGGCGACCGTCGTGGTCTCCTACACCGGGTACCGCGACGCCACCGCGACGGTCACGGTCGGCGCCGGCGCCACCGTCCAGCAGGACTTTAATCTCGAGAGCACGCTCCAACCGGCGCAGTCCGCCGGCTCGGTGGTGAAACTCGACGCCTTCCGCGTCTCTTCCGAGCGCGAGGGCGCCGCCAAGGCGATCATGGACCAGCGGAACTCCATGAACATCACCAACACCGTCGCCTCCGACAGCTTCGGCGACAATCCCGAGGGCAACGTAGGCGAGTTCCTCAAGCACCTGCCGGGCGTCGAACTCGACTTGTTCTACGGCGAGGTGCGCACCGTGCGCCTCGGTGGTCTCGCTTCCGAGTACACGTCGGTCACGATGGACGGCATCTCGCTCGCGAGCGTCGACGCCAACAACAGCGGCTCCGGCGCCGCGCGTTCCTTCACGATGGAGATGGCGTCGCTCAACTCGATGGAGTCGATCGAGGTCTCGAAGACCATCAGCGCCGATGTCGACGCCAACGCCCCCGCCGGCACCATCAACCTGCGCACCAAGCGCGCCTTCGACCGCGCCGGCCGCCGCGTGTCGTGGCAGGTCAACGTCACCGCCCACTCCGAGGAGTTCAACCTCGCCAGCCGCCTCGGCCCCGACGAGGACCGCGCCACGCGAAAGATCCGCCCGGGCGGCATCTTCGAGTATTCGGACGTGTTCCTGAACAAGCGCCTCGGCCTCGTGCTGAACGTGAGCGAGTCCAACGTTTACCAGGAGGCGTTGATCACCTCGCTGGCCTACAACGCGACCCCGACCACCGCCGACACCCGGCCGCTCGTGCCGACCACGTTGAATTTCCAATGGGCGCCGCGTTTCAACAAGCGCTTCGCCACCACGCTCACCGCGGACTACAAGTTCTCCCCGGAGCTGAACGCCGGTCTCGGTGTCGTCTACAATTACGCGGACCTCTGGACGCCGCAGCGCACCGTGATCTTCAACGCGAGCACGCGCACCGCGGTCGTCGGCGCCGACCCGCTCCTTAGCTTCACTTCCGCCCCCACGGGCACCGTGCAGGTGAACCCCGTGGGCGTTTCCAAGATGGGAGAGACGTTCACGCTCCTGCCCCGCGTCGCGTACAAGCGCGGCAGCCTCGAGGTCGAGGCGAAGGGTGCGTACTCCGATTCCACCAGCTGGTACGACCCGCTCGGCCGGCGGACTTCCATCCGCGACACCAACTCGCCGACCGCCAGCAACGTCACGTTCCGCGCGCAGCGCTCGTCGCTGATGGCGGCCGACTGGCAGTTCACGCAGGTGGCCGGGCCCGACATCTCGAGCGGCGCCAGCTTCACCAACCCGAGCGTGACCATCAACGACGGCCGCTTCGGTCGCACGCTGCTTATGACCGGCGAGGTGACCGCGACGCTCAAGACGCTGAAGTTTCTCCCGGTCGTTTGGAAGAGCGGCTACAAGACCCGTCAGCAGATCCAGAAATTCGAGGACGACCAGCTCGCGAAGCGCTTCGACTACATCGGCGGCGCCGCGACCGGCGCGTGGGCGCCCCTCCCTTCCCCGTGGCCCTACGACCTCGGTATGATCGGCGGGTCGATCCGCTCCCTCTCCGGCGGCAATGTCTTCATGCCCAACCTCCGCGGCATCGCGGATCTTTACGCCGCCAAGCCGGGGGACTTCCGGCAGAACTGGGGCACCAATGGAGATAATTTCTACGAGTCCTACGTCGCCCGCCGCCGACGCTACTACGAGCGCATCGACGCCGGTTTCCTGATGGGCACGACCTCCTTCAAGGGCCTCACGGCCCGCGCGGGCCTGCGCTGGGAGGAGACCACAACCGAGGCCAACGAGGCCGACACCCGCACGCCCGCCGAAATGCGCGTCGCGGGCTTCCCCGTTAACTCCGCCGGCCGCGCCACCACCATCCCCGGGATCCAGTACCAGTTCCTCTCCCAGCCGCGCGTGAACCGCACGGGCAGCTACGACAACTTTTTCCCCAGCGCATCGCTGAAGTACGGCCTGCTCCGCAATCTCGACCTCCAGTTCGGCTACAGCTCCACCATTCGCCGGCCGTCCTACGTGAACCTCTCGGGCGTTTGGATCGTCAACGACACCGCCCTCACCGTGACGGCTCCCAACCCGCGGTTGAAGCCGGAGACCTCGCAGAACTACTCCGCGCGCGCCGCCTACTACTTCGAGCCGGTCGGCCTGCTCGCGGCGACGTTCACCGAGCGGTCGGTGAAAAACCTGTTCATCACCGACCGTCTCTCCGCCGCCGAGTTCGGCTACGCGGGCGATCCCGAGTTCGGCAACTACGAGTTCATCACGTACGACAACGGCGCCGAACGCATCAAGATCCGCAGCATGGAGATCGAGTACAACCAGAGCCTCGCCGCCCTCGGCGCGCTCTTCCGCCGCCTCTCGGTCCGGGCCGCGTACACCCGCCTCTACGCCGAGGTGCCGCGCGCCAACCTCACCCCGCACCTCGCGAGCGGTGGCCTCAACTACGTCTACAACCGCCTCAACCTCTACGCCAATTGGAACTGGTCCGACGACGTGAACACGAACCTCGCCGGCACGACCTACCGGCGCCACCGCACGAATCTCGACGCGGGCGGCGGCTGGCGGATCAACAACACGTACTCGCTCTCGGTCAGCATCCGTAACCTCCTCGATACCCCGTACATCAACCTGCAGCGCTTCGCCACGGGGCCGACCGCGATGACCCGGTACGAGACCGTCGGGCAGTCGTGGACGTTCGCGCTCAAGGGGAATTACTGAACGCGCCCGGTTCCCGCGCCGGCATTTGACGCGCGGCGCTTCCGGGGAAACTTCGCACGGGCGGGCACCTATCCCGCCCGTCACCCATTGCCGCGCCCCATGAAGGAACAAGCCTCCCGTCGTTCGTTTCTGCTCAACTCCGCCGCGGCCGCCGCCGCGGCCCTCGCCGCACCCGTCGGCGCGCGCGCGCAGGTTTCACCGGGCCGCCCCGCGGCCGCGCGCCCGCGCGAGCTCGCGGCCGATCTTGTGATCATCGGCGGCAGCCTCGGCGGTTGCGCCGCGGCCCTCGCCGCCGCCCGCCGCGGGCTGCGCGTGATCATGACCGAGGAGACCGACTGGATCGGCGGCCAGCTCACCTCGCAGGCGGTGCCACCCGACGAGAACGCGCTCATCGAGACGGTCGGCGGCACGCGTTCTTACCAGGAGCTGCGCCAGCGGATCCGCGACTATTACGCGCGCAATTTCCCTCTCTCCGAGAAGGCCCGCGCCAACCCGCGCCTCAACCCCGGCAACGGTGGCGTTTCCCGCCTCTGCCACGAACCGCGCGTCGCACTCGCGGCGCTCAACGAGCTGCTCGCGCCGCATGTCGCGGGTCGCCGCGTCGAGATCCTCCTCCGTCACCGCCCGGTGGACGCCGCCGTGCAGGGCGACCGCGTCGAGGCGGTCCGCGTGCGCAGCCTCGAGTCCGGCCACGAGCTCGTGCTGCGCGCGCCGTTGTTCGTCGACGCGACCGAGCTCGGCGACCTGCTGCCGCTCACGCGCACCGAGTACGTTTCCGGCGGGGAATCGCGGCGCGAGACCGGCGAGCCGCACGCGAAGGACAAGGCCGAGCCCGCGAACCACCAGGCCTTCACCTGCTGCTTCGCGATGGATTACCTCGCCGGCGAGGACCACACGATCGACCGCCCGCGCGACTACGCGTTCTGGCGCGACCACGTCCCGCCGCTCACACCGCCTTGGTCCGGCCAGCTGCTCAGCCTGTTCTACTCGTCGCCCCGCACCTTGAAGCCGTTCAACATGGGCTTCGATCCGTCGAAGGGCACCGGACTTTTCCATTACCGCCGGATCATCGACCGCACGAACTTCGCCCCGGGCACCTACGCCGGCGACGTCACGTTGGTGAACTGGCCGCAAAACGACTACATGCTGGGCAACCTCTTCGACGTGCCGCCCGAGGAGGCCGCGCGCCACGTCGAGGGCGGCAAGCAGCTCAGCCTGTCGTGGCTCTATTGGCTGCAGACGGAATGCCCGCGGCCCGACGGCGGCACCGGCTGGATGGGCCTGCGCCTGCGGCGCGACATCGTCGGCACCGAGGACGGTCTCGCCAAGTGCCCGTACGTGCGCGAGAGCCGCCGCATCCGCGCCGAGTTCACCGTGACCGAGCTCCACGTCGGTGCCGAGGCCCGCGCCGCCGCCACCGGGGCGAAGTCTCCCGCCGAGGCGACCGCCGCGACGTTCGCCGACTCGGTCGGCATCGGCAGCTACAACATCGACCTCCACCCGAGCAGCGGCGGTGACAACTACATCGATTTCCCCGCGCGCCCCTTCCAGATCCCGCTCGGTGCGCTCCTGCCGCGCCGCGTCGAAAACCTGCTCGCCGCCTGCAAGAACATCGGCACCACCCACCTCACCAACGGCTGCTACCGGCTGCATCCGGTCGAGTGGAACATCGGCGAGGCCGCCGGCGAGCTGGCCGCGTTCTGCCTCGCGGGAAAGCACGCGCCCCGCGCCGTGCGCAACGGCGCCGGTCTCCTCGCCAACTTCCAGTCCCGCCTCACCGCCGCCGGCCTTCCCCTCGCCTGGCCGAAGACCTGAGCGGCCGCTCAGTGCGCGTGGCCGCGCTCGATCAGGATCACCAGCAACGCGAGCGCGGCGAAAACCGCGGAGAGCAGACCCGCCTCACGGCGTTCAAAGCGCCGCAGGCTCACGCGGTCGAAACCCAGCACCGCCAGCCACGTGAACAAAGTCATGCCGCCCAGCGTCGCCACCGCGAGGATACCGCTCAGCACGACGAAGCCCTTCCACCCGAACTGCACCGCGGAAAGATAGATCCCGAGCGATGCCTCGCAGGGGGAGAGCGTCAGCATGAGGAAAAGTCCGCTTACGGCCGCCCAGTCGCCGGCGCCGCGCGAAACCAGCGCGGAGTCCTTCAGTTCCTCGTGCCAGTGGCTCTCCGCGTGATCCCCGTGGCATTGCTCACCCGCCTGGTGGGTGCCGCCCGGCGCGTGGTGGTGGCAGATCCCGCGGCCGGTCAGCTGCCGCCAGCCGTAGTAAATTGAAAAGCCGGCCAGCGCCGCTCCCGCGATCCACGGGAAAGCCTCCACCTTGCCCTCGAGTTGGAAACCGAACCACGCGATCGCCAGCCCGAGCAGGCTCGTCAGCGCGACGTGACCAAGTCCCGCCAGCGCCGCCACCGCCATCGTGCGGCCCCGCGACCATCCCCGCTCGCGCCCCACCAACACGAACGGCAGCCAGTGCGTCGGGATCGCCGCATGGAAGAACGCCACCGCGAAACCGGTCGCGGCGAGGGTCGTGAGAACGGGCGATTGCATGCGGAGCGGGAAAGGCAGGCCCCGGCGCGGGGCGGTGTCGACGGCAAACCTAGCAAACGCGTCAAGCGGAGGCGAACGGGGATTGCCTCGCGCGGCGAGCACCGCAGCCTGCTCGCTTCTCCGTCCCATGCCCGTCGATCTACCCGCCGTCCGCCGCTACCTGCTCGATCTGCAGGATCGCATCTGCGCGGAGCTGGCGGCCGAGGACGGCGGCGCGGAGGGCTTTCGCACCGACGAATGGACGCGTCCCGAAGGCGGAGGCGGCCGCACCCGGCTGCTCGCCGAGGGCGCCGTGCTCGAAAAGGCCGGCGTCGCGTTCTCCCATGTCCGCGGCTCCACGCTGCCGCCGTCGGCGACCGCGCACCGGCCCGAGCTGGCCGGCAAACCGTGGGAGGCGCTCGGCGTCTCACTCGTGATCCACCCGCGCAACCCGCACGTGCCGACGAGCCACGCCAACGTGCGTTGCTTCGTGGCCGGCGCCGGCAGTGACGCGCCGGTCTGGTGGTTCGGCGGCGGCTTCGACCTGACGCCTTATTACGGTTTCGATGAAGACGCGGCCTCCTGGCATCGCGCGGCACGCGAAGCCACCGGCGCCCACCATCCGAAGTTCAAGGCCTGGTGCGACGACTACTTCCTGCTCAAGCATCGCCAGGAGCAGCGCGGAGTCGGCGGCGTGTTCTACGATGACTTCACCGAAGGCGGTTTCGAGGCGGCCTTCGCCCTGATGCAGAAGGTCGGCGACGCCTTCGGGCCGGCCTATGCCGACATCCTCCGCCGCCGCAAGGACACCCCTTACGGCCAGCGGGAGCGCGACTGGCAGGAAGTCCGCCGCGGACGCTACGTCGAATTCAACCTGGTCTTCGACCGTGGGACCATCTTCGGCCTGCAGTCCGGCGGCCGCACCGAATCGATTCTGATGTCCCTCCCGCCCCGCGTGCAGTGGCGCTACGGCCATCAGCCTGACCCCGGCAGCCCGGAAGAACGTCTGCTCTCGCATTATCTGAAACCTCAGGATTGGCTCAAGGGGTCCTGATGAACTCCCGCGACCGTTTCCTCGCCGCCCTCCGCCGCCAGCCCCATGACCGGGCGCCGGTCTGGATCATGCGTCAGGCCGGCCGTTACCTGCCCGAATACCGCGCGCTCAAGGCCAAGTCGGACTTCGTCACGATGGTCCGCACTCCCGACCTCGCGGTCGAGGTGACGCTCCAGCCGCTCCGCCGTTTCCCGCAGCTCGACGCCGCGATCCTGTTCTCGGACATCCTCGTCATCCCCGAAGCCCTGGGCGTCGGCTATCGCTTCCGCGACGAAGGCGGCATCGCCAAGGAGCGCGCTCTGAGCTTCCCGGCCGACGTCGAAACCCTGAAGCTCGATGGCTCGGCCGACCGCCTGCAGTATGTCTACGACGCCTTGGCGCTGCTGCGTAAGGAGCTCGGTCTGAACAAGAC
>JBJTCH010000160.1:0-3057 GCA_046091745.1 Opitutaceae bacterium
TCGCGCGAGGCCCGCGCGCCGCGCTCCTTGTAACGGAGCCGCGCGATGTCCATCGCGGTCCCCGGGACGAGCAGCGGGCGCCCTGAGGCATCCCGCAGCAGGTTGCCATTGGCGTCCTGCTGATAGGTGGCGCGGACGTTATCGAGCGGCCCGGCGCCGGTGTCCTCCGTGCGCTCGAAGCGGACGCCGCCCACGATCCAGAGCCGGTTATCGAGCAGCTTCACGTCGGTCCGCACATAGGCGGCGGAGATCGTCTCCTGGAAGAAGCGGGAGTTCGCGACGGCGGAGGAGTAGGCCGCGGCCTCGTTGAGGGTGAACCACTCCGGACGCGACTTGAAGAGCTCGTAGAACTTGTTCGCGCTGATCCACTTCACCTTGAGCGTGTCGCTGAAGAACGCCTGCCTCGACAGGCTCTCGTTGGTGAGATCGTAGGCGCCCGCAAGGCGACTCACTCCCGCGGGAGGAGCGAACGTCCAGGTCCGCGCCTCGGAAACGCGGTCGCGACGCTGGCGGTTCACCGTGAAACCGGTCTTGAACGTGACCGGGAACGGAACGCGGAAGGTGCGCGCGATGTTCGCCGCCACGCTCCGCATGTCGTTGCGGATCTGCTCGGGCTGGCTGGTGGGGTTGCTGAGCGTGAGCTGGGAGTTGTCGTACGGATCAACCGCCTGGCCGGTGCGGGTGAACGCCGTGATGCGCGGGGCCCGCCGCGAATAGACGCCTTGCAGGTCATCGGCGCGGACGACCAGGGAACCCAGCGAGGCCGTGCCGATCGTGCGGAAGAAGCCGTGCTCTAGGTCCTGCCGCTCGTCCCAGCTGCGCGAGAAATTGGCACTGGCGTCGATGCGGTAGAGGCTCCCCTCGTGCTGGAACCGCAGCAGCGCCGACGAGGTGCCGCGGGTGCGGTCGCCGTAAGTGATGCTCTGGCGCACGGCGTCGTTGCCGGCCGCCGCGCCCTGGGAAAAAGTCGCGTCACCGGTGACGCCGGTGCCGAAAGCCGTCGAGAACACGTTCTGCCGCGTGGGCGTGTTGATCCGCACGTGCTCCACGTTGAGCCGGAGCGAGCTGTCGCGGGAGATCCGCCAGTCGAAGGTGGTCGACGCCAGCTGGCGCTCGGTCGTCTGCACCACGTTCTGCACGGTTGAGGTCGTTAGCACCCCGCGGACCATGTCCCACAGGGGGTTGTCGTAGTCCATGTCGTAGACCCGCAGCATGCTGCTGAGGTTGACGGTGAACGCGACGGACTTGTTCACCGGGTGCGAGTAGTTGAGATCGAACCCCGGCTGGATCGCGCGCTCGTTCGAGCGCGGGTCGCTGCCGACGCGCTCGCTCAGTCCCGGCGGCACCAGGCGGTTTTCGGAATTGTAGGCCGCGTAGGTGTTGATCCGCAGTTGGCGGCGCGGGTTCGCGAAGCCGCTCTTGCCGACGATGTTCACCGTGCCACCGACGGCGTTGGCGGGACGATCGGGCGTGGGGACCTTCGTGACCTCAATGCGGTCGACGCTACCCGCCGAACTGGCGGCGAGGTCGAAGTTGCGGTCGATCGAGGGCGTCGAGACCTCGGCGCCATCGACCATGAAGATCACGCCGCCGGCGGGCATGCCGCGGATCGAGGCGGTCGCGGCGGTCTGGGGACCCGAGACAATGGAGAGACCCGGAGTGTACTTCAGGTACTCACCGATGTTCCCGTCGCCCAAGTCGCCGAACTCGTCGAGCACGACCACGTTCTTTATGTTGGGAGACACCTTCTGTTCGTTGATCGCGGCGGCCTGCGCGCTGAGCTGCGTCGATTCCACGATGAAGCTGCCGAGCCGCACGACGTCGGGAGAAACCGCCGTCGTGCGATCGCGCGGGATCTCCAGTTCGAAGTCGCGGCGCGCCGGCGCCCCCTCGGCCACCTTCACGACCGCGCTCCGCGGCTCGAAGCCGGCGTAGGTCACCCGCAGCTTGACGTCGCCGGCAGGCAGACCGGAGAGGCGGAAGTCGCCGTTGCCGTCGGTGAACGTCTCGACGCTGGTACCCTCGACGACGATACGCGCGTTATTGAGGTAGAGGCCGGTCGCGGCGTTCAGCACGCGTCCCTCGACGGTGGCGGCGACGGCCGCCGCGGGCGACAGGAGGCCGGCAACCGCGGCGAGCAAGGCCAGGCGGGAAGAAGCGTTTCTTGGGACGGTTTGGTTCATGGGGAAAGTTGGCGGACGACCGGTAGCACCACGGGTAGTAAGCGCGCCGAGAGGTCGGAGTGACCCGCGCCGTTGGGATGGCAGCCGTCGGTCGTCCAGGATTGCAAGCGCTCGCCGCGAGACTGGATCGCGGCCCAGCCGGCGAAATGGTCAACCAACGGGACGCCGGTCTCGGCGGCCACCGCCCGGCACGCGGCCGCGAAGGGCGCGAGACGGACGTTCGGGTCCTCACCGAGTCCGTTGCGGGGATTTTCTTCCGCAAAAATCGGCGGAGTCATCAGCACCACACGCGCGCCCCCGGCCCGGAGACGCCGGACGATTTCGCGCAGGTTTTCGGTGTAAGCGCGCTCGCTGAGCCGTGACGCCGTCTGGCCGGCATCCACCCAGCTGTCGTTGGTGCCGTACATTACGGTAACGAGATCGGGACGCTGCGCGATGATCTCGGAGTCGAGCCGTGCCAGCGCCTGATCCGTGCGCTCACCGCCGACCCCCGCGTTGTGCACCCGCGCCACCACCCCCGCCTCGCGCAAGGCCGCCTGCAGACGGGAGACGTACCCCTCGCCCGGCTCCACGCCCTTGCGCGCTCCGCGCGTGATCGAGTCCCCCAAGGCGATGACGCGAGGTCCCGTGCCATCAAGCGGACGCTCGACCGGTCGCAGGAAATCCTCCTCGCGTAGCGTGGCGCTGAGCGCGCCCTGCATCGTCGAGACCCACAGCCGGCCCGGCTCCGGCTCGAACACATAGGGGTACGAAAGCCAGCCCGCCGACTCCCGGGCTCCCTTGGCCGGCACGCTGACCGCGATGACCTGCGGAGGCGTCCACGTGAGACCGTCGTTTTCGGAAAACGCCAGGGAGAGCTGATCCCGCCTCCCGG
>JBJTCH010000161.1:0-3219 GCA_046091745.1 Opitutaceae bacterium
AGGTGTTTTCATCTATTTAGGAAACGAGCTGAAAAACATAGTTACCAATCTTAGAACCTATGTTAAATAACTGTTGGTAAGAATCTTACGATTTTTTGGACTAAGTTAAAATATTTCCAATTTACTTTCATAAACATTCTAAACACATGAACAACAGAGACTTACGTAATATTTTGATTGAGCATCGCTGCCTGGGTGTTTTCCGTGGGGCTCGAAGTAGGTGCTTAACCCTAAAACCAAAGAAACAGCTGATCCCATGGAAACCACCCGCCAGAGCCACGCCTCCACCTCCGAGTCCTCCCATTTTTCGGACGATGGAGTGTCCACTGCGACCGTCTCCGCCTCCCGGCCGGCTCCTTCGTCGGTCTCCCGTCGTGGGTTTTTCTCCCGTGCCGCCGTTTTGGCCGCCGCCTCCGCCGCGGGTACTTCGGTGGCCCGGGCGGCCTCCACCACGGACGTTATCTCCCGTGCCTTGGCTGACGCCGATTCCACCCGCCGTGGGCGGGCCCTGAAAGCCCGGCTCCTTGCCGCCAAGGCCGTCCTCGATCTTCCCTCCACCGCGACGCATTCGGTGAATTCCGACGAGAGTCTGCCGGGCTATCCCGGCAACTTCGCGAAGGCGCTTCCCCATACGCTTTCGGGTAATGTCGACCCCGCCGCTTACACCGCCCTCCGCAAAGCCTGCACCAGCGGTGCGGAAGCGGATTTCGCCCTCATCCCCCTCGGGGGCGTCGCCAAACTCGCCAACCCTGAAGCCGCCTGGGCGTTCAGTCTCGAGGCCGGCGATCCGTTCGATTTCGTGATTCGCGCCGCTCCCTCGGTTTCCTCGGCCGAGACTGCCGGCGAAATGGTCGAGCTCTACTGGCACGCGTTGCTGCGCGATGTGCCTTTCGCTGATTACCTCTCGAATGCCGACGCCACCGCCGCCTGTGTTGACCTGAGTCTCCTGTCCGACTTCCGCGGCCCCAAGCAGACTTCGGCCACCGGCCAAAAGGTCGTGACCCCCTCCACGCTTTTCCGCGGGTCGTTTCCAGGCTCCCTCGAAGGGCCGCTCCTGTCGCAGTATTTGTTCAAGACCATCCCCTTCGGTCCGACCTCGATTCCCCAGAGGTACGCGGTGCCGGCGGCCGGGGTGGACTTCATGACCACGACGGCGGACTGGCTTTCGGTCCAGAACGGTGCGGCCCGCACCAACCCCGCCCTCTCCGCCGTCCCGCGGCACCTCATCACCGCCCGCGACCTCGGCGAATACGTCCACACGGATTTTTCCTACCAGACCTATCTGAATGCCGCCTTGATCCTGCTGGGCGCCAAGACGCCGCTGAATCCCGGCAACCCGTACCGCAGCAAGACGAAGGAGGCGGGGTTCGCGACTTTCGGTGCGCCGCACGTGCTCGACATGGTCGCGAGGATCGCCGTCGAGGCCCTGCGCGCCGCTTGGTGCCAGAAATGGGCCATCCATCGCCGGCTGCGTCCCGAGGAGTTCGGAGGCCTCGTGCAGACGAACGTCAGTTCCGGCCGTTCGGTGCACCCGATCCACTCCGACGTGATCAAGTCCGACGCCCTGAAACGCGTCCGCTTCAACACCGGCACGGCGCTCCTGCCGATGGCCTTCGCCGAGGGCTGTCCCACCCATCCCGCCTACCCGGCGGGGCACGCCACGATCGCCGGCGCCTGTGTCACCGTCCTGAAGGCGTTCTTCGACGCCAACTCGACCATCGCGAGCCCGGTGGAGCCCAGCGCCGACGGATCCAGCGTGCTCGCCTATACGGGCGGTCCGCTCACCGTGGCCGGCGAACTCAACAAGCTGGCCGCGAACATCTCGCTCGCGCGCAACATGGCGGGCGTCCACTGGCGCTCGGACGGCGACCAGGGAATGCTGCTCGGCGAGGAAGTCGCCCTGTCCTATCTGCGAAGCTGCCGGGGGCAGTGGAACGAGGCCTTCACCGGGTGCACCTTGACGCGATTCAATGGCACGGTGGTGACCGTTTGAGCGCGGGCTGAATCCGCCAGACCAGGCCAAGGGCGCCACGGGCGAGTCCCGGGGCATCTTTGGCCTGATTCGCGTCACCGGCGGGAGATGGCGTCACGCCCTCCCCCGAGAGAGCGACCTTCCCGGCGTTGTTGGACTTTCCCGCACCGCGGATTCGCGCGTATCCCGTCTCCACGGTCGTCGCCGAGAAGCTTGAGGCGATGGTGAAACTGGGGATCGCCAACACCGCGAGGAAGGATTTCCACGACCTCTGGTTCCTGGCGCGGCGATTCGAGTTCGATGGCCCGACGCTGCGGAAAGCCATCGACGCAACGTTTGCCCGCCGGCAGACGAACCTGCCACCGCTTCCCGAGGCTCTCACCGAAGCGTTCGCCAACGATCCGACCAAACAGGTGCAATGGGCCGCCTTCCTCCGCCGCAATGGCCTGACCGGGCTCCCTGAGCGATTCAGCGAAGTCGCGGCTGCCTTGAGGAAGTTTTCCGGGCCGGTTCTGCGTTCAAGGTGAGGCTCGCCGCAGAGAGGAAATCATCAGACCGGCCCCGGTCGTTAAACGATCCGAACTCAGTTCGGAGTTTATTTTGAAATGGTCGGGCTGGTGAGATTCGAACTCACGACCTCTTGCACCCCATGCAAGCGCGCTACCAGGCTACGCTACAGCCCGAACAAAAAGGGAGGGAGAGGAAGCGTTACGCCTCCGGCTGACGCAAGGCCTTTTTCGGCGCACGCACTGACGTCGCATCGGCGGGTTCGCCGCGCGCATTTTCGGCTTCGCGTCACGAGGTGCGGCGGCTGACCTTCGGATGTTCGCCGCGGACTGTGGCGGGCTCCCTTTCCCCATGCGTATCCTGACAATCCCCCTCCTCGCCGTGCTTCTGCCGCTGGCGGCCGCGGCGGCCGCGTCGCGTCCGAACGTGATTCTCATCATGTCGGACGACATGGGCTACTCCGACCTCGGCTGCTACGGAGGCGAGATCCCGACGCCCAACCTCGACACGCTCGCGGCGGGCGGCGTGCGGTTCACGCAGTTTTACAACGGCGCGCGGTGCTGTCCGACGCGCGCGTCGCTGCTCACCGGGTTGTATGCGCACCAGGCCGGCATCGGCCACATGGTGGAGGACCTCGGCACACCGGCCTACCGCGGGGAGCTCAGCCGGCGGGCGGTGACCATCGCGGAGGCGTTGAAACCGGCGGGTTACCGCTCGTACATGGCGGGCAAGTGGCACGT
>JBJTCH010000162.1:0-3453 GCA_046091745.1 Opitutaceae bacterium
TGATGATCCCATGCCGCGCCGGATGCAGGCCGGTCACCAGCGAGTAATGGCCCGGGAACGTGTTCGAGGGGAACACGGGCACGAGGCTCCGCGCGGAGGCGCCGCCGGCGCGCATCTCCCGCAGGGTGCGGCTCTCCTCCGGATATTTCTCGCAGTAGTCGTGGCGAAAGCCGTCGAGCGAGATCAGGATCAGGGGCGAATCCGCTCCCGCGGCGCGGGCGTGTGCCGCGAGGAAAAGGAGGACAATCGCCGCGAGCGCGGACAGGTTCCGCCGGCTCATGGCGTGAGCTCGACCCAAGTCGCTCCCCAGGAACCGCTGGTTTCATCGCAGACCCCGAAGCTCCGCACTTCCGGCGAGCGGCGAAGCAGGGTGTGCACGGTGGTGCGCAGGGTTCCGGTGCCTTTGCCGTGCACGACCCGGATGCGACGCAGGCCGCGGGCGCGGCACTCCGCGAAGTAGGCGGGAAGAAGCTCCCCGAGGTCCGACGGCCGGAAGGTGTGCAGATCCAACTCGTCCGTGATCGGCAGCCGCACCGCGTCCGCGGCGGATTCGCCGGACGTCGCGGCGGAGCTCACGGGCAGTCTTCGCTGGCGATGACGCGCTTGGCCGGCGCGGGCGCGGGCGTGCCGGCGGCCGATGCGGGAGTACCCGCGTTCGCGACCTGGGCGTCCGGACCAGCTCCGGTGTTGCTCACGTCGGAAGGGGTGGCAGCGACCGGTTCGACGCCGGTTTCGGCCGGAGGCGGGGACGGATTCGCAGCCTCCAGGGCCGCGGCGGCCTTCTTGCGCTCATCCTCGTCCATCGCGCGACGAAACTCCTCCTCGACGCCCGAGGCGGCCTTCTTGAGCTCGCGTACGGTCTTGCCCATGCCGCGGGCGAATTCCGGCAGTTTATCCCCGCCGAAAAGGAGCAACACGATCACGAGGATGAGCAGCATCTCCGGGCCGCCGACGCCGTCGATGAAGGCGAGGGGAGGGAGCGCGGAGATGATCGCGAAGACGGGCGTCATTGGTCCGGGAAGAAAGGCGATGGTTGCCCCGCGCTCAACGCAGATTCACCGAAACCGAAAATTTCCGCGTCTCCCCCTTCTTCACCCATTGCAGGCCGAGTTTGTTCTCCGGGGCATTGGGCGGCCCCATCCACGGTTCAACGCAGAAGAACGGCGAGGTGTCGGCCAGCGTCCAAGTGACAAACACCGCGTCAGCTGGCGGCACCGGATCGGTACCGAGGCGCACGCTGATCGAACCCGGCCGGTCTTTTTCGCCGAAGACGGCCTCGTCCGTTTTCAGGCCGCCGTGGAGGCAGTCAACCAACGCCGCGTTGCCGAAGGTTTCCTTCTCCCCGAGCTCGGGTCCTTGGATGAGCGCGCCGGTCGGATCGTGACGGAAGCGCTTGGTTGCCGGAATCCGGATGGAGTAGTCCGAGCGGGTCGTGCCCTCGCTCCAGGGCAGCGTGAAGTAGAAATGATGTCCGGCTGACCACGGCAGCGGCTCCGCGCCGAGATTGGTCAGCGCGAATTCGCACGAGAGCCCGAGCGGCTCGAAGCGGTAGCCGACCGTGAACTCGTAGTCGTACGGGTAGCACGCGCGGGCTTCCTCGCCGGGCACGAAGACGCTGTCGAATCCGCGCGCGTCGAGTTGCGTGACCTTGAATTCACCCTGCCGCGCGATCCCGTGCAGCGGCATGGGGCGGCGGACGCCGTCCGCGGCGCGCCAGTGGAAGATGTCGCCGCGGTCGAAGCAGCGGCCGTTGAAGGGGAACAGGATCGGATTGCCGCCGCGCACCTTGGCGATCTCCGCGAAGTCGGCGTTCTCAGGCCAGTAGATCACGTCGCGCACGGAGCCGTCGGCTAGCCGCAGGTTCCAGTTCATGAGCCGCGCGCCCTTCTCGGGCAGGGCGAGGAACGTGGAGTTGCCCACCTGCCAGCGGGTGAGCGTCTGACCTTGGTACGGGACTTTCTCCATGCAGGGCGGGGTACCGGCGGGTGCGGACGCACGCAAAGGTTTTGTTGGCCGGAGCCGGTCGCTGGCCCAACGAAAACGGGCGGGTTGCTTGCACGTCGGGTCGGGGCTGCTAATCTCCGTCGATGTCTTACGGCCGCTTCACTCGCCGTTGGTTTTCCGCGCTCGCTTTCCTGGCGTGCGGGGTGGCGCTCGGCGCCGCGCCGGCGGCGGGGGAATCGCCGGTCGCCGCGAAACCGACCCGCGTGGTCGTGATCCCGGTGCGCGAGCAGGTCGACTCACCGCTGCTCTTCATCATCCGCCGCGGGCTGAAGCAGGCGATCGAGGAGAAGGCGGATCTCGTGGTGCTCGACATGAAGACTCCCGGCGGGGCGCTCGACGTGACCTTTGAGATCATGGAGGCGATCGCGAAGTTCCCCGGGAAGACGCTGACGTTCGTGAACAACGAGGCGCTCTCGGCCGGGGCTTTCATCTCGGCGACGACCGACGAGATCTGGTTTTCCCCCGAGGGTGTGATCGGCGCCGCCGCACCCGTCATGTCGACCGGACAGGAGATCGACGCGACGATGCGCCAGAAGATCGTGAGCTACCTAAAGGCGCGGGTGCGCGCGACCAGCGAGGGCAAGGGGGATTTCCGCGGCAAGGTGATCTCGGCGATGATCGACACTAACTACGAATTGAAGATCGAGGACAAGGTCCTGAAGGGAAAGGGGGAGTTGCTTTCCCTGACCGCCAAGGAGGCGTCCGAGCAGTATGGTGAACCTCCGCAACCGCTGCTCGCCGCCGGGATCGCCAAGGACGTCGGTGAACTGCTTCGCGCGAAGTTCGGGGAAGGCGGGTACACGTCGACGACCCTGGTCGTGACCTGGTCGGAGAAGTTCGCCGTCCTTCTCCGCTCGGTTGTCCCGGTGCTGCTCGGGCTCGGTCTGCTCGCGCTGTACGTCGAGTTCAAGACCCCGGGCTTCGGTGTTTTCGGCGTGGTGGGCATCGCGTGCCTCGCGGTGGTTTTCCTGAGCAATTACGTGGCCGGTCTCTCGGGCCAGGAGCCGATGCTGGTCTTCGGTCTCGGTCTGGCGCTGGTCTTCGCCGAGCTTTTCTTCCTGCCCGGCGCGGTGATCTTCGCGGTGACAGGTCTCGCCCTGATGTTGGGATCGTTGGTGTGGTCGATGGCCGATATCTGGCCCAACCAGCCCGTGCGTTTCAGTGACGATCTTTTCCTGGGACCGTTGATCGATCTCGGCCTCGGTCTCGTGGTGGCGGTCGGTTTGGCGCTCCTCCTGGCGCGGTTCATCCCGAAAGGATGGTTCTTCAGTCGGCTCGCGGTGGCAGGGCCGGTCGCGGGCTCCGCGCAGGTGGCCGGGGGCGCTCCCTCGGTCGCGCCGGAGATCGACGCCCTCCGTGGGCGCCCGGGTGTCGGGGGGACAGCCTTGTTACCCAGCGGGCAGGGCGAGGTGGATGGCCGGCGCGACGCGGGGCGCCGCGCGTCTGGTG
>JBJTCH010000163.1:0-4384 GCA_046091745.1 Opitutaceae bacterium
ATAAGTGGGTCAAGGTGAAGCAGGCCTGATCCGAGCAGGATCCGGAGAGAACCACGGATGAACGCGGATGGACACGGATCTTGAATGCGAGCCGGGGAGGCGTCGCGAACGTCATCGCCGCATCGAGGCGCGCACTTTCGCCCGCCCTTGGTGCGGTGCTGAATCCGTGTCCATCCGCGTTCATCCGTGGTTCTCTCCGGATCCTGCTCGGATCAGGCCTGCTTCACCTTGACCCACTTATGGGCCTTGGCGGAGGCGAGCACGGCGTCGACGACATAGTCGGTGGCGAGGCCGTCGCGGAAGTTGGGCGTGCAGCCCTTGCCGCTCTCGAGGCCCTGGATGAACTCGACCATGGCGTGCACGAAGCTGTGCTCGTAGCCGAGTTGCAGGCCGGGCACCCACCACTTGCCGCAGTAGGGGTGATCGCCATCGGAGACGTGGATACTCTTCCAACCGCGCTCCGGGCCCTCGTCGCTGTGGTCGAAGATCTGCAGGCGGTGCAGATCGTGGAGGTCCCACTTCAGGCTCATGTGCTCGCCGTTGATCTCGAACGTGTAGAGGGCCTTGTGGCCGCGGGCGTAGCGCGTGGATTCGAACAGGCCCAGTGAGCCGTTGTTGAAATGGCAGTGGAAGAGGCAGGCGTCGTCGATGCCGACCTTCTGGACCTTGCCGGTGAGGTTGTGCTTCCGCTCCTTCACGAACGTCTCGGTCAGGGCGCTGACGTCCTTGATGCCGCCGTTGAGCCAAAGCGCGGTGTCGATGCAGTGCGCGAGCAGGTCGCCGGTGACACCGGAGCCCGCGACGTTGACGTCGAGGCGCCAGAGGCCCGTGCCCCCCTGCGGGAGCTCGGGATTGATGGTCCAGTCCTGGAGGAAGTTGGCGCGGTAGTGGAACACGCGACCGAGCTTGCCCGCATCGATCAGGTTCTTGGCGAGGACGACCGCCGGGCAGCGGCGGTAGTTGTACCAGACCATGTTGGGCACCTTGGCCTTCTCGATGGCCTTCACCATGACCTCAGCCTGCTTCGAGTTCATGGCGAGGGGTTTCTCGCACAAGATCATCTTGCCGGCCTTGGCGGCGGCGATGGCCTGCTCGGCATGGAGGTTGTTGGGCGTGGCGATGTCGACGACATCGATGTCGTCGCGCGCGATGAGCTTCTTCCAGTCGGTCTCGGTGGACTTGTAGCCCCACTTGTCGGCGAACTCCCTCACCTTGGCCTCGTCGCGGCCGCAGACGGCCTGCGGCACGATCTCGTAGCTGGAGGGGAAGAAGTGGTTGACCTGGTGGAACGCGTTGCTGTGGGCGCGCCCCATGAAGCTGTAGCCGATGAGGCCGACGCGGAGTTGTTTTTTAGCCATGTTGGGAGGGATGGAGGGAGTGGGGGATTAAGCGCGAAGACGCCAAGGAGCGCGAAGGTTCGCCAACGGAGGCAGTGGAAAATCCTGGGCCGGTCCGGCCTTGGTGTTTCCGGGCGAAGTCTTCGCGTCCTGGCGCGTTGTTTTTTTCTTCAGCCGACCCAGCCGTGCTGGTTCCGGACCTCGATCATCGCCGAGAGGATGTCGTTCCAGGTCTGCTGTTTCATGAGCACCTCATTGGGGAACATGCAGCCGTCCCAGCAGATGTGCTTCATCTTCTTGGTGACCTTGCCCTGCTTGTCGCGGAGCCAGTAGCCGGAATCGCGCACGATGTTGAGTTTGCCGCGCGGATCGGTGGCGAGGCAGTGCTTGCCGGTTTTCTCGTGGTCGCCGGAGCCGAAGACGGAGCCGTCGTTCTGCGCGACGTGGAAGTCGATCGTCCAGGGGCGCAGCGCGTCGGTGAGCTTGGTCATCGCCTTATGGAACTCGGCGGGCTCGTAATGGTACTTCTTCGGCACGAGGCGGTGCGCCTCGGCGTTGGCGCCGAGCGTGTACAGATGGGTGTGCGACATGTCGGCCTGGAAGCCGACGACCTTGGGCATGCCGACCTCCTCGAGGAGATTCACCATGTTTTTCCAGGAATGCATGCCGCCCCAGCAGATCTCGCCCTCGGCGGCGAGGCGCTCGCCCTCGCCCTTGGCGATCTTGCCCGCCTCGCGGAAGGTCCGCGCGATGAGCTTCGTGCAACCCTTGGGGTCCTGGTCCCAAGCGGTGACGCTGGTCGCGCTGTCGATGCGGACCACGCCGTAGGGACGCACGCCGAGTTCACGGAGTTTGCGGGCGATGCGTACGGCCTTGCGGACGTGCGTGACGAAGTTGGCGCGGGCCTTCTCGTCGCCGCCCGCGGAAGCGTCGAACCAGACCGGCGCGACGACGGAGCCGACCACGAGGCCCTTCGACTTGATCTTACTGGCGAGGGCATTGATGCCGTCGTCCGAGATATCGATGTCGGTATGGGGATTGTAGAGGAACAGATCGACGCCGTCGAACTTCACGCCGCCGACCTCCGCCTTGGCGGTGAGGTCGAGCATGGTGTCGAGGTCGATGAATGGTTCGGCGCCGGGGCTGCCCTTGCCGACGAGGCCGGGCCACATGGCGTTGTGGAGCTTCGGGAAGATATTCGCGGACATGTTGCGGGAGTTTGGAGGTTTCTGCGGTTGCGGTTGGATTCTGGGTCACCGGGAGCGCCGGGGCGGCCGGGAGGCGGGAGAGGGGTAACCTCGGGGGAGGCGCTCCCGCCCGCCCGGCCGCCACCGGCACGCCCGGTGACAAAGGGGCGTTCAGAACTTGTTCTTGCGGTAGGCGCCGATGGCGGGCGCTTCGGGGTGCACCTCGGGGCCGAAGTAGCGGAGGACGACGAGTTGCTCGACGCTGCTGGTGTTCTCGAAGGTGACGCCGGCCTTGGCGGCGTCCTCGGTGCAGAACACCTCGTCCTCAGTGAGCTCGTGGAAGCGGATGAGCTTCGGGCAATCAAGGTTGAGGTTGTTCATGCGGCCCTTGCCTTGGACGGTGATGAGGCCGTAGGCGCCGCCGTCCTTGATGACGCACTTCGCGCCGGGCTCGACGGTGAGCTCCTTCGCGGTGAACAGCTGCTCGCCGGCCACCTTGCCATAAACGATCCAGCGGTCGACGTAGCCTTCACTGCGGGTGTCGGCCACCGGCACGGGCTCGAGGTAGTGGTTATCCTTGAAGTTCGGATCGGTGTTCTCGGCCCAGTCGAGCTGGTCGACGATGAAGTCGAGGTCGCGATGCTTGTTCTTGGGCATGTCCTTCACGAGCAGCGACCACGGCACCTCGCGGCCCTCGACGAGGGACTGGTACATGCCGAAGACATCGGAGCCCCATTGCGGCTCGTAGGTGCAGAGGGAGCCCGGGGCGTGGAGCACGCAGGGCGGGATCAGCCAGCCGGTGCCCGGCTTCAGGCGGTAGGCGCGCGAGAGGTCGAGGATGCCGTTGTCACCCTTGTTCCAATTTTCGAGGCATTTCCGGACCTGCGCCTTGGTCGTGCCCGGCTCGAGGCCCATGAACGTGTACGGGAAGTTATTGCCGACGTTGTTGTGCTGCGGCGGGAAGTAATACGACTCCGGCTTGCCCTCCTGGCCGACCAGCTTCGCCTGCGCGGCGCTCTGGTGCATATGGTGCGGGATCGGCCCCATGTTATCGAAGAACTTCGAGTAAACGGGCCACTTGCGGTACTTCTTCCAGATCGCCTTGCCGATCAGGCCCGCGCCGCACTCGTCGACGGCCTGTTGGAGCGTGAAGCGCTCGCCGCCGATGACGACGTAGCTCAGGCCCTCGTCGGGCGTGCGGTTGTCGTTGGCGGCGGGCGTGGTCGACGCGAACCAGCGCTCGTCGATGCCGCCGCGGTTGAGTCCGAAGGCGTAGAGGTCGTCGGGATGCAGCTTCAGGCGCTTGCCCGGCTGCAGGAACGAGCGCGGCACCCAGCAAGGGGCGAGGCGCAGGAGCCCGCCGGTTTCGGCGAGCGCCGCCTCGACGCGGCTCTTCACGTTGGACTTGATGGTCTTCAGATCCTTGACGGATTTTTTCGGCATGGGGGAGAGGGGGGAGGGGTAAAAGACCGACCGGCGACGGGGACGAAAAAGCGTACTCTGCGCCCTTGCAACCGCCTAGTAGGCCGGCGGCTAAATTTGGTGAAAAAACGTCGGCGGTTGGGGGCGGCATGCGCGCCGGGTTGGGTAGGAGAGCGTCAGCCTTGGACACCGGACCGTCCTTTGCCGCCTGCGAGGATGAACCGCGAATGGATCGACGGGTCCACGCGGATCGATTCGGGCGGCTTTTAGCCGTTGTCCCTTGATCACGTTAAACGGAAGGGGTCACAATGAGGGCGCGAAGGCGTCGCGTAAGGTTGCTTTAGCAGCTCTTCGGCCTCGGCGTGGATCAGCCAGGTCTCCGCATCCAGTTTCCGGCGCGCATGCCGCCCCCAACCGCCGACGTTTTTTCACCAAATT
>JBJTCH010000164.1:0-19481 GCA_046091745.1 Opitutaceae bacterium
GCGAAGGAGTCCCCCGTCACGCTCACGCCCTTCGAAGTCACCGCCGGCAGCGAGGTCGGCTACGAGTCCTCCACCGCCATGAGCGGCACCCGCACCAACGAGTCGCTCGCCAACCTCCCCAACTCGATCTCGGTCCTGAACTCGGAGTTCCTCTCCGATCTCGGCGTGACCGACTTCTTCCAGGCCGCTGAATTCGCGCTCGGGGCCGACAACATCTACAACGACAACATGCAGGTCGGCGCGCCCGTCGGCTCGCGCTCGGGCAACCAGATCAATTTCCGCGGCCTGCCCTCGGTGCGCCAGTTGAAGGACGGTTTTCCTACCTACACGCCGCAAGACACCTTCAACACCGAGCGCATCGAGATCTCCCGCGGACCCGGCGGCATCGCGTACGGCGACACCGACGCCACCGGCGTGATCAACCTCACCACGAAGCGCGGCCGCTTCCGCAACGAGGCCGAGGTGGCGGCGCGTTTCGACGACCGCGGCTCGCTGCGCTTGAGCACGGACCTCAGCCGCGTGCTGGTCGACCGCCGGCTGGCGCTCCGCTTCAACCTCCTCGATTCGGACCTCGAGGGCTGGCACGAGAACACCGCGCGCAACCTCCGCGCCGTCGCGGGCGCCCTGCGCTGGCAGCCGTTCGGCTCGCCGCAAACCGTCGTCGACGCGACCCACGAGGACGGCCGGCTCGACAGCTACATCAGCCACACCGCGTTGAACAACGTCGCCGCCGTCTACGTGCGCGGCACCGGCACCGTCGCCCGCGACGCCAATCCCGACCTGCCCGGCATCCAGACCAACGGCATCGGCATGGCGCGCATCGCCGCCCCGCCGACCGCGACCGCCGACACCCATGCGATGACCATGATCGGCGGCCGGCTCTACAACCTGCAGACGATGGGGACCACGGACGCCTTCCCGGTGTACCGCGCCAACACCATCGTGCAGGGTGCCGCCGCCACCAGCGCCACCGACCCGCAGAACCCCTTGCGCATCCCTTGGGTGCCGATCCCCGTCTCCCTGTTCCCGCTGAAGCAGGACTGGGCCGGACCCGACGCCCGCGTGCGCTACAAGTACGACGCCTCCAACCTCTCGGTGCAGCACACGTTCTCGCGGCGCACCAACGCCTGGCTCGCCTGGAACCGGCAGCGCGAGGTCACCGATCAGAATCTCACCCGCAACGGCAACCTCGCCGGCTCCAACGCGCGCGGCGTGTTCATCGACGTCAACCCGCGCCTGCCCGACCCCGCCTTCCCCGGCGATCCCACCCGCACGATTCCGAACCCCAACTTCGAGCAGTACTTCACCCCCGCCACCATCCAGCGCCGCCTCGAGTGGCACGTCATCGAGTCCATCCGCCTGATCGGCGTCCACAGCCTCGACCTCGGAAAAACCAACCATCGCCTGATCCTCAGCGCCAATCACCGCGACGAGACCTACCGGATCAAGAACCTGCTGTTCGGCCTGACGAGGGAGGAGATCGCGCGGCGCGGGTTCACCGGCGTCGGCGCCCGCCTCGCCAACAACGTCGTCACGCCGTGGTACTACTTCCGCGACGGCAACGGAGAGAACCTGCGCCTCCCGCGCCAGCCGGGTGTGCTCGACTACTTCGTCAACGGATCCGCCGGACTCCAGTATTTCGACCAGTCGCTCAGCACGGCGGTGTTCCAGCACCTCGGGACGTTTTTCAACGGGCGGCTCCGCACGAGCATCGGCGTCAGCCGCGACCATTGGCTGCAGGCGAAGAACCTGCCGACCCGGGCCTTTGGCGACGCGCAGGAGTGGCGCTTCGTTGACGCCGCGCGCAACGCCCTTGATCCCGACGCCACCGCGGTCCCGACCGAGCGCAACGCCGACACCTGGCGCACCAACACCAGCTACGGCGCGGTCTACCACCTCACGCCGTGGCTCGGCCTCACCGCCTCGTACCAGGAGACGGCGCTCTTCACCGACAACGTCGGCACCGACCTGTACGGCCGCCCGCGGGCCCCGACGACCGGCTCGGGGGTCGACCTCGGCGTGCGCCTCCACCTGCTGGAAGGCCGCGTGAACGCCGCGCTGGTGCGCTACAACAACACCGCGGAGAACAACCGCACCGGCATCGGCGCCGCGCTGCGCACCGAGATCAACGCCGCGCTCAACACCGGCCGCGCCACCGCGTCGCCCGACGAGATCATCGGTCTCGACGACTCGAACGACCGCACCACCGAGGGCTGGGAACTGGAGCTCACCGCCAACCTCACGCGCGCCTGGACGACGCGGCTCGGGTTCTCCACCACCCAGAACCGCCGCTCGGCCTCGGTGCCCCAGCTTCGCGCGAAGACGGCGGCCGCGGAGTCCTACCTGCGCTCCCTCGGCCGCTCCGCGGCGGAGATCCAGACCGCGCTGGCGGCCACCTCCGACTACCTCTCGGACCAGGCGGCCGAGGACCTGCAGCCGAAACAATACCGCGGAAACATCGTCACGCGTTACGACCTGCGCTCCGGTCCGCTCGCCGGCCTGGGGATCGGCGGGTCGCTGCGCTGGGCCCGCGGCCGCGTGCGCGATCCCGGCGGGCTTTACATCACCGGCGTCCTCGTGATCCCCGAGCGCCGCAACGCCGACGAGTTTGTGGTGAGCCCGTTCCTGAAATACTCCGGCCGCACCGGCCGCGTCCGCTGGACCGCGCAGCTCAACGTCGACAACGCGTTCAACAACGTGACCAACCAGGGCCGGATCGCGCGCTACCCGCGTTACACCGATCCCCGGCTCATCACGCTCACCCACACGTTCCGCTTCTGACGCACCACCCGCCCGCCTCATGACCTCCCGCGCCTTCGTGAAACTGCTCGTCGTCCTGTTCGCGTTATCCGCCGCCGAGCACGCCGCGGCCGCCGAGGCCACCGGCACGGTGGCGGGCCGCGTGTTCAACCCGGCGACCGGTGAGTATGTCGCCAACGCCGAGGTGCGCGTGGCCGGCACCGCGCTCCTCGCGCTGTCCGAGCCCGACGGTTCCTACCGCCTCGATCGCGTGCCCGCGGGCGGCCGCACCGTCACGCTCGCCTACACGGGCTCCCCCACCCTGACGGTCGCCGTCGAGGTCCCCGCGGGCGGCGTGGTGACGAAGGATTTCGAGCTCGCGCGCGCCGGAGCCGCGGCCGGCACCGGCCCGGTCCAGCGGATGGAGGCGCTCGTGATCCGCTCGGAGCGCGAGGGCAACGCCAAGGCCATCATGGAACAGCGCCGCTCGATGAACCTCACGAACAGCGTGTCGTCGGACTTCTTCGGCGACGTCGCCGAGGGCAGCGTGGGGGAGTTCCTGAAGAACGTGCCCGGCGTGGACGTCGACTACGTCGGGCCCGACGCCCGCGGGCCGCGGTTGCGCGGGCTGGACCCGCAGTACGTCGGCGTGAGCGTCGATGGCATGAAAATGGCGAGCGCGGACGGCTCGCAGGGCGTGGGCGGCGGCGCGCGCTCGTTCAGCTTCGATCAGGTCTCGGTGAACAGCCTCGACCGCATCGAGGTGAACTACACGACGAGCGCCGACCAGGACGCCGACGCGCCGGCGGGCACGATCAACCTGAAGACCAAGCGCGCCTTCGAGCGCAGGGGCCGGCGGATCTCGTGGCAGACCCACTTCATGGCCAACGGCGACAACTTCACCTGGCGGCGCGAGCACGGGCCGAGCGACATCCGCACCAGCAAGTTCCGCCCGGGCGCGATCCTCGAGTATTCCGATGTGTTCCTCGGAGGCCGGCTGGGGCTCGTGTTCAACCTCAGCGAGTCGAGCCAGTACGTCGTGCAGAGCCGCCTCGACCAGAGCTACAGCGCGGCCCCGACGGCGACCGACCCGCGCCCGCGCGTCCTCACCGGCGTCAACTTCCTCAGCAACCCGCGCCTCACCGAGCGTTTCACACCCTCGCTCACGGTGGACTTCCGCGCGTCACCCTCGCTCGTGCTGTCGCTGAGCGCGATGTACAACCTCTTCGACGCGTTCATCGACAACCGGCAGATGAACGTGATCGCCAGCGGCCGCGCGGCGGTGACGGGCGACGGCCTGACGGATTTCACGATCGCCAACGGCGCCGGCAGCGTGGCGATGAGCACCAACCACGAGCACAAGTTCGCGCAGACCCGCACGGTCACGCCGAAGTTCGAGTTTCGCCGCGGCGCCTGGCTGGTCGACGGCGGCCTGCATTACACGATCTCGACCAACCAGTACGTGGCGCTGCCGCGCGTCGGCCCCCAGACGGTGCCCGTCGCCAACCTCACCGGCCTCACGCTGCAACTCCGGCGTTCGTCGCCGCGGGCCACCGATTGGAAGGTGACGCAGACTGGCGGACGCGACCTCGCGGATCTCGCCAACTTCACGAACCCCCGCATCGGGGACGACATGCGCTTCGCCGAGGACGAGATCCTGCAGGCGCAGGCCAACGCGCGTTGGACCTCCGGATGGCGGATTCCGGTGTGGCTGAAGTTCGGCGGCAAGGTGACCGAGGACTACCACCGTTTCCGCAACCCCAACGCGTGGCTCACCTGGCGTTACGACGGACCGGGCGGCGGCCCGACCGGAAGCTTCGCGCAGCTGGCGTTCCCCGAGAACACGTGGCGGCTGCGCAACGGCGCCAGCATCACGTCGATCAGCGGCGGCACGCCGACCTTCCCCAACCGCACCGAGCTCGCGCGCCTGTTCCGCGAGAGGCCGGAATATTTCACGAGCCTCGCGACCATCGCGAACTACTTCACGGCCTTCATCGACAACCCGAGCTACATCCGGGAGCGCCTCCTCGCCGGCTACGGTCTCGCCAACGCCCGTCTCGGCCGCCTGCAACTCCAGGGCGGCCTGCGTTGGGAGGAGACGCAGTTCGCGAGCCGGGAGTTCAACGCTCTCTCCACGGCGGAGATGCGCGCCGCAGGCTTCGCGATCACACCGTCAACCGGACGCGCCACGACCATCGAAGGCCTCACCCGCCAGTACATGAGCCGGCCGAAGACGACCCGCACCAGCGGCTACGACAACCTGTTCCCCTCCGTGAGCGCCAAGTACACCCTCGCGGAAAACCTGCAGGCGCATCTCGGCTACAGCAGCACGATCTCACGACCGGCCGTGGGCAACCTCGGCGGCGTCTGGGTTTTCAATGAGACCAACCAGACGGTGTCGGTCCCCAACCCCGAGCTGAAGCCCGAGCGCTCCAGCAACCTGTCCGGCCGTGTCGCGTACTACTTCGAGCCGGTCGGCAACGCGGCCGTGACGCTCTTCCAGAACCGCATCAACAACAGCGTGACCTCGCGGGAATTCGCGTCCGACGCCTTCGGCTACGGCGACGACCCGCTGTATTCCGGCTACCGCTTCCTCTCGGTCGGGAATCGCGACGGCACGGCGCAGGTGCGCGGCATGACCCTCGAGTACAGCCAGGCGCTCTCGTTCCTGCCCGGCGCGCTGCGCGGTCTGAACGCCTCCGCGAGCTACACCCGCACCTACGCTTCCACGCCGCGCGCCGCGATGGTGCCGCACATGCTCGGCGGCACGCTCAGTTACCGCCTCGGGCGTCTCTCGTGCGGCGCCAGCGGCAAGTGGACGGACGACACGCCGATGACCTCTTCGGGCGTTATCACGTGGCGCAAGGCCCGCACCATGGTCGACCTCAACGGCGGCTGGCAGATCTCACCGCGCCTCGGCGCGTTCTTCCAAGTGCGGAATCTGTTCAACGTCTCGGAGTACCGCTACCAGATCGACCCGTCGTACCTGCTCTCCGACTACGTTGTGGGCACGTTCTGGACCTTCGGGCTCAAGGGCGTGTTCTGAGTGGAGCCGGGCGCGCCGGCGGGCGGGGAATGCCTTGCCTGGCCAGCACGGCCGCGGGTTACTCGCGTCCATGAACGCGCCTACCCCGCTCCGTCGCGCGGCCGCCTTTCTCGCGCCGCTGCTCGCCGTCGTCCTCGCTCCGCTCGCCGCCGCCTCGGCCGCCTCGTGGCGCGCCGGCACGGCCCGCGAAAATATCACGCCGCCGGCCGGACTCTGGATGACCGGCTACGCGTCACGCGACAAACCCGCCGAGGGCACCGCGCAGGAGCTGTGGGCGAAGGCTCTCGCGATCGCCGATCCCGCCGGCAACCGCGGCGTGCTGCTCACACTCGACCAGTGCGGCATCTCGCGCCAGTCGACCGACCGCGTCGCCGCCGAGATCGTCCGCCGCCACGGCCTGCCGCGCAGCGCGGTGATGGTGAACGTCTCGCACACGCATTGCTCGCCGCAGCTCGCGGGTAATCTCAACGGCATCCAGATCCTTCCGCCCGACGGTCTCGCCAAGTCGATCGCCTACACCCGCGACCTCGAGCAGCGCATGATCCGCGCGGCCGACGCCGCGCTCGCCGCGTTGGCTCCGGCGCGGATCGCCTGGGGCGTGGACGAGGCGCAGTTCGGTTTCAACCGCCGCGAAAACCCCGAGAAGGACGTCGTCGCCCTGCGCGCCGCGGGTAAACTCAAGGGGCCTTTCGATCCCCGCGTGCCGGTCCTCGCCGTGCGCGGCGCCGACGGCACGCTGCGCGCGCTCCTCGTTTCCTACGCCTGCCACAACACCACGCTCGGCATCTTCAAGTGGCATGGCGACTACGCCGGCAGCGCCATGGTGGAGCTCGAGAAGCGTCACCCCGGCGCGAACGTGCTGTTCACCATCGGGTGCGGCGCGGACATCAATCCCGGCCCGCGCCGCGAGGAGAAATACGCCGAGGACCATGGCCGTGCACTCGCCGACGCCGCCGACCGCGCGCTCATGCGTCCCCTCACGCCGGTGGAGGGCGGCTTCGCCTCGGCGCTGGAGGACATCACGCTGAACTTTTCCCGCCGCCCCACCGAGGAGCAGCTGCGCGAGGCGGAGACCAAGCAGCAGGCCAATCAAGGCATGCACCGCGCATGGGCGGCCTCCGTGCGGGAACTCATCCGCACCCGCGGCGACAAGCTCCTGCAGTACGACTACCCCGTGCAGGCCTGGCGCCTCGGCGGCCTCTCGTGGGTGGCGCTCGGCGGCGAGGTCGTCGTCGATTACGCGCTGCGCCTCCGCCGCGAGGAAGGCGAGAAGATCTGGGTCTTCGGCTACTCCAACGACGTGATGGCGTACATCCCGAGCGAGCGCGTCCTCAAGGAGGGCCGCTACGAGGGCGAGACATCGATGGTGCCCTACGGCCAACCCGGCCCGTGGGCACCTGGCCTTGAGGACCGCATCGTCGCGAAGTCGCGCGAACTCCTCGCCCGCACAGCCGCCGCCAGCCGCTGAAAACGCTCGCCCGCCGCCTAAGGGGTCAGGGCGTTCGTTGTTCAATCTGCCTGATGGTTTGAACATTGAACGCCCTGACTCCTTCGGTTCATCGCGCACGCCAGCTGGAGCTGAAACCATCGTAATAAATTACGTAGAACTCTGTAAGGCAGTATTTTAAGGATTATATCAAGTCCGCGAAACCACCGCGACCCACTCACCTCATTAAATCGGAACAGCCAACCGGTTGAAACATTGAACGCCCTGACCCCATCGGCATGGTGTCAGGACGTTCAATGTTTTTGTCCAGATCGGTACGCGGCTGGCGGCCGGACACTCCGAGGGTTTGGGCTACCCAAAGCAGAGACGACCCGAGGGGAATCCGTAGCGGGTAAAACTCAACCGCACCGAACCAATCCAAGCCGTCCCGCCGCTAGGCATCATGCGCACGCCATGTCGCTGGATTCCATGATATCGTGAGTTTCGGTTTGAGCCTGTGCGGCACGGAGGCCCCAATCGCGGTTTCCCCATGCCCAACGCAAAGATCCCGAAGTTTCCGCGCATCCTCACCACGACCGTCGGCTCCTACCCGATCCCGGACTGGCTCGCCGCGCTCCCGAGCGAGCAGGCGGTGATCGACGCCACGCGGGTCGTGTTCGACCTGCAACGGCAGGCTGGGATCGACCTGCCCACCGACGGCGAGCTGTACCGTTTCGACGTCAATCATCCCGACACCAACGGGATGATCGAGTACTTCATCCGTCCGATGTCCGGCGTGTCCTCGGTCGTGGGCCGCTCGATCACCGACGAGTTCTCGCGCCATCACCCGATGGGTTTCCGCCGCAAGCCGGCGGGCGTGGTCGTCGACCGCCTGGGCGAAGGTTCGCTCAACCTGCTGGCCGACTGCCAGCGCGCCGCCGCCGTCGCGGGCGGGCCGTTCAAGTTCACCGTCACCAGCCCCTACATGCTGGCCCGCACTTTGCTCGATCACCACTACCGCGACTTCGACCGGCTCACGATGGCGCTCGGCGAGGTGCTCGCCGCGCAGGTGAAGGGACTCCCCGCCCAGTGCGTGCAGGTCGACGAGGCCAACATCCCCGGCAACCCTTCCGACGCTCCCCTCGCGGCCGCCTCGATGAACCTCGTGCTCGACGCGATCGACGCCGGCACCGAGCGCGCCGTGCACTTCTGCTTCGGCAATTACGGCGGGCAGACGATCCAGAAGGGCAACTGGAAGAAGCTGCTCGGCTTCCTCAATGCCCTGCACACCGACCATCTCGTCCTCGAGCTCGCCCACCGCCCGGCCGCCGATCTCGACGCCCTCAAGGGCATCGACAAGCGCATCGCCCTCGGCGTCGGCGTCCTCGACATCAAGGTGAACCACATCGAGACGCCCGACGAAGTCGCCGCGCGCATCGAGGCCGTCGAGCGCAAGGTCGGCGCGGGACGCGTGCGCTGGGTCCATCCCGACTGCGGTTTCTGGATGGTGAAACGCTCCATCGCCGACAGGAAGATCGAGGCTCTCGTCAAGGGCCGCGACAAATACCTCGGCCGCTGAGGCGGCCGGGAAAGCGTTGGTCGGGCCTGATCAACGCTGAACGACGTTTCATCGCCTGTGGCCGGCGCCCGGGGCGCTGGTTTGAATCGGAAAGCCGTTTCAGCGACTCGCCGTACGGATTCCGCACATCGGCCGTGGCAACCGGGCCCCGGCCACAGGAAGGGAGTCGTCGAAATATCCGCTAGTGTGCGTCGGTGATCGTTCATCCCTGGATCGTTTTTCGGCGCGGGTATTCAATCTCGCCGCTTTCTTCCTCACTCCCTCTCGCTGGCACGCATCCCACGGCGCGGACGGTACCGCGCTTTGTTACGCCGTGATTACTTTCCCGCGCCGCGCGCTGGCCGGCGCACGTTGCCTTTGACTCGGTCGCCGGCGCGGCCGAGTGATTTGACCCGTTTCCTGATGCCAACCCCCGCCGCTTCCCTACCCGTCATTCGTCGGGTTTTCCATCCCGCCGCCGGTTCGCCCGGTGAAGCCACGGCCGCGTCCGAACTGGCAAAGCTCACCGGCGCCACCGCCGCGCCCTCAGTCGCGCCGGCACCCGGCGGCGTGACCGTCGCGCTCGCGTCGCGCGGCTGGGTGCCGGCGGAGAAGTTGCCCGCCAAGACGCGGGAGGCGACGGCATGGATGTGGCTGCGGGTGGCCGAGGATGGCTCGGGCGAGATCATCGCGACGCACGGCTCTTTCCTGTTCGCGGCGGTACGACTGCTGGCCAACGGCGCGAGTCCGCTGGCGCGGGAGAAACTCGCCGCGGGGGTGCTGCTGCCGGCGAGTTTCGGGTGGCACCGGCCGCATTGGGACGCCTGCTACGCGCAGTACTGGCGCTCGGCGCGCGGTTTCGATCCCGAGCAGTACGTGGCGGCGCTGGCCGAGGCGGGCTTCACGCACTGCGAGGTGAACAGCCTTCAAGGGCAGATGCCGCACGAGGACCTCGTGGCGTTCGAGTATTACCCGCAGTTCTACTCGTACCTGCCGGGCTTCAACCACTTCGTGGCGACGGAGCTCACGAAGGGCCTGTGGCCGGCGATGTATCTCGACGCGAACCTCAACCAGCTCGCCAAGCTGGCGGAGCTCGGGCGCAAGTACGGCCTGCGCCCCGGCGTGTGCATGTTCGAGCCGCGCACCTTCCCCGAGCGATTCTTCCAGAAATACCCCACGCTCCGCGGCGCGCGCGTCGACCATCCGTTCCGCTCCCGCCTCCCGCGCTACACGCTGGCCCAGGATCACCCCATCACCCGCCGCCACTTCCGCGAGGCCCTGCAGGGGTTGCTGCGGCGCGTGCCCGACCTCTCTTACCTGTCGATCTGGACCAATGACAGCGGCTCGGGCTTCGAGCACACCGCGTCGCTCTACGTCGGCCGCAACGGCGGACCCTACATGATCCGCGAGTGGCGCAGCCATGAGAAGGTCGCCGAAGCCGCGGGCAAGAGCATCGCGCGTTTCCTGCATAACCTGCGCGACGCCGCGGCGCCGTTGAACCCCGATTTCGACGTCATCCTGCGCATCGAGCCCTTCAAGGTGGAGCACGACCACATCAAGGCCGGCATGGGCCCGCACGTCGCCTACGAGGCGCCGTCCCTGCTCGTGCGCGGCTACTCGCTACCGTATCCGCATCCTAAGTACGCCGAGAACCTCGGCGTCGCCGGCAGCATCTTCCACACCACGATGGATCCGGCCGAGGCCGGCGTGCTGGCGCAGTCGCGGGCGCAGGGCATCGAGCCGGTCCTGCACTACTCGCCGTGCGGCGTGTGGAACCAGGAACCGCTGCTCGGCGTGCCGTTCCCGCGCGCGGTCCATGCCAAGCTGCTCGCGGCGCGCGCCACCGGGATCGACCGGCTCAGCGCGCTCGGCGGTCTCGCCCACACCACAGCGACGCCGTACTGGCCCAACCCCGCCGCCCTGCAGGCGGCGCAATTCCTGCCCGACCAGCCGGTCGAGGAGGCGCTCGGCGCGTTCGCCCGGCGGCTCGTCGGTCCCGCCCGCGCGAACGACCTCGTCAAGGCGTGGGACGACTTCGAGGAAGCGGTGATGTGGCAGCCCTTCATCCCGCTCTTCAGCGTGTTCGGCTTCTGCTGGCAGCGCTCGTGGGACCGGCCGTTCGTGCCGGACCTCGAGGCCGTGCCCGCCGCCGAGCGCGAGTACTACGCGCGCCACGGCTGCTTCCAGTTCAACAACCCCGGCTTGAACGACCTCGGCAAGGATGTGCTCTTCGATCTCATCACCCGCGAGTCCGGCGCGAAGATGGCCGCCGACATGGATCGAGAGGTCCTCCCTCGCATGCGCGCGCTGATCAGCCGCCTCGAATCGACCGCCGCGGGCGAGCCGGTGTTCCGCGACCTGCGCGACCGCGCCCGCGCTTTCCTCGCGTGGGCCACGACCATGCGGAACTTCTGCGTGTGGTGCGAAACGGTCTACGGCTGGCTCGACCCCAAGTCCGACGCCGCCGCGCGGACCGCCTGCGAGCGGAAGCTGCAGGACGCCATCGACCTCGAGCTGGCCAACACCCGCGACCTGCTCGACCTCGTCGAGAACTCCCCGACCGAGGTGATCGCCATCTCCACCGTTTCCGAGACCACGTTCGTCTACGGAGAGAACCTCGCCGACCATCTGCGCACCAAACTCCGTCTGACGGAGCAATACCGCCACCACCCGCCGCGGATCGACCGCGACATCTACTGGCGCCCCGCGCCCGGCACGCATTGGCCCGAGGGCTGGTCGACCCAGGAGTGAACCGCGGGTTTCAGGCCTGAATCGAACCGTCCCACCCATCGCCGCATGAAGCAGACCTACCGCGCTGTTCTCGCCGGCACCGGCGGCATCGGCGACACCCACGCCCGCGCCGTCCAGGCGACCCAAGCACGGGTGGAACTCGTGGCCGCGATGGACGTCGACGCCGCCCGCGCCGCGGCTTTCACCGCCAAGTGGGGCATTGCGGGAACGTTCACCAACTACACCGAGATGCTGGCGGCCACCCGCCCCGACCTCGTGATCATCGCGTCGCCGCCCGCGCTGCACCTCGGGATGAGCGTCGCCGCGATGGAGGCCGGCGCGTGGGTCTGGTGCGAGAAACCCTTGTGCGGTTCGCTCGCCGACCTCGACGTGCTCGCCGCGGCCGAGGCCCGCACGGGGCGCTTCACCGACTGCGTGTTTCAAATGCGCTTCGCCTCCTCGACCGCGCACCTGCGCGCGTTGCTGGCCGCGGGCCACCTCGGCCGTCCGTTGGTCGCCGTCGCCAACACCCTGTGGTTTCGCGACGCCGCCTACTACGCGGTGCCGTGGCGCTCGACCTGGGCGAACGCGTTCGGCGGGCCCACGATGGGGCTCGGTATCCACACCATGGATCACCTCCTGCACCTCCTCGGCGACTGGACCGAGGTGCGCGCCGTCGCCGCGACGCTGGACCGCGCGGTCGAGGTCGAGGATGTCTCGGCCGCGCTGATCACCTTCGCCAGTGGCGCCATCGCCACCGTCACCAATAGCGCCCTCAGTCCGCGACAGGAGACGTACCTGCGGCTCGACTTCCAGCACGCGACCGTGGAACTCACGCATCTCTACTCCTACACGGGGGAGAACTGGCGCTTCACCCCCGCGCCGGCCGCACCCGCCGGACTGGCTGAACAATGGCGCGCCGCGCCGCCCGACGTCGGCTCCACGCACGAGGCCCAGCTCGCCGCCTTGGTCGCGAGCATGGACGCCGGCACGCGCCCGGCCGTCTCGGGTGAGGAAAGTCGCCGCACGCTCGACCTGCTGTCTTCGATCTACAGATCCGCCTTCACCGGCGAAATCGTCCGCGCCCGCTCCATCCTCCCCGGCGACCGCTTCCACCGCGCCGTCAACGGCGGCGGGCGGAACGGATGAACGTCCGCCCCGAATCACTTTTCCCCGCCATGAAAGTTCGCCTGCTCCTCGTCTGCCTCGCCACGACCGGCGCGCTCGCCGCGCAGGATTCGTTCCCCGGCCTGCAGTCCCTGCTGTCACCCGCCGAATGGAAACGCGCCGGCCTCGACCGGCTGAGCCCCGACCAGATCGGCGTGATCGACGCTGCGCTGATCCGTTATCACGTCGCGCGGCAAACCGTTGCCGCCACCACTGCGACCGCACCCGCTCCATCCTCGCCCGACGCCCCGACCGGCGCTTCCCCCGCCGAAGCCGCGGTGATCCGTTCGCGCTATTGGGAAAAATTTGGCCTGCAAAAGATCACCGGCGACTGGCGCACCCAACCACCGATGAAGGCGAAGGTCACCGCCTGGCAGGGCTCCAATCGCTTCGTCCTGGACACGGGCCAGGTGTGGGAAGGCCAGGAGGCCATCCCGTTCGAGTTGCTCGGCCAGGAGATCACCATCGAGGCGCGCCCACTCGGATCCTACGCGCTACGACTGAACGAGAACTCGATGACCGTACGTGTCCGCCGCCTGCATTGAGCGAAAAGGAAACGGGGTAACCGCGGATGAACACGGACCGACCCGGAGACGGAGGAATCGGCCGTGGGATTTCCGCGCGTCTCACCCCAGGCCATCACAATAGACCATTAAGGAATACGCGGTGGTCGCCTGTCCGCATCGGTGTCCATCCGCGTCCATCCGTCGTTCCACTGAATTGACCGGCTGAAGGCATCCATGCTGCGCCTCACCAACCGCATCTTGCAGGTCGATCTCCTCGATCCGGCCGACGATGCCGCGCGCCGCGGTGCACGCTACTGCCGCGGCGGCTACATCTGGCAGGTGCATGACGCGGCGAGGGGCCCGCTGGTGAGCGGCCCCGAGTACCCGCACCCCGAGCCGACCCCGTTCAACGGCCAGGGCTTGCCCGAGTCGTTGCGTCACCGCACACGCGACGGCCGCCCGCTGACGTGGCGCGGCGCGGAAGGGCTCGGCATCGGGATCGGCCGCCTCGCCTCCGGCCCTGGCAACGAGGTGAAGCTCGAGGAGCCCTGCACTTGGGCGGTCAGCGGCGACGCCACCCAGCTGGTCTTCCAGACGCGCCAAGAGGTCGCGGGCTTCGCCTGCGAGTTAAGCCGCAAGGTGGAATTGCGCGATCGCGCCCTCCTCTCCGCCACGCAGCTCACCAACGTCGGGACCACCGCGCTCAACCTGCAATGGTTTGCACACCCGTTCTGGGCCCTGAGCGAAGGGCGCGCCCGCGTGCGCCTCCCGGCGGGCACAACCTTGCCGGAAAATCCGGGCTTTGCGATCAATGCCGAGGGCATCCTCACGTTTCGCCGCCCGTTCTTCACACCCAAGGACGACCAATTCGCGCTGCTGGCGCTGCCTCCGGGTCGCCCGCTCACCGTGGCGCTCGATCATCCCGTCCTGCCGGGTGTCACGTTCTCGACCGACTTCGTCCCCGACGAATGCCCCGTCTGGGCCAACGCCCGCACCGTCTCCGTCGAACCGTACCTCAACCTCGCGATCCCCCCCGGCGAAACCCGCCACTGGTCGATCGAACACCGCTTCCTCCCCGCCTGACGCGCCCCCCAAGGGGTCAGGGCGTTCAATGTTTATCCAGCAGGCTTCTGAACAACGAACGCCCTGACCCCTTACGGCGGGCCTGACCCCTTACGGCGGGCCCTCAGCGTTCCAATTGAACTCACCTCGGGTTGAGGCAGAGCCGCGCTGGGTTCATGGTGGTTGTTCACCCACCGCCCACTTCGGAATCGCCTTCCGCCACGGCGCAGCAGCACGTTCACGGTCTCAACCCCGCCCCGCGTGAAAACTCCCCGCCTGTGGCTCGCTTCGGCTCTCTCCTCCGCGCTACTCCTCCCGGCACTCTCCGCCGCGTCCGCACCGCCGTCCGTTCCCGGCCCCGCCGACCTCATGTTCGCGGAGTACTTCCGCGCCGAGACCGCCCGCCTCGCGGGAGCATCGCTCGCCGACATCCGCACGCTCGAAGACTGGAAAGCCCGCCGCGCAACCTACCGTGAGCAGCTCCTTGAAATGCTCGGGCTTTCGCCGCTGCCCGAGCGCACCGATCTGAAGCCGGTCGTGACCGGACGCGTCGAACACGCGGAGTTCACCGTCGAGAAGCTCCATTTCCAGTCCCTGCCCGGGCTATATGTGACGGCCAACCTCTACGTGCCGCGTACGCTCGGTGGAAAAAAAGCTCCCGCCATCCTCTACGCCTGCGGTCACGCCCTCGTGAAGGACGGCGAGACGGTCCTCGGCAACAAGACCGGCTACCAGCACCACGGCGCGTGGTTCGCGCGCCACGGCTACGTCTGCCTCGCGATCGACACGATCCAGCTCGGCGAACTCGAGGGCGTGCACCACGGCACGCGGCGCTTCGGCATGTACTGGTGGAACTCCCGCGGCTACGCGCCCGCCGGCGTCGAGGCTTGGAACGGCGTGCGCGCGATCGACTACCTGCAGTCCCGGCCCGAGGTCGACCCCGAGCGGATCGGCATGACCGGCCGCTCCGGCGGCGGCGCCTACACCTGGTACACCGCGGCGCTCGACGAGCGGATCCGCGTGGCCGTGCCCGTCGCCGGCATCACGGACCTGCACAACCACGTCGTCGACGGCGTCGTCAAGGGCCACTGCGACTGCATGTACCTCGTGAACACGCACCGCTGGGACTACGGCCACCTCGCCGCCCTGCTCGCACCGCGTCCGTTGCTCATCGCCAACTCCGACAAGGATCCGATCTTCCCGCTGGACGGCGTGATCCGCGTGCACTCCGCCGCCGCGCGGATCTACGCGCTGCACAAGACGTCGGATCTCCTCGGCCTCCTCATCACCGAGGGCCCGCACAAGGACACCCAGGACCTGCAAGTGCCGGCGTTCCGCTGGTTCAACCGCTTCCTGAAACGCGAGGAGCCGCTGATCACCACGGCGGCCGAAAAACTCTTCGAGCCGCGCGACCTGCGGGTCTTCGCGCCGGGCACCAAACCAACCGACGAACGCACCACGAAGATCCACGAGACTTTTGTCGCGGCGGCCCATCCCGCACTTCCCGCCGACAACGTTACCTGGACAACCGCGCGCGACGGCTGGCGGCATGATCTGCGCGCGAAATCCTTCGCCGGCTGGCCCGCCTCGGAGGAGCCCCTGCGGTTATCAAAAACCGGCGGCGACACCTCGGGCTCACGCTGGGAATTCACCACGCAAGGTCCGGTGCGCCTTCCCCTGCTGGTTCGTCCTCCCACCGGCGGCGGCCACCCCACGGAGGTGATCCTGCGTGTCGTCGATCGCGACGAGCCGCCGCCAACCGCTCCCGCGGGCGCCGCGGTGGTGACCTTCTTTCCGCGCGGTTTGGGACCGACGGCCTCCACGTTGAACGCCGCCGACCAGAACGAGGTCCGCCGTCGCTACCTGCTGCTCGGTCAGACCGTCGACGGCATGCGCGTGTGGGACATCCGCCGCGCGGTCGCAGCGTTGCGCTCGCCCGAGCTTTTCGGAGATACGCCGGTGCGTCTCGTCGGCCATCGCGATCAAGCGGTGAACGCGGTTTACGCTTCGCTCTTCATCGACGGCTTGACCGCCGTGGAGCTGCGCGAAGCACCCGCGTCGCACCGCGAGGGCCCGGATTATCTCAACGTGTTGCGCTTCCTCGACGTGCCACAGGCCGTCGCGATGGCCGCGGAACGCCAGCCCGTCAGCCTGCCCGGCGCCAACCGTGACGCGTGGACATGGGCCGCGGAAACCGCCCGCCGCCTCAGCTGGCCCGCGGACCGCCTGAAATTCTGAAGCTCCTTCAGAAAGGGATCCGAGGGTTCACCCCAAAATACTCGAAAGACACGAAACCGGATTGGGCCCACGGAACACCCGGAAAACGCGGAAAAGAGCTCTCCGCGGCCACGCTGGCCGAGCCATCTGTGCCATCTGAGCTATCCGCGGTAAAAGATCCGCGGCGAAACCCCATCTCTCGCGTCTTCTGCGCCTCCTCACGGCCATCTCGAAACTTGGCCGCCAAAAGGCTCAAGCGGCGCAAAGATTCGAAATCACTCGCGGCGCGGCGCCGGCACGAGCCGCCACACGGCGTAGGAAACCACCATCGTCGCGAGGAACGTGATCACCGCCGTGGCAAACGAATCGTCGGCGGCGAGCGAATAGACCAGCGCCACGAGGAAGTTGGGGATCAGCGTGACCAGCACGATGCGGCGCACCGGGATGCCCATCGCCGCCGCGATGATCACCGAGGCTTCGGCGAGCACCGGCACACTGCGCAGGCAGGCGAGCGTGAGGCCGAGGCGGCTCTGCAGCGAGTCGCGCAGCCGCGCGAGTTCGGCGTCGGGAAAAAACTTCGGCGCGATCCGGCCGACCGCCACGCGGCCGAGCCACGCGGCCGCCACCACGCCGGCGCTCATGCCCAACGTGCCGCCGATGACGCCCGCCACCCAACCGGCCTTCGCCGCGAGGTACATGATGACCAGCGTGGCCGGCACCGGTGCGACCGAGTCGGCCGCCAGCAACGCCACCGCGATCAGCGTGAGGGCGCCCACCTGCTGCTCGCGCGTTTTCAGCAACGGCAGCACGAACTCCTCGCCGAACACCGCGAACGGCAGGCAGACGAGCGTGATCACGAACAGAAGGAAGAGTCCGGTGCGGACGGCCTGACGGGTGGGAAGCGGCACGGCGGAAGGCTACTCGTTGAGGCGGCCCGTCACGCGGGCGAGAAACTTGATCGCGTAGAAATAGGCGCGCTCGCGGACGAGCATCGGATCGCCCGCCGAGCCCTCGACGCCGAGCTCCGAGATGTCGTCGAGCACGGGACCCTCCAGCGGATGGAGCGCAATGTAGGTCAGGATTTTCTTCAGGTTCTCCCGCGGGTAGGTGTCGAGCAGGTGCTGGTAGACCAGCCGCGGCAGGTGGCGCTCCACCGGTAACTGGATCGCGTCGGGCACGGCGGCGATGTAGAGGAGGTTACGGATGCAGTAGAGCTCGTCGCCATCGGTTCCGGGTGACCACGTCGCCATCCGCTCCTTCACCTTGTCGATCTGTTCCTTGAGGAAATCATCCACTTCCTCGTCGGGCGCCGCCATCGGCGCGACGATCCCATGGTCGGGCGGCACGCGGTAATCGAGTCCCTCCCAGTCGGCGGCCGTAATCTTCATCCACACCGGATCGGGTTTCTTCGGCGCCGGCGGCGTCACGGGAGCGGGTGCGGGCGCAACCGCCACCGGTGCCACCAGGGCCGGCGACGGCGCGGGCACCACGGTGGGCGTGATTGGCGCGGTCTTCGGCGCCGCCACCGGCGGCGGCTCGGCGTCGGCGGGCACCGCGATGCGACCGCGGATTTCCGCGAGCAGGCCGACGGCGAGCCACGCCGCGAAGGCGGGCAGCAGCCAGATCTTGCCCGGCAGACGCGCGAACCGCTGCTGGGCGTCCCAACGGAAAAGCCGCGCCCCGGCCACACACCCCGCCACCCCGGTGAGGACGAGCGCGAGCAGACTGAAGCGGATGCCGCCCACGCCCGGACCGTTGACGCAGCCCTGGATCGCCTCGACCGCGTAGCGTCCTGGGAAAAACGCCGAGACGTGCTGCGCCCATTCCGGTAACGCCGCGAGCCGCACCGCCACGCCGCCGATGATCAGCATCGGGAGGAAGATGCATTGGCCGAGCGCCTGCACCGCCGGGACGTTGTCGGCCAGCGTCGCGATCACGAGGCCGAGCCCGATGAACGCGAACGCCACGAGCGAGAACGCCACCAACAGGGAGAGAGGATGCTCGGGAAATGTCATCCCCAGCGCCAGCGCCGCGCCCAGTTGGAGCAGGCCGGCCGTGAGGATGATCAGGTAGCGCGCGAGCACCGTGCTTGCGATCACCACCCAGACCGGAACCGGCGCCAACCGGTACCGGCGCCACACGCCGCGCTCGCGTTCGCTCACCAGCGTCGTCGGCAGCCCGAAACACGCGCCGCCCAGCACCGCCACCGTCAGCAATTCACCCATGTGGCGGAGCAGCGGCACACGTTCGTGGCGGTAGAGCACCCAAAATGCCACGAGGAAGATCAGCGGGAAAAGATAACCGTAGAGCAGCGCGAGGCGGTTGCGGAAATGCAGACGCAACGAGATCCGCAGGTGCTCGGCCAACGCGTTCATGCCGCCGCCTCCTCGCCGCGCGTCAGGCCAAGATAAACATCCTCCAGCGTCGCCCGCCGCACCCGCAGGTCGACCAGCGCGTTGCCGCCCGCCGCCAAGGTCGCCCCGAGCGCCGCCACCGCCGCCGTCGCGTCGTCCGCCGCGAAGCTCCAGTCCGTCCCCTCCCCGCGCAGGCCCGAAACGCCGGGCAAACGCGCCAGCACCGCCGCCTCCATTGGCGCCGCCACGCGCAACGCCACGGTATGCGGAGCGCCGGCCGCCGCCACGAGATCACGCGGCCGGCCCGACGCGGTGATACGGCCGCGATCGACGATCGCGACGCGGTCGCAGAGTTCCTCGGCCTCGTCCAAGTGGTGCGTCGTCAAAAGCACCGTGCAGCCGTCGGTCTTCATCCGTGCGATCGCCGCCAGCAGTTCCCGACGCGCCTGCGGGTCCAGTCCCGTCGTGGGCTCATCGAGCACCACCAGCTCGGGTCGGTTCACGAACGCGAGCGCGAGCGCGAGGCGCTGGCGCTGCCCGCCGGAAAGGGTGTCCAGCGCGGCATCCGCCTTCGCCTCGAGATCGAAGCGCATCAGCAATTCCTCGGCCGGGGCGCCGCCGCCGTACAGGGCCCCGAAGAGCCGCAGCGCCTCACGCGGCGTGATTTTGTCCTGCA
>JBJTCH010000165.1:0-3340 GCA_046091745.1 Opitutaceae bacterium
CGCGCAGCGAAACGGCTCGACCGCGCCGGAGCGCGCCGGACAACCTGCGCGCCATGTCCGGCTCCGCCCGTCTTTTCCCGCTGCATCGCGCGCTCAGCCTGCTGCTGCCGGTGTGCGCGCTGCTCGGGTGCAGCTCGACCAAGGCCCCGGGCCCCAAACCTCTTTTCACGCCGCCGCCGATCCTCGACGAGCCGCCGCGCGGCGCCGTGTTCCCCGTGATGCTCGGCATCGACGTGCTCGAAGCCGACGGCTTCGCGGCCGTGAAGGGCAAACGCATCGGACTCCTCTCCCACCCCGCCGGCGTGAACCGCAAAGGCGTGCCCACCGTCGACGTGCTACGCCGTGCGCCGGGCGTGAAGCTCGTGGCGCTCTTCGGGCCGGAACACGGGATCCACGGCGACGCGCCCGCCTCGGCCAAGGTCGCCGACTCCACCGACAAGCGCACCGGGCTGCCGGTTTTCTCGCTGTTCCCGCCCCGCCGTCCGACCAAGGCGATGCTCAAGGACATCGACGCGCTGGTCATCGACCTGCAGGACATCGGGACGCGCAGCTACACGTTCGCGGCCGCCATGCGCTGGGCGATGGAAGGCTGCTTCCAAAACGGCGTGGAGGTGATCGTGCTTGACCGCCCCAACCCGCTCGGGGGCCTGAAGGTCGACGGCCCGCCGCTCGATCTGCGCTGGTCGCGCCAGAACTACGTCGGCGCGTTCCGCGTGCCTTACGTCCACGGCCTCACGATCGGCGAACTCGCCCGGATGTCCAAGGAGGCGCCTGGCGTGCTGGAAATTTCCGACGAGGAGCGCGCCAAGGGCCGCCTGCGTGTCATCCCGATGCGCGGCTGGACGCGCGCGATGCGCTGGCCCGAAACCGGTCTGAAATTCATCCCGACCTCCGGCCTCATCCAGGATTTCGAGGCGGTGCAGGGTTATCCGATGACGGGCCTGGGCTCCTACTTCGACCCGAACCCGAAGGTGAACTTCGACCTCGGCTTCCGCACGGGAGTCGGCCCGGCGCACCCCTTCCGCGGACTCTCGCACAAACGCGTGCCGCTCGAGGCGCTGGAAAAGGAATTGGCGGCCATCCAGTCGAAGCTGCCCGGCATCCGTTTCCAGCGGATCACGATGCCCAACACCAAGACCGGGAAGAACGGCAACGGCATCTACATCCAGATCACCGACCCCGAGGCGTGGCGCCCGGTCGAGCTGAACTTTTGGATGATGAAGCTCGCGTGCAAACTCTCGCCGCAGAACCCGTTCAAACCGGGCCCGAACCGCGACGTCAGCGGCTTCCTGCGCCACCTGGGCTCGCAGGCGTTCTTCGACGACATCGTCGCCCGCGGCGCGCAGGTCGACGTCGAGAAGTGGCTCGCGCAATGGCGCGAGCAGGCCCGCGTCTACCAGGAACAGAGCACACGCTACTGGCTTTACCGCTGAGCCGGGCGGCTAGCTGCCTTCGGCGCGGACGAAGCGCTTGCGACGCACCCGCTTCGGCGGGGTTCCCGCCGGCGGGGGCAGCGTGAAGCCATCGCGGCGATGGCTGTCGACCAGCACGATCTTCGGGTCCGCGGGAACCCCGGTGAGATTCAAGGTGAACTGCATCAGGACCAGATTCACCGCCTCGCGGCCCACGAGCTGGTAGCGGTGGTCCATGCCGGCCGCCTGGCGCGGCGGCTCGCTGAGATCGAGGTTGGCGAACGGCTGATCGCGCGGGATGGAGAGCCCCATGCCCTGCAGCAGCGAGAAAACCCGGCCGGAACCGATGACCACGTCGGGCCGGTGCCGGCGCAGCCACGCGGCGAGCTCCCGCGCGTTGACCCGTTCCCGCGGCAGGATGGGGATGCGCTCCCGCGCCGGAAGCAGGCTCTGGTAGAAAAGGTAGGAGGAGGTCAGCAGCTTGTGGCCGATCCCTCCCCGGGAGTAGGTCATCACCAGCCCGATGCGCTGGAAATGCATCCGCTGCAGATGGTCGATCAACTCGTCCATCATCTGCAGGTAATTAGGACACGCGCGGTGGAGTTGCGGCCGCACGATGCTGTAGCCCGCCGTGGCCGCGCAGAAGCCGTCGACGTTCATGTCCAGCGTGCCCACCCCGCTCGCATACGGGGCCACGACGACCCCCTGGATGCCCCGGGCGAGCAGGATGCCGCGCAGGCGCGCCGGCGTCATGCCGGCATCCGCCAGAAAAAAAAGCTCGGTCGCGAAACCGGCCTCCTCCGCCTGCGCCCGGACGCCCTTGAGCAGCTCGGAAACCGGAAAACATCCCGCCAGCGCGGACCGGTCGAGCTCGGGGATGACGACGGCGAGCGTGCTGGCCCGCCGCCGGGCCCGCCGCGTGCGCAGGTGTTCCATCAATCGCGCGATCTCCGGATCCCGGCGGTAACCGAGCCGGCGCGCGACCGCCTGGATTCTCCGCCGCTCCTGCGCGGACACCCGCGCCTGGTTGCGCAGGGCGAGTGAAACGGCGGAGACGGAAACCCCCGCCACGCGGGCGATCTCGCGCATGCTGACGGGGCCGGGGCGGGCCATGGCGCGAAGCTCCGCCTCCCGCCGTCGGGCGTCAACCGCCGCGGTTGCTCAACGGTTGACCAGACCCGGTTTTGCCGCGCGCTCCGACCCGCGCAGCCTGGCACCGCCCCTCCCCATGCACCCGCACCCCGCCTGCGTTGTCCTCCTCGCGATCCTGCTTCCGGTCCCGACCGCCCGCGCCGACCGGCTGGCGCCCGGTTCCGCGGGGGCGGTGACGGTCCACGCCGCGGACGGAGGGACGGCGGATTTCGCCCCGGAGATCACGGTGCTGTTCTAGGCGGAGAACCCGAACCTCGAGATGCGCTGGGGTGCGTTTCCGGAGCCGGCGATGCGACTCAGCGACACCGGTTCCTTCTACAACGTACTCACCTGGGGCCGGCGGACGGCGGGACCGGGAGCGAAGGCCCAGGTCGAGGACGGCTTTGATCCCGCGGCCGACCGCGGGTACGGGGCGGGCCGGACCGCGAACCTCTTCCAGGCGGGCCGCACCTCGGTCCATCGGGCGCCGGAAGCGACGCGCGAAGGGCCGGCCCTCGTCTGGGATTTTCCGGCCGATTCCCGCGTGGCGTTGCGGGCGAGGCTCTCCGCGACCGAGGACGGCGCCGCGCCGCGGCTGATTCTCTCCGCGCTGCTGCCCCTCCCTCCCCTCGCGGCGGCCCAACCCGGTCCCGGGTCGGCCCCGGCCGCCGCGATCGTCCCGGCGGGCGTGAGGGCCCATCGCGACCTCGCCTACGTCGTCAACGGGCACGAGCGCCAGAAGCTCGACCTGTTCGTGCCGGAGAAGGCGGACGGGCCCCTGCCGCTGGTCATCTGGA
>JBJTCH010000166.1:0-18305 GCA_046091745.1 Opitutaceae bacterium
AGGCAAGGAACCCTAATCCCGGGAAGACTTGGTACTCAATTCGCGCGTCTTGGTGTCCCGACGTGGTTCGCCCTCGGGGAGACAATAGGCCGAACAAAAAACTGAAAAGGGGGACGGGTCGCCGCGGGTGAATCCGCGTCCATCCGAGGTTCAAACCCGCGGAGCTAGCGTGGAAAAACTTCGGACGTTTTTAACAGGAAGGCAGGGAAGAGCTGGGAGGCGTCGTGCCGACCCCAACGCCGTTGGCCGTTCATCCGGTCACTCACTCTCCTCCGTGCCGCAGCGGCTCCGTGGTGAATGTCCCGCTCGTTGCCGCGGCTGCGGCACGGAATGCGTTACAGGGTGGAGGAGGCGCGACTTCAGAGGGCGAAGATGCGGTCGAGGCGGGCGGTCATGTCGCGCGCGGTCGCGACGTCGGCGGTCTGTGGTCCGGGTTGCTCCGTGATGGCCCAGCCGGCGTAGCCGGCGGCGTCGAGGGCGCGCATCACGGCGGGCCAGTTGGTCTCGCCGTCGAGAAGGCGCGGACGCTCGGCGGCGCGCGCCCCGGCGGCCGGGGGCTGCGACGTGAAGTCCTTCACGTGGATGCGCAGGATGCGCCGGCCGAGCGCGGCGATCCAGGCCTCCGCCGGCCCGTACCGCCCGGCGTTGCCGATGTCGAAATGCCAGCCGACCCACTCGCTGTTGATGGCGTCGAGGTAATCGACGGCCTGGCGCGGCGTGGTGATGAAGTCGTTGCCGACGTTCTCGATCGCGATGCGCACGCCGAGGTCGCGCGCGATCGGGATGGCGCGGCGGATCTCGGCGATCGAGCGGTCCCAGCAATCCTGATACGTCACGCCGTTGCGGGCGACGCCCGGCACGAGCAGCACGCTGCCGGCGCCGTAGGCGTGCGCGTCCTGCAGGCTGAGCTGCAGGCCCTCGAACCCGAGACGGCGCGTGGGTTCGTCGGGCGCGGAGAGCGGCTTCACCCAGTGGATGTGGCAGCAGACGCTGGCGGCGCCGAGCCCGGTGGCCTGGAACGCGGCGACGACCTCCTCGCGGTTCATGGCGCCGAGCGGTTCGACGCCCTCGAAGCCGGCGGCCTTCATCGCGGTGAAGCGCTCGAGCACCGAGCCCTTCATGCCGATGGTGGAGTACATGATCGCCTTGCGCAGCTTGCGCCCCGGGGCGGCGGCGGGAAGCGGGGGTACGACGGCGAGCGCGGCCGTGGCGGCGGCGGCTCCGAGGAATTCGCGGCGGTGCATGGCGTTCAACCCGGCAGGATGCCTTGCCAGCCGGCGCGATAGGCCGGGCGGCGGATGAAGGGCGCGGCCTCGGGCGCGTTCGTCGCGCGCAGGTTCACGTGGTCCCACTCGAGCTTCTTTCCGGTGCGGTAGGCGACGTTGCCGAGGTGGTTGGTCTCCGTCGTCCAGCCCGAGTACTGGAAGTTCGAGCCGGGCGCGGGACCTTCGCCCTTGGCGTGCAGCACCCACTCGGCCCAGTGGCCCGGAGAGCGCGGCAGCGTCGGGGCCGGCGCCTTGAAGTCCTTGAATTTTTCCTCGGGTAGGAGCTTGCCGTCCCCGAGCAGCATGCCGCGCTCGCCCATGAACACGCTGGAGCGGCGGCCCCACGCGGGCGTCCAGCCCGGCGGGCGGCTGTCACCCTGATGCCAGACAAGCTTCAACGCGGGCTGCGCGCCGGTCGCGGCGAACTGGAACGTCGCGCGCAGCGTCGCCGGCGCCAACTCGGGGTGGGGGACCGGCACGTTGGGCGAGACGGACTCGACAGAGACGGGCGCCAGCACGCGGCGTCCGGTCGCGTCGACGCGCCAGAGGTCGAGCACGGTGAAGGGCACGTCGTTGTCGTGGCTGCCGAGGTCGCTCATCGTGCCGTTGGCGAAGTCCCACCAGCGGTACCAGCGCGGTCCCGGGAAGTAGGTCGCGTGGTAGGGTCGAGCCGGCGCGGGCCCGAGCCACAGGTCCCAGTCAAAGTGCGGCGGGGGCGTCATCGCCTCCGGGAAACGGCCCGTGATCTGCACCCCCTCGTGAAACCCATGCGGCCGGTCGAATTTGTCCGCCGACGCCGCGTCCTGCAGCCCCCAGGCGCGGTCGGCCCAGACATGGACCTCGCGCACGGGGCCGATGACGCCGGTGGCGAGGATCTCGCGGATGAGGCGGCGCTGCGCGGAGGCGTGGCCCTGATTGCCCATCTGGGTGGAGAGGTGCGGATATTTCGCCGCCGTCTCTCGGATGAGGCGCGTTTCCCAGATGTTATAGGCGAGCGGCTTCTCGCAGTAGACGTGTTTGCCGTGCTTGAGCGCGAGGTAGGTCGCGAACGCGTGCGTGTGCTCGGCGGTGGAAACCACGACCGCGTCGAACTCCTTCGCATGGTCGAAGACCTTCCGGAAGTCGGTGACGCGCCGGGCCTGCGGAAAATCCTTCCCGGCGGCGTCGAGCGAGAGCCGGTTGATGTCGCAAAGGACGGTCACGTTCTCGTCGGGATGCGGGCCCGAAAACACCTCGGCGCCCTTGGCGGCCTTGCGGGCCGCGCCGCCCGGGGGACGGGTGAGCTCGGACAGGTTGGCGCGCGCGCGACCGCCGGCGCCGATGAAGGCGATGTTCAGACGGCTGTTGAGGTCGCGTCCGCGCAGGAACGCGGGCGCGCCGGCGATCGCGCCAACCGCGGCGGCTTGGGCGAGGAAACGGCGGCGCGTGGACGCCGGCGAGGTCAGGGTCGTCTTCATGTTCGGGGGGGTTGCGGTCGGGCGGGCGACGGCCCGCGGGGTGATCGGAGATTTAGGGTCCGGCGCGCGGACCGTCGAGCCGTTTGGCGGCGTCGGGCGGGTTTTCGACGCGCGTCAGTTCAGGTCGCGGTCCTTCCAGTATTTCGTGCCCTGGAGCGTGACCTGCAGCGCGACGCCGTTCTTGGTGAGCTGGTAGACCTCGACGCCGGGCATGACGGTGACGGCGCCCGAGACGGCGGCGCCCTTGTCGTCGGATTTCGCGGCGGCGTCGGCCTGTCCGCTGAAGTCCCAGCCCTTCTCGACGAATTCCCGCAAACGCCCGAGGTCGCTGAAGACGAAGACCACGCGGAAGTCCTTCACGCCGAGCCCGAGGCCCACGCCGGCGGAGCCCATGTTCATGAACGTCTCGGTGTCGCGCCAGGTGCGGCGCTCGACGACGATCCCGCTGCCGCCGGCGACGCTGGCGAAGAGCACGTTGATGCCGACGTTGGAGAACACGGCGTAGCCGGCCGCGTCGCGGATCCGGGCCTTCGCTCCCGGGTGGGCCTCGTAGAGTTGAGCGAGCACCTGGTCGCGCATGCGCCGCACCTCGTCGCGCTTCTCCTCGGCGCGATCGCGGGCCGCGGCGGGGAGGTTGAACGTGGCGGCGAGGACGACGGCGGCAAGCACGCGGGTGAGACGGAGGGTGTTCATGCGGGGAAAGTAACCGGTTCCGGACGGAAGGAAACCCGGCGGTTTCGTCGGGTGGCGCGGCCGCGCGTCAGTAATTCCACGTGGTGGTGAACCGCAGTTCGCGCGGGGCCACGAGGTCGTAGCGCGCGTAGGCGACGCCGCGGCCGCCGGGGAGCAGGAAACCGTCGGGCGCCGCGGCGCCGGTGGCGAGGCGCACCGGGATGATCCGCGTGTTGTTGAGCACGTTGGCGACGTTGAGCTGGAGACGCAGCCGGCCGGGCACGCGGGGGAGCTTGAACGCGTAGGCCAGCATGAGGTCGGTGGCGGTGATGACACGGCCGGTGATTTCGCGCCCCTGCGAGTCCTCGCCGATCACGTTGGCGCTGCGCCAGCGCCAGCCACCGCCGGCGGTGAGCCCGCGCAGGCGGCCCTCGCGGAAGTCATAGGCGGTGAACAAACTGACCTTGTGCGGGCGGACGCCCCAGCGGCGCTCCTCCTGCTCCTTGTCGTCGTTCATGTTCACGATGAGGTTGTAGACCTCCTGTGCGATCGTCGTGGAAGTCCCCGACGTGAGGGTCGAGACGTTGGCCTCCGGATGAAGGGCGCCGAGGTCGAGCCACTTCACCACGGCGCCGCCCGGTTCGAATGCCGAACGGTTCACGACCCACCGGCCGGTGGCATCCTGGGAAACGCCCTGCACGAGGCGCCCGTTCTCGGTTTTCAAGCCGTACCAGGCGGCGATCTCGCTCGCGACGTTGCGGCGGATGGAGTCGGTGTACGAGTAGTTGGCCACGAGGCGCCAGTTGCGGGTGAGGTTGGCGGTGAGGCGGGCCTCGTAGCCCTCGGCCTCGAAGTCCGACGAGGCGGCGGTCGCGGGCGGCGTGAGCTGGCGGTAGGTGGGCTCCCACTGCGACGCGCTGTAGGGACGGCCGGCGCCCACGAGCACGGAGGCGAACGCGTCCATCACGCGCGTGTTGCGCGCGGCGGCGCCGCCGAAGCCCGTCGTCGTGATGCGGCCCTGCTCGTAGGAGGTGAAGTAGACGACCTTCGCGTTGAGGCGGCCCTCCAGCAGGTCTAAACCGAGACCATAATCCTCGCCCGTGCCCTTGGAGGCGGGCGCGAGGTTGCCGTCGGGGAAGGTCTTCCGCGTGAACGACGGCACGCCCTGGTTGGTCGAGCGGTTGGCGATGAGTGAGAGCTGCCTGGTGAAATGCCAGACCGCGCCCAACGCGCTGGTGTAGCCGGTCGCCGCGGTGCGCGTGCCCTTGCCGCGGTCGCGGTCGACGTAGTTGCCGATGTTGGGGTCGTCGAGGAAGCCGAGCTCGTAGATGTCGACCCGGTCGCGCCGGTAGCCGGCGGTCGTGACGAGCCGGTCGTTGAAAAAGTGGCTCTGCACCACGCCGAGCGCCGAGTCCGACTCCTGCTCGCCGCCGCTGTTGTTCGCGCCCCAGACCTCGTTGGCGAAGACCAGCCCGTAGTCGACGCCGAGGAAACGGATGCGGTCGGGCAGCTTGCGCCAATCGCCGACGCGGTAGGTCGCGTAGCTGCCCTCGGTGAGGTAATTCCGCACCGTCACGCGGTTGTTGATGTTGTTGGGCACGGAGCTGAACGGGCGGCCGGCGAGCGCGAGCCAGGAGTTGGCGCGGACGTCGAATTGCGCGCCGCGGGAAACCATCGCGGCGAGCCGATGGCGGCCGAGCGGTTTCCACTTCGGCTCGAGCCGGTACGAAACGGCGAGGCGCGTCTCGCGCACGTCGCCCGCGTGGACGTCGCGCCGCCACGTGCCGTCGAGGTAGAGGCGACCGGCGTACGGGTTGGCGGCGCCGCCGACGCCGAGGGTGCGGTTGGCGTCGCCGCGCAGCGTGGGGTCCTCGCCGGTCATCAGGTGCACGCGCGCCTCGGTCTTTTGGAAGTTGTGCGCGAAGTTGAACGCCAGGTCGGGCCGGGGCTGCCAGTCGACCGAGAGCGTGTAGTTCCGCAGGGTCTGATCGCGGTACATGCCGGGGCCGGCGCCGTTCATGTCGTAGGGCCAGAACGCGGGATCGTGGACCTTGAGCGTCGAGGAGGTGACGCCCGGTGTGCCGTCGGGCGCGCGCACGGCGTTGTTGTTGTAACTGCCCGTGATGAAGGCGCCGGAGAAATCGAAGATGACGCCGTCATTTTCGATGAACGTCACGCGGCGGGTGGTGCCGGTGCGCGTGCCGTCGCGGCTCACGACGCCCAGCGCGATCTGCGCGGCCGTCGGCGCGAGGGTGCCGGGTGTGAACGTCACGGCGTCGGCGCCCTTCGCGCGCAGGTTGTCGTACCACGCGAGCACCTGGTCTGATTCCACGGTATTGCGCATCACCGCGTTGATGTCGCGGCCGCTCTCGCCCATCGCCGTGAAGGTCAGGGTCCGGCTGGGCCGGAAGGTGACCGAGCCGAAGACGCGGCGCTTGTCCTGGAAGTCGAATTGCCGCCAGCCGCCGTTTTCCTGGTGCACGGCGGAGAGGGAAGCGGCGAGACGTCCGCGCCGGATGACCCGGTTGGCGTCGAGCTCCGTGCGGTGGCGGTCCCACGAGCCCACGCTGTAGCGGATCGAGGCGGTGTCGGTGTGCGTGACGGCGACCTTCGACGACTGGTTGAGCATGCCGCCGGGCGCGCCGATGCCGAAGAGGATGCTGTTGGGGCCACGGGTGTCCTCGTAGCGTCCGACCCGGTACGGATCGGTCGGGGTGATGCTGTTGAAGTAGTCCAGGCCGAGGCTTGCGGCGAGGCCGCGGACGAGCACCTGCGGGGTGAGGGCCTGGGCGTTGACGATCGGGTTCTGGCCCGAGCCCGCCTGGTTCTCGTTGGTGTTGATCTCCGAATTGACCGAGTACTGGACGAGTTCGCTCAGGCTCGTGATGGCGACGTCGTCGAGGAACTCCCGCGTGAACACCGACACGGAGCTGGCGGTGTCGCGCAGCGAGGTGTTGAGCCGGCTGCCGGCGAGCGTGTTCTCGGCGAAGTAACCGGTGTCTTTGTCGGTCGCGACGGTGAACGGACTGAGCTCGACCACTTCGGCCGGGGTCGGGCTGGCCGGCGCGGGCCGGGTGGCCTCGGCGGCGAAGACGGTGGCGATCAGAGCGGGCGCAAAAGCAGCGGCGACCCAGGGCAAGCGGGCAGGGGTTTTCATCGGGATAAAATCCTAACGCGGAGGAGCCGCAACCAGAGCGCTATTTCGATGGGTCCGGCCGCGGGCCGTAACGCGCTCCCGACTCGCTCCGCGGGGGGTTAGCCACGGATGTGGAAAGAGCGGGAGACGGGTGAGGGTGGGAGAGAGCAAGACCGCTCCGCCGGAATCGAAGTATCGTTCAGGCTGACTGGCCGCGGGATCATGAGGTGTCGCCGAACCGCTCCGCGACGTTTCAACCACGGATGAACACGGATCGACACGGATAAGCCGGGCTTGGAGCAACCGGGGTTGCCTGCCCGCCGTAGGCCTTGCGAAGGAGGGCCGACCCCGGACCATGACACGGGCCGGAGGTCCGAGGGCTTTTCCTCAGGCGGCGAAGTTTTCGCCGCAGACCTTGCGGGTAAGTGCGAAGACGGCGCGACCGAACGGTGGGCAGACATGAATTCCCAAGAGAGGTGTCCCACGGAAGACTGCAAAAACGCGGAAGAGGCGGATGTTGGCCGCATCGGGGCCTGGGGTAGCCGCGAATCAGCGGGTCTCGAGGCGTTCGATGACGATGCCGTCTCCGCGTTCGTAGGCGGCGAGGGCGGCGGACGATTCCGGCAGACTCACCAGACACGGGAAGCGACCTTCTGCGGCGAGGAGTTTGCCCGGAATTTCCGTCTCTAGGGACTTCGTCCAAAGGCCTTTTCCGTTTTGCCAGATCGCGATCGTGCGGCCGCCGGGCGCCGTCGTTGCGACGGGCTGCGTGCCGGGGCCGAGATCGCGCTCGCCTCCGCCGGGGCGCGCGTGGATCACGCGGCCCGCCCGCGGTGAGGAGGATCTTCACGGTGAGTTTGCCGGGGCGGGGCTCGCGGCGGTTGATCCGTTGACCACGGTCGCCCGCGCCAGCTTCCGCTCCCAGTACCACGTGAAAAAAACCGGCACGGAGAACAGCGACACCAGGTCGAACAGCATGCCGCCCACGACGGGCAGCACCATCGGTTGCATGAGCTCGGAGCCGCGGCCGGTGGACCACAACACGGGGATCAGCGACAACAGCGTGGTGGCGTTCGTCATGATCGCCGGACGCCGCCGGCGCAGGCCGGCCTCGAACACGCGCTGGTTCACCTCCGCGGCGTCGCGCGGCGGGACCCGGAATTTTTCCTGGATGTAGGTGCCGAGGAGGATGCCGTCGTTGAACATCACGCCGAGGAGCACGATGAAGCCGACCGCCACGGCGGTGGTCATCTCGGCGCCCCACCACCAGACGAGGAAGAACCCGCCCGCCGTGGTGACGGTGGCGTTGCACAGCACGATGATCGCGGTGATGAGCCACGACCCGGTGCCGGCGTAGATGAGCACGACCATCACGGCCATCGAGACCGCCACGATCCAACGCATCGTCTCGTCGGCGCGGATCTTCTGCTCGTAACGACCCACCCAGCGGTAGGTGGCGCCCGGCGGCAGGGTCAGCCGGCCCTCGGTGAGCGCCGCGCGCAGCCTCGCGTCGGCGTCACGCACCACCTCGACCTCCCCGCGGCCGCGGGCGTTGAGCAGCACGTATTGCGTGCGTTTGCCGCCTTCCGAGCGGATGGCCATCGGGCCGATCGTGTGTGTGAAACCGGCGTCACCCGGACGCCGGCCGGTGACGGAAAACGCGACGCCACCCACGGGCGACGCGGGCGGAAGTTCCCCCGCCGGTACCGTCAGTTCCGCGCGGCGGGGCGAAAGGATCGTCAGATTGCGTTGCGCGGCGAGGGGCAGCGCGGCCAGCAGCGCCGCGGTGTCCGTTGTCTCGATCTCGTGCACCACCGGAGTCGCCAGGAGGCTGGACAGCGGAATCGCGCCGTGACCTTCCGCCGCGGGCACCTGCACCTGGGTGAGCTCATCGTCGTCGTCGCGCCGTTCCCGGGCGTAGCGGATCCGGATCGGGTAGCGCAGCGCGCCCTCCACCGAGTACGCCACGGCCATGCCGCCGAGCGAGGTCTCCACGGCCGCCATGACCTGTTCCTTGCTGAGGCCGAAACGCGCGAGGCGGGCGGGATCGAGGCGGATCTCCGCGTAGGGTTTGCCGCCTTCGCGCTGCATCTGCACGTCGATCGCGCCGGGAGTTCCGTCGATCACTTTTTCCGCGGCCTCGGCGAAGCGCTCCAGCGCGTCGTTATCGTCGCCGAGCGCCTGCAACGCGATCAGGCTGCGGATCCCGGTCGAGAGCATGACCACGCGGGTCTCGATCGGTTGCAGCCAGCTCGGCGCCACACCCGGGATATCCGTGACCGCCGCCAGCGCCGCCCGTACCTCGGCGAGCGTGCGCGGCCGGCGCTCCACCTGGCCGTCGGCCCGCGGGAAATCATGCCGGGGCCATTCGGCGTACGGCTTCAATTGCACGACCGTCTCGATCATGCCGATCGGTGCCGGATCGAGGGCCGTCTCGGCGCGGCCCATCTTGCCGAGGACCGACGCCACTTCGGGCACCGACTCGATCAGGCGGTTCTGCGTCGTCATCACGCGCTGGGTCTCCGCGAGACCGGCTCCGGCCGGCAGCGAGGGCATGAAGAGCAGCGCGCCTTCGTCGAGCGGTGGCAGGAAACTGGAGCCGACGCCGGGGAAGGCCCGCGTCATCGTCTGGTCGAGGCGCGTCCGCCCGAGATCCGCGCCGGCGACCGCGAAGACCGCGCGCAACGGCTCGCGCAGCACCGGCCAACCGAGGCCCAGCAGGTAGCCGCCGACGGCCAAGGCGGCGATCGCTACGGTGAACAGCACGCGGTGGCGCAGGATGCGCACGTACGCCCACTCGTAGGCGACGTGGATCGCGCGGCTGGCGGGGTTTTCCTCGTAGTTCGCGACGTTCTCGCGGCCGAGCCGCCACACCGTGGAGGAAACGAGCGCGGCGAAAACGGGGGCGAACAACCAGCCGGGCAGTGTCAGGACCGTGCGGCCGTGATCGAGCGGCATCGACCAGCCGTCCCGGATGAACCATGCGAAGGCGACCCCGCCGGCGAGGCCCGCCGCCGCCAGGAGAAGCGTGCGCCGCACCTGCCACGGCGGCAGCAGGAGGCGGCACAGCACCGGCACCACCAACACCCCGCTCACCACCGCGCCGCTGATCGCCAGCGTCTTGGTGAGCGCGAGCGGTGTGAACAGGCGTCCGGCTTGATCCTGCAGCGCGAACACGGGCAGGAAACCGATCACCGTCGTCGCCGCCGACGTGAACAGCGGGCGTGCGATTTCCCGCGCCGCCGTGATCACCGCCTCGGTCACCTCCGGATCGAACGGCGAGACCGGCGCCGCGCGACCCTCGCGCCGGCACTTCTCGCGCAGGTCGACGAGGTGCTGCGTGATGTTCTCGGTCATGATGATCCCGAAATCGACCATCACGCCGACCGCGATCGCGATGCCCGCGAGGCTCATGATGTTCGCGCTCACGCCGCCCGCCCACATCGCGAGGAACGTGAACAACATCCCGAGCGGCAGGCTCACCGCCACGGCCAGGCTCGCGCGGAAATGCAGGAGAAACGCCACCACGACGATCACCGTCGTCACCACCGCCTCGGTCAGCGTGGAGGATAACGTCTCCGTCGTCTCGAGGATGAGCCGCGACCGGTCGTAGAAGGGCACCACCGCCAGCTGTTCGGCCGCCAGGGCGGGGCTAAGTTCTCCGAGCCGGCGCTTCACCGCTTTGATCACCGTCCGCGGATCCTCGCGCACGCGCAGGCCGATGATCGCGCCGACCTGCTCCTGCGAAGCATCGGCGAGCAGGCCCTGCCGGAACTGGCCGCCCACGCCCACCCGCGCGAGCTCACCCAGCCGCACGCCCGCGCCTTTCGTCCGGTCACCGCGGACCACGATGTTCTCCACGTCGGCAACCGAGCGCGTGAAACCCGTCGCGCGGATCATGGTTTCCACCCCCGCGCGCTCGACGCTCATCGCGCCCGTGTCGCGCCCGGCGCGCTGCACCGCCATCATGAGCATGTCCAGCGTGAGTCCCTGCTCCTCCAGCCGCACGGGATCGACGTCGATCTGGTATTCGCGCACGACGCCGCCGGCGGGTGCGACTTCCGCGACTCCGGGTACCGCGCGCAGCGCCGGCGTCACCAGCTGGTCGAGCGCGCGGCGGCGGGTCTCGGTGTCGCGCGGTCCCTGCAGCGTGAACGCGAAGACCTGTCCCATCGCCGTCGCGTCGGGTCCCAGCCGTGGCGTCACCCCCGGCGGCAGCAGTCCCTGCAATTGCGCGAGCCGCTCGAGCACGCGGGTGCGGCACTCGTGCAGATCCCGCCGTTCCTCGAAGATCACGTAAAGGTAGCTCGCGCCGTAGAGCGACATCCCGCGCACCGTCCGCACGCCGGACAACCCCTGCAGTTCGCGCGTCAGTCGCGACGTCACCTGCAGGTCCATGTCCTGCGGGCTCTGTCCCGGCCACTCGGCCCAAACGATGACCTGATTATCGCTCAGGTCCGGGATCGCGTCGACCGGCACGTGCCGCCACGCCCAAAGCCCCGCGATCGCCAGCCCGAGCGTGGCGGCGAGCGTCAGCAGTGGATTCCGAATGGCGGCGGCGATCACGGGTTATAAGGACGTTGTCTTCGGATGCGGCGCTCAGCGACCGCTGGGCTCGCCGAGATTCCTGCGCGGGAACCGGACGCGCCTTCTTCCTCATCCGTGTCCATCGGTGTCCATCCGTGGTTACTCACCCGCGAAGCGAGTTGGGAGCGCGTTACGACCTGAGCCTCGGTCCGGTGGATCGGACGCTGTGAACTCGGATCGAGCCTCGGTGCCCGCTGGGTTCCACACTCGAATCCCCTTGGGTTAGGGCGCTGCCGCGTGAGGTTCATCCGTTTCAATCGGTGGTTGGAATCCGCCGCGTGCTGCCTAGCGGCCCGGAGCGGCGGCGCCGCGCGGGAAGAGCAGGCTCGGGGTGCCGGCCAGCTGCGCCTGGCTGTCGATGAGAAAGGCGCCCTGCGCCGCGACTTCGTCTCCGGGTTGCAGGCCGGCGCGAACGATGAAGACGTCGTTGCCCGCCTCGTCCTCGAGGCGCGGGCCGAGGGCCAGTGGCGCGAGGGAGAAGTTCATGCTGCCGTCGGGCCGCCGCCCCGCGACTTTCCACGCCACGTGCCGCACGCCCGTCGAAAGCACCGCCGCCTTCGGGATCAGGGTGAAACGCGCGGGATCGGCCCGGGTCGGGTCCGCCGCGCGCAAGTCGGCGTCGAGCGCCACCGCGATGCGGGCCTCCACCAGGCTGCCGGCCAGCAGCAGGCCTTCCGGGTCGCGGAGATGAAGATGGATCTCGCGGGCGCGAATGGCCGGATCGAGCTCCGGCGCCAGCCACGCGAGCGTGGCTTTGACACCAGGCAATTCGCCGCGGTCGTCGGAGGAAAGTTTTACCGGCTGCCCGAGTCGGAGCCAATGAGCACGCGCCTCCGGCAGGTGCACGGAAACCATGAATGAGCGCGGTTCGACGAGGCGCAGGAGCGGGGTATCGGCCATCACCTCCTGGCCCACGTTCGGGAGTTTCGCGGCGGACATTCCGGCGGCTTCGGACGGCAGGATGACCAGACCGGCGTACGGGCTGGTGATCGTGACCGTGTCGGCCGGCGCGCCGCCTCCCAGAATCGCCGCGCCCACGGCCGGCAGATTCCAGCGCATGAAACGCTCGACGAGCGCGTGGATCGTGTGCGCGTCGGCCAGCTTCACCGCCGCCGCGAGTTCCGCCTGCGCCGCGAAAACCTCGGGGCTGTAGAGATCGATGACGGGTGCTCCGGCCGCGACGAGCTCGCCGGCGTGCAGCGCGGCGGGATGGCGTTTCACGATGCGGCCGGCCACGCGCGGAGTGACGACCTGCAGCGTGCGGTCGTCGTAGCGCACCGTGCCATAGGCGCGCACGGTGGCAGTCGCGGGGCCCTCGGTCACTTTCGCGAGCTCGATGCCCATGCGCCGCTGCTGTTCCGCCGTCAGCTCGCCGGCGGTCACCTTGGTCATCTTCATGCCGCACACCGGGCAATCGCCGGGGCGCGTGCCGATGAAGTCCATCATCGGGCAGGCATAACGCTCACCGGCCTTACCCGGTGCGAATGCGAGGTCCGGCGTCACCTTCGAGAAAAGGGACTCCCTCGGGAGCAGCAGGAGCACTCCGGCGCCCGCCGCGAGTCCGGCCAACGCGGTCATCCAGCCTTTCCAGATCATGGCGTGCCTCCGGACTTCATCCGCTCGTTCCGGAGATAGGAGGGGCCGTGCTTGTCGGGCTCGGCCTTGAACTTCGGCGGACACATCCGGCAGCCGAAGCCGATGACCTGACCCTGATAGACGGCGGTCGGCAGTTTCGGGTCCACCGGCATGCCGCAGATCGCGCAGATGGTGTTCACCGGTTTGGCATCCGCCGGGGCGGTCGTGCTCGCGGTGGCGACCGGCGGGTTCGCGGCGTGCGCTGGAGCCACCGTCGTCGGATGGGCTTCTCCCGGGTGACCGCCGGAGTGGGTATCGTGGCGCGCGGTGCGGACCATCAGCACCGCGGCCGCGCCGATCACGAATGCTCCGATGAAGATAAAGACGTGGCGGATCATGGTGAGGAAGTTTTGGCCGAGGCGAAGTCCAGCAGGCGTCGGGCGGCGACGTGACGCCAGAGTTCGGCCCGCGCCGTGCGGGCGGCGGTCTCGACCTCGACGATGCGGAGCTGCGTTTCCGCGGTGCGCTCCAGGATGTCGACCGCGTGCAGCACCGCGGATTCGCCGGCCATCCCATTCGCGGCGCCGACGCTCACCGTGCCGTTCAGAATCTCGTGTTCCGCTTCGAGCCTGGTGCGGGTGGCGGTGGCGAGTTTTCGCGCGGCTTGGGCCAGTTGTTCCGCGCGCTCCGCCCGACCGACGGCGTGGGTGACACGCCGGCGTGCCGTTTCACCCTCGGCCTGCGCCGCCGCGCGGTCCGCCTCCGCGGCGCGCGAACCGGCGCGGGCGTAACCGCGGCTTCGCCAGGGAATTTCGGATGATACCGCCAAGCCGATCGTATCCTGGGCCGAGGATCCTCCGCCCTCGCGTTCCAGACGGATGCCCACGGCGGTCATCGGGCTTGCTCCAGCGCGGGCCATCCGGCCCATCGCCGACGCTTCGGCGGCGCGTGCCTCCGCCGCGATGACACCGGGCGACCCCTCGGCGCGGATGGAGGAAATTTCCGGGGCGGCGAAAGCCGGCAGGGAGGCTTCGGGGGAAAGCGCCAGGAGCATGCGCGCGGTGGATTCGGCGTCGGCAGCGGCGCGGCGGGTTTCCTCCCGCGCCAGGTCCAGAGTCGCGATCCGCGACTGCAGCGTCAGGCGGTCGGCCAGCTTCACGGTCGCGCCCGCTGCGAGCCGCGCGTCGAGGCTCGAGAGCGCCGCGCCGAGCCGGCGGTGTTGGATTTCGAGCAGGCTGAGGCGGGTGCGCGCGCCCTCGGCTTCCGCAAGCGCCATCGCGGCGTCGGCGGTGGTCTCGCCGGCGATCAGGGCGAGGTCGGCCTCGGCCATTGAGACCGCCGCCGTCGCGCGTTCACGGTCGGCGGCCCGCTCCCCGCGGCGTGGCAGCGGCTGGCGGAGGTTGAACTCCCACATCGACCGGTCATCCCCCATCGAGCCTCCGTTCACGCGCGAAGCCATGGCCTCGACCTCCGGATCCGCGAGCCGACCCGCCGCTCCGGCCCGCGTCTGCGCGGCGTCGATCCGCCGGCGCGCCGCCTCGAGCGCGGGAGTGCGCGCCACCGCCGATAAAAGCGGGGCCGGACCCTCGGTCGCGCCCGCCGCGGATACGGCCGCCGCGAACGCGAGAAGCAGGGCACGGCGGCCGCGCATCGCAGCGGGATTACTTCTTGGCCTTCTTCGCGGCCGCCTCGTCGAGTTTCTTCAGGAACTTCGCGGGATCGGCCTTGAAATCATCCGAGCAGCCCTCGCAGCAGAAGAACACCACGCGGTCGGGCTTGCCCGCGGCGCGGTGGATGTAGCCTGCCGCCTCACCCATGCTGCCGAGCGACTCGTTTGAGACGAGGCAGGTCTTCAGCGGGTAGTTGGCGCGGGCGGCGTTGATGATCTCGGCGTCGGTCTTGGCGGCGGCCGGCTTGTCGGCGGCGAGCGCGGATGTCGCCGGCAAGGCGGCGAGGAGAAGGGCGGTGAGGAGGAGGTGGCGGGTGTTCATGAGGAAGGTTACTCTCTCCATTAACCCTCGGATCCGCGAATCCCCCGGAATTTTTTCGCGGGATTTCCGCGGCCCGGGTTTAGTAGGAATGAATCCATTATCCGCATGCCCGTTTCCCCCGATCCCCTTTCCCCGCTTCTGCGGGAATGGCGCGTGAACGCGCCGCGCGATCCGCATTTCCGCGTCCGGGTGCGAGAACGTCTCGCCGCCCGGGCCGCGGTGGCGACGTGGCCGGAATTCGCGCGGCGGCATGCCGTCGCCTTGGGGCTGGTCGTCGTCGTGGCGGTCGCGGGCGGAGCCGCGGGTGGCCGCGGCTGGGCCAAGGCCCGCGACGCCGCGTTGAGCGCACGGCTGGCCGACGAATACATCGGCGGACTCGACGCCCGCCTGGTGGCGCGCCGCTGAGGAATCCCCGCGTGCGCAACTTTCTCATCACCGGAGTGCTGGCGCTGGTGGTCTGCGCCGTCGCGTTCGGCACGGGTTTTGTGCTCGGGGGCGACCGCGCCCTGCGGGAGGCGGAGCGCGAGGGTGACGCGCTCGCGTGGCTGCGCGCGGAGTTCCGGCTGTCCGACGCGGAATTCGCCGCGATCCGCCGGCGGCACGAGGATTTCAGCGTGGAGTGCGGACGCCATTGCGCGGCGATCATCGCCGCGCGCGAGCGCCGGGCCCCGGCCGGCGAGGTCGCGGAGCTAGAGCGGACGTGCGTCGACGCGATGAAGGCGCATTTCCGGCAAGTGGCGGCGTTGATGCCGCCGGCCCAAGGTGGGCGTTATCTCGCGCTGGTGCTGCCGAGGGTGGAGGGGCATCCGCACCACGGGGCGCCGAACCTGCGCGTGGGCCCGTGACGTCGCCCGCCGCAGATCCCACCGCAGCGGCGGAGGACCGGCTCCTGATGGAGCGGGTCCGGGCGGGGGACGAGGCGGCGTTCGCCGCGTTGATGGAGCGGTGGGAACGACCGGTTAAATCGGTGGTGGCGCGCATGGTGCTGAATGCCGCCGAGGCGGAGGAACTGGCGCAGGAGGCCTTCGTGCGCCTGTGGCAGCGACGGGAGGACTTCCGCCCCGGCGCGGAATTTCGCCCGTGGCTGCTGGCGATTGCCGTCAACCTGGCCCGCAACCGCCGGCGCTGGTGGCGACGCCGGCCCTCTGTCGAGTTGGGAGCGTGGCTCGAGTCCGGCGGGGACGCGGGTGAGATGTCGGGCGGGGCGGGTGCGTTGGAGCGGGCGGAGCGCGTCGCCGCGGTGCAGGCCGCCGTCGCGGCTTTGCCGAATGAGCTCCGCGAGGCGTTGGTGCTTTTCGAGTTCGAGGAACTTCCGCAGTCCGAAGTCGCCGCCGTGCTGGGCACGACGTCGAAGGCCGTCGAATCCCGCGTCGCCCGCGCCCGGGAAAAACTCCGGCGGGCCCTGCAGAGGAATCATCTTTCGCCGTAGCCCCAGCGCGTCTCCGCCGTAAACGAAGTGTCGTTCAGGCGGATCGGCCACGGGTTCGTGAGGTGTCGCCGAACCGCTCCGCGAGGTTTCAACCACGGATGAACCCAGCGCGGCTCCGCCGCAATCGACGCGTCGTCCGGCCTGCGCCGCGCTGGGAGGGACTAGGGAAAGCGAAAGGGAGTGAGGGGGATTTGGCGGGATGAATCTCCGACCATCCGAGGGTGCACCCTCGACTACATCGCACGCATTTCTACACAAGATTCGCACTGGCCCTTCCTGACGAAGGGCATGCGGTGTAGCCGAGGCTGCCAGCCTCGGAAAAGTACGCTCACCTCAAAGACCGAATGTGGTTCTGAATCGCTCCAGGTTTTTTGCCGCTCACCAAGCTCGCCGCTTAAAAATGCACGCAGGAACACGGCCTGTTCAGAGATAGCAGTACGGATCGACACGGATAAGCCTGGCTTGGTTCAGCCGGAGTCGACGACCCCGGACCCTGTCGTGGGCCGGACGGCCGAGGGCTTCTCCTCGGGCGGCGAAATCTTCGCCGCAGACCGTGCGGGTAAGTCCGAAGACGGCGCGACGGATGGAAATCTTCGCAAGAAAACACGATTCCAAGGTACCGTAGTACGGATCAGGCGCCCCCTGCCTCCACGATCTTCCCAGTCTTCCTGTTTAACTCCACCCGCGCGCTCCGGTCATTCGGAAGCGCCGAACGCCCTGCGGCATCCATCTGCGCCATCCGAGAAATCTGCGGTGAAAAACGCGGAGCGAATCGGGGCGCGCGTCACACGCCAGTTGAGGTTGGAAGTTGGTGTTGAGGTGACAGGGACGCCGAACGGGCGGCTTGGACTTCAATTTCAACCGGTCCGCCGACGGCGGACGTGCCTTCCGTGGTTTTCGTGGATTCCGTGGGCAAACAACGCGGAGCGGGTCGGGAGCCCCTTCGCCGACAGGATTATCGGCATAGGCCGGGGTCACCGGACCCCAGCTACAGCGAGCCTTGGCCTCCTCATCCGCATCCATCTGCGGTCGCGCACCCGCGGAGTGAGTCGGGAGCGTGATGCGGCCTGAGCCTCGGTCCGGTGGATCGGACTCGGTGAACTCGGATCGGGCCTCGGCGCCCTCGGTGTTCCAACTCAACTTCCCCTGGGTCGCGGCAGGGCCGCGCCAGGGTTTCCTGGTTTGATCGTTTGATCCTGGCCTTTGCGGCTCGTGCGCCTCTTCGCGGCCATCCGGAATTTTCACCGCGGATTTAGCAGATGGCGCGGAGGTGACCGATAGGCCGGGTGCGGGGAGATGGTCGGTCAGCGTGACTCCGTGATCCGACGGTCATTCCCGGCGGGACGACAGTAGCTTCCGACGGGCCGCCGGGGTGTTCCAGTTAACGAACCAAGCTAATTCATCAGCCGTGATGCGGCGCACGCGCAGGAGGCCGGCGGCAACGGCGGCGCTCAGCAGCGGCTGGAGCGCGAGTTCGCCGCGGGCCAGCGCCGCGCGGCATGGGGGCAGCATCCGCCGAGTATAAACCGCCGCGAGGGGTTCGAAGCGGTCGCCGCGGCGTCCCACCACTCCGCGGTTTTCGCCGGCGGCCGCGGCGAGCTCCGCGAGCCAGCGCGGGGGGAGTTGCGGCAGGTCGATCGCCAGCACGGCGACGTGTTCGTGCGCGGCCGCTTCCAGCGCGGCGACGCTCCCCGCCAGCGGGCCGCCGTCCGGCACCGGGTCGTGCACGACGGCCGCGAAACCGGCGGCGCGCCGCGCCCAACGCTGGTCGGGCCGGGCGGACAACAGCAGCTCGCCGGCGCCCGCGGCGCGAAGGACATCGCGCTGCCGCCGCCACAACGGACGGTCGCGGAGACGGAGCAGGGCCTTCTCACGGCCCATCCGCGCGGACCGTCCGGCGGCAAGGAGCACGGCGGAGAACGGAACGGACGGCTGGGGGCGAGCGGGCACGGGGCGACGGTGACGTGCAAGCCAAGGGTCGCAAGCGGGGGCGAGAAGCCGTTGGACAACCTGACGCACCGGCTCCACGGTCCGCGAAATTCCCGTTCGCCGATGTCGAGCCCCTCCGACCCCAAACTTGCCAACCGCATCCTGCGCGGCCTCGCCTTCGGGCTGGTGGCCGGCCTGCTGACCCTCGGGCTCGGCAAGATCTGGCCGCCGGCGCTGGCGTGGGCGCAGACCATCGCCACGCAG
>JBJTCH010000167.1:0-10031 GCA_046091745.1 Opitutaceae bacterium
TCTTCTTCTTCGGCACCGGCGATCTCGTCGGCTTCGAGGTCGGCGGCAAGAAACTGTGGAGCCGCAACCTCGGGCCGTTCGCCTTCCAGTGGACGTTCTCCGCCACGCCGCTCCTGCACAAGGGCCAGCTCATCGCCCAGATCCTCCAGCGCGACGTCGCCGTGCGTGGCCGCGGCAAGCCCACCGGCAACGAATCCTACCTGCTCGCAATCGATCCGGTCACGGGAAAGGACCTCTGGCGCCACGTGCGTCCGGCCGAGGCGGTCGCGGAGTCGCTCGAGGCCTACAGCACGCCGCTGCCGTTTACCCACAACGGCCGCGAGGAACTCGTCGTGATCGGCGGCGACTGCATCACCGGCCACGATCCGCGCGACGGCCGCGAGCTCTGGCGCTGGGGCACCTGGAACCCGACCAAGATCGGCCACTGGCGCCTGGTGCCGTCGGTGACGGCCGGCAACGGCGTGCTCCTCGCGTGCGGCCCGAAGAACGCCCCCGTTTACGCGGTGAAGGCCGGGGCCACGGGCAAGATCGCGACCAAGGACCTCGCCTGGCAGAGCCACATCCAGCCCACCGAGGACGCCGCCGAGGCGGCGCCGAATGTCGGCGAGAAGGACCTCACGAGCGACGTGCCGACGCCGCTCTTCATCGACGGCCGTTTCTACATCCTCAACGGCACGAAGCGCCGCCTCTTTTGCGTGAACCCCGCTGACGGCAAGGTGATCTGGAGCGGTGACCTCGGCGGCAAATCCGTCTTCCAGGCGTCGCCGACCGCGGCCGACGGCAAGCTCTACATCATGAACTTCGACGCCGACGTGTCGGTCGTGCAGACCGGCGGCGCGGAGTTCAAGGTGCTCCACAAGGCGAATTTCCGCGACGACGGCGACGACACCCGCCATCGATCCAGCATCGCGATCTCGCAGGGCAACCTGTTCATCCGTACCGGCACCAAGTTGTGGTGCGTGGGCCAGTGACCCGGCGCGGCTCCGCCGCAGCCGAAGGGGAGGGTTATTTAACACAGCGGGCACCGAGGCCCGATCCGAGTTCACGAAGTCCGATCCACTGGCCCCAGCTTCAGGTCGTTACGCGCTCCCGAATTGCCCCGAGGGTGGGCAACCACGGATGGACACCGACGGACACGGATGAGATGGGCTTGTTGGTGCCGCGGCTCATGGGGTGAACCCGGTTCTTGCGCCTTTTGCGCCTCTTGGCGGCCATGCTCGGAGTTGACCGCGAAGAGGCGCAGGAGGCGCAAAAGCGGGGAAGACTGGGAAGACGTGGGAGACCTCGGAGAAGGGGACGACGGGGCTACCACGAAAGGCTCGAAAGCCACGAAACGGAGCGAGGGCTCGGACCATTCGTGTTCCTTGGTGTCCCTTCGTGGCTGTTGCCGGCTTGGTAGTTTGAACGGGAAGAAGTCGGCGGGGTGACCGCAGATGTCTCAGACATCGCAGATCTGGCGCTGCTGGCCTTCGCGATCTTCCCGGCCTTCCTGTTCCACTCCGCCCGTTCGCTCGGGTCGTTCGGAAGCGCCGAACGACTGCCGGTTTTTATCCGCGCCATCGGCGGAATCCGCTGAGAGGCCCGGGCTGTGTTCCGCTTGGGTACTCCCGCACTACAATCGATCGGTCGGTACTCACACATCGATCGCGGGGCGAGGCGGCTGCCGCGATCGTGATCGTGGCCGAAGGCAGGTGATGTTGCTCTGCCGGCTGGGTTGGTCGTGCGCAAAGAAACTGGCCTCGACGCCGCGCGGCGGAAATCCTTCCGCACTCGCATGAGAATCCGCCTCCTCCTCGCGGCCGTTTTCACGGCCCTTTCCGGCCGGCAGCTCCCGCTGGCCGCCGCCGAAAACCCGCTCCGCGGAGCCGTGGTCGCCAACGTGGAACGAGAGTTTCCCTCGCTCCTCGCGCTCTACACCGATCTCCACCGGAATCCGGAGCTCTCGCTGATGGAGGAACGCACCGCCGGCGTCATCGCCCGCGAGCTGCGCGCCGCCGGCATCGAGGTCACCGAGGGTTTCGGCGGCGGTTTCGGAATCGTTGGCGTCCTGCGCAACGGCAAGGGCCCGACGGTGCTGCTGCGCGCCGATCTCGACGGTCTGCCCGTGCAGGAGGAGACCGGCGCGTCGTACGCGAGCACGCGACGGATGAAGAATCTCGCCGGGCAGGACGTGCCGGTGATGCACGCCTGCGGCCATGATGTGCACATGACGTGCCTCATCGGCGCGGCCCGCGCGCTCGTCGCGCTCAAGGACCGCTGGTCCGGCACCGTGGTTTTCGTGGGCCAGCCGGCCGAGGAAACCGGCGTCGGCGCCCGCGTGATGCTGGCGGGCGGACTTTACCGGCAATTCCCCAAGCCCGACTTCGCGATCGCGCTGCACGACAGCGCCACTTTACCCGCCGGCGCGGTCGGTGTGATCGAGGGCTTCGCGATGGCCAACGTGGACTCGGTCGACATCACCGTGCGGGGCGTCGGCGGCCACGGCGCCTACCCGCACACGACAAAAGACCCGGTCGTGCTCGCCGCCCGCATCGTTCTCAGCCTCCAGACGATCGTGAGCCGCGAGAACCGCCCGGTCGATCCGGTGGTGATCACGGTCGGCTCGATCCACGGGGGCACCAAGCACAACATCATTCCCGATGAGGTGAAACTGCAGCTCACGGTGCGGTCCTACGCCGACGACGTGCGCGCGCGCACCCTGGAGGCGATCCGACGGGTCTGCCGCGGCGAGGCGATCGCGGCCGGACTGCCCGACGACCGGATGCCACTCATCACCGTGTCGGAGACCGAGTACACCCCGGCCACGTTCAACGACCCGGCGCTCACGCGGCGGCTGCGCGGCACCTTCGAGCGCTGGCTCGGCGCCGCCAACGTGAAGTCGATCGACGCCGAGATGGGCGGCGAGGACTTCGGCCGTTTCGGCCGCACGACCGAGAAGGTGCCGATCTCCCTGTTCCGCGTGGGCGCGGTCGCCCCGGCGGCGGTCGCGGAAAGCGCGCGCACCGGCCAACCCCTCCCCTCGCTCCATTCCAGCAAGTTCGCCCCCGTGCCGGAGCCCACGTTGAAGACCGGCATTACCGCCCTGACCGCCGCCGCGCTCGACCTGCTGGGCGCCCAAGGCGGCCCTTGACACCCTCGGGGCCGTGAAGCACTTCTGACCCTCTTTTTTCGACGATTTTATGAAGCCAACATTCCGCCCGCACCGCAAAAAGCGCGCCCGCAAGATCGGCTACCGCGCCCGGATGGCCACCGCTCACGGCCGCAAGGTGATCAAGGCCCGCCGGCTCAAGGGCCGTAAGCGGCTGACGGTCGTCTGATTCCGCCCGGCCGGTGCTCCCGGCCGGCGCTGGCGGGCAACTCCGCGAACCACCCATGACGTTCCCGCCCGCCCGGCGCCTCACTCGCGCCAGCGAGATCAAGGCGGTGCGTGAACAAGGGCGCCGGCTCGAATGCCGGGCCTTCACCCTCTGGTGGCGCCGTCGGCCGGAGGGCGTCAGTCCGGTTCCAGGCTCGAGAGTCTGCGTGATCGCATCCACGGCCTCCGTGGGCCACGCCGTGCGCCGGAACCGCGCCAAGCGCCGCCTCCGCGAGGTGTTTCGCCACCAACAAACCGTGGTTCCCGCCGGTTGCGACCTGCTGATGATCGCCCGTCCCGGCACGCTCACGTGGCCCCTGCCGCGCCTCGAGGACACCTTCGCCGAGGCCTGCCGACAGATCCCCGCCCAAGCCCCGGAGGCCTCCGGATCGTGAATCAGTCCCCCGAGATTCCGTCCGCGTCGCCGGTCGCCCGTTTTCTGATCGGGGCGGTGCGTGTTTATCAACGCGCTCTCTCCCCAGTGCTGCCCGTGGTCACGCTGGGCGCCTGCGCCTGCCGTTACGCCCCGACCTGCTCGCATTACGCGGCCGAGGCCCTCCGCACGCACGGCGCGCTGCGCGGCTTCCGCCTCGCCCTGCTCCGTCTCGCCCGCTGCCACCCGCTCGGTCGCGGCGGAATTGATCCCGTCCCGCCCGCGCGTCCCGTGTGCACGCGCCTCCCGCGCAACCCCGTTCCCTCCCTCCACTGATGGACAAGAAAAACTTCGCCCTCGGCGCGATCCTGCTCGTCGCCGCCTTCGCCCTGCTGATCTTCGGCCCGAAGCCCACGCCGCCCGCCCCGGCACCCGCTCCGACCGCGGAGTCGGCCGCCGCCCCCGCGTCGAGTCCCGGTGCACCCGCGACCGCGCCCGCCGTCGCCGCCCCGGCGACGGCCGCGCCCGTCGTGGCCAGCGTGCACAAGGACGTCGCGGACGTCCGCATCCTCACGCTCGAGAACGAATTCATTTCCGCGCGGCTCACCAACGCCGGCGGCGCGGTGCGCGACGTCGCGTTCCGCAAGTACGCCGCGACGCTCAGCAGCCCCGATCCGTACACCTTCAACGCGCTGCACGAGGACCCGCTGCTCGCCTTCACCGATTATCCCGGGCTGGGACGCACCACGCTTTACGAGGTCGTGCGCAGCTCACCCACCGAGGTGGTCTTCCGCCACGTGCTCGACGGCCGCGTCGAGGTCACGCGCACCTATCGCCTGACGAAGGACGGGGAAAAAGGCGCCGACCCCTACCGCATCCGGCACGAGACCACCTTCCGCAACCTCGGCTCCGGCACGCAGCCCCTCGGCAAGGCCTCGGTCAGCCTCGGCACGGCCGGGCTCATCGACGCCGCGGATGTCGGCCAGTATCTGAACGTCGTCTCGTACGACGGCAGCGACACGCACTTCACGGAAAGATCCGAGCTCGAGGGCGGCGGCATCGGCTCGCTCGTCGGCGCCGGCCGCCAGGCGCTCGCGACCCTGGAGAAGCCCGGCAACGTGGTCTGGGCCGCGGCCAAGAACCAATACTTCACCAGCATCTACACCCCGGAAAAGCCGGCGGCGGGTGTGGCGGTGCGCCGGATCGACCTGCCGCCGTTCCCCAACTCCAGCCACCCGCACATCGGCCTCGCCGGAGCGATGAAGTTCGACCTGCCCGTGCTCGCGGCGAACGCCTCCGCCACGCTGCAGGGCACGCTCTACGTCGGCCCGCAGGAATACCGGCGCCTCTCACGTTTCGAGCACAACGAGGACCGCGTGCTCCCGTACACGCAGTACTTCTTCAACCGCATCTTCCTCAGCGGCTACGTCGCCCCGCTGCAAAACATCCTCCTCAATCTCACCCATGGTTGGGTCGGCAATTGGGGCGTCGCCGTCATCCTGATGACGCTGATCCTCAAGATCATCAGCCTGCCCTTCACGCTGGCCGCCTCCCGCTCCGCCAAGAAAATGGCGAAGCTCCAGCCGGAGCTGCAGGCCGTCCGGGAGAAGTACAAGGACAACCCCCAAAAGCAGCAGCAGGCCACGATGGAGCTGTTCAAGGAAAAGCGGATCAACCCGCTCGGCGGCTGTATCCCGATCCTCATCACGTTCCCGCTCTTCATCGGCTTCTTCGCCATGCTGCAGTGCACCGCCGAGCTGCGTCTCCAGCCTTTCCTGTGGGCCAAGGACCTCGCCTCGCCCGACACGGTCGGCCACCTGTTCGGCATCGCGTGGCTGCCGATCAACATCATGCCCATCCTGATGGGCGCGACGATGGTCATCCAGATGCGGCTCACCCCGAGCCCGTCGGTCGACAACATGCAGATGAAGATGATGCAGTTCATGCCTTACGTCTTCACCCTCTTCTGCTACGGTTTCTCCTGCGCCCTCGCCCTCTACTCGACGGTGAACGGCATCTTCACGATCGTGCAGCAGATCGTCGTCAACCGCATGAAGGATCCGGAGGAGGCGCCCGCCGCCGTCGCCGTTCCCGGCGGCCGGCCGATCAAGAACGTGACGCCGAAGAAGCAGAAGTGACCCGCCCGCCGCGGCGCCGCGGCCCGTTTTTCCCGTTCCCATGGCCGGCCACAACAAATGGTCCAAGGTCAAGCGGCTGAAGGCCGTGACCGACTCCCGCCGGGGCAAGGTCTTTTCCCGGCTCGCCCGCGACCTCACGCTCGCCGCCAAGGCCGGCGGCGGCAACCCCGACGGCAACGCGCGCCTGCGCACGCTCATGCTCAAGGCGCGCGAGGCCAACATGCCCGCCGACAACGTCGACCGCGCCGTCAAGAAGGGCACCGGCGAGCTGCCGGGTGTCGTCTACGAGGAAATCACCTACGAGGCCTACGGGCCCGGCGGCGTCGCGTTCATCGTCAAGGTCACCACCGACAACAAGCAGCGCGCCGCGCAGGATGTGCGCGCGGCGTTCGCGCGCTGGGGCGGCAACCTCGCGTCGTCGGGCGCGGTCTCGTTCCAGTTCGTCCACGCCGGCCAATTCCTCATCGCCCGCGAGCGGGCCGCGGAAGAAACCCTGATGGAGCTCGCGCTCGAGGCCGGGGCCGACGATGTGATCTCGAGCGAGCAGGGTTTTGAGATCCGCTGCGACCCGCATGCGTTCGACCGGGTCTCGCACGCGCTCGAGCGGGCCGGGATCCGGCCGGAAAACGCCGAGATCGCCCACATCCCCGCGAACACCGTCCCGGTGAAGGACACCGCCCACGCCGACGCGCTGGAGCGCCTGCACGACGCCCTCGACGAAATCGACGACGTGCAGCAGGTGTTCTCCAACGAGGAGGCCGGCGCCTGAGCGGCCGCCGCCCGGCGCGCCGCTTGCCACCGCCCCTCCCCGCTGCTCCGATCGCGCGCCGCCGATGACCGACGATCAGGAAAGCGCCCCGCCCGTGCCGGAAACGGCCCGCCACCTCGCGCCCGGCGACGTGGGGCTGGTGACGCCGCGCGATTTCGTCCACCGGGAGCCGTTCACGTTCAAGAGCGGCCAGACGCTGCCGGGCTTCACGCTGCGCTACGAAACCTACGGGACGCTCAACGCCACGCGCGACAACGCGATTGTCGTCTGCCACGCGCTGAGCGGCGACCACCATTGCGCCGGCTGGCACTCGCCGCAGGACCGCAAGCCCGGTTGGTGGAACAACCTCATCGGCCCCGGCAAGGCGGTCGACACACGCCGATTCTTCGTCGTCTGCGCGAACGTCCTCGGCGGTTGCCAGGGATCCTCCGGCCCGTCCTCCATCGACCCGGAGACCGGCCGGCCGCGCGGCATAGCCTTCCCGTTCGTCACGATCCGCGACATGGTGCGCGCGCAGAAGCTGCTGCTCGACCATCTCGGCGTCGCCGGCGTGCACGCCGTGGTGGGCGGTTCGATGGGCGGCATGCAGGCGCTGCAGTTCGCGATCGAGTATCCGCACTTGGTGCGGCGGGTGCTCGCGATGGCGACGACCGGCCGCGAGAGCGCGCAGGCCATCGCCTTCAACGAGGTTGGCCGGCAGGCCATCATGCAGGACCCGGCGTGGAACCGCGGCGACTACCCGCGCGACGGCGGCCCGCGCGTCGGCCTCGCGATCGCCCGCATGATGGCGCACATCACGTACGTCTCGGACGCGTCGATGGACCGGAAATTCGGACGCCGGAAGAAGGATACCGCCGCGCCCGAAGCCTACACGTTCGACCTGCAGTTCGAGGTCGAGAGCTACCTGCGCCACCAGGGCCAGAGCTTCATCAACCGCTTCGACGCCAACTCCTACCTCTACATCACGCGCGCCCTCGACCCGTTCGACCTCGAGGAAGGCGGCCAGTCCCTCGAGCAGGCGTTCGCTCCGGTCGAGGCCGAGACCCTCGTGGTGGGCTTCACCAGCGACTGGCTCTTCCCACCGGCGCAGAACCGCCACCTCGCCCTCGCCCTGCTCCGCGCCGGCAAGCGCGCCAGCTACGCCGAGCTCGCCACCGACCTCGGCCACGATTCGTTCCTGCTCGAATCGGAGGACCTCTACGCCCTCGTGCGCGCCTTCCTCGAGCGCGAGGGCGCCGAGCCCGTCAACTACGAGATCTGAACCGCCCCGCGCCGATGCCACGAACCGCCGAGAAACGCACCGTCGACATGCAGGTCATCGGGGACTGGGTCGAACCCGGCGCCCGGGTGCTCGACCTCGGCTGCGGGCAGGGCGCGCTGCTCGGCTACCTCGTCCAGTCCAAGCAGGCGTCGGCCGTCGGCGTCGACCTCGACTTCGCCAAGGTCACGGCCTGCGTGCGCCGCGGGCTGTGCGCCTACCAGGGGGACATGACGCGGTTCATGCGCGATTTCCCCGAGAAGCATTTCGACCGCGTGATCTGCTCGCGCACGGTGCAGGAGCTCGCCGACCCCGCGGCCGTCATCCTTGAGGCGCTCCGCGTGGGCCGCGCCGTGACGGTCGGGTTCGTCAACCACGGCTTCTGGAAAAACCGGCTCAACGCCCTCGTGCAGGGCAGCAAGATCCGCAACGAGGTCTACACCACCGAGTGGTTCGAGAGCCGGCCGTCGAATCCCGTGACCGTCCTCGACTTCGAGCGGTTCTGCGCCGCGAAGGGCATCCGCATCGCGCGGCGCGCCCATCTCGCCGGCGACTGGCGCACACCCTGCTCCGCGCTGCCCAACCTGCTCGCCGGTTACGCGCTCTACGATCTCGCGCGCTGATTTTCGCGCGCACCCTCCCGCCCCGCTTTTCACCCACATGAACCGACCCCGCCTCCGCCTGCTCGCCGGCCTCCTCGCCGTCCTCACCCCCGCCGTCCACGCCCAGACCGCCCGCACCGGCACCGTCGCCAAGCGCTACGCCGAACTGTGCGCCAATTGCCACGGCGACAAGCTCCAGGGTGCCCAGGCCCCCTCGATGCTCGACGACGTCTGGCTCGCCGGCGGCGACGACGCCTCCATTGAGAAGAGCATCCGCACCGGCTTCCCCGACAAAGGCATGCCCGCGTGGGGCAACGCGATTCCCGATAAGGAGATCCGCGCGATGGTCATCTTCATCCGCGAGCAGCGCGACCTCGCCCGGCGCGGCCAACTGCAGTTCAACAAACCAGCCGACGCCGTCACCACCCGCAGCCAGCTGCATGACTTCCAGATCGACACGTGGGTCGGCGGTCTGAAGGAGCCGTACTCGCTCGCGTTCCTTAACCCGGACCTCGCGGTCGTCACCGAAAAGCGCGGCCACGCCTTCCTCATCGAGAAGGGCAAGCTCGCCGCACGCCCGCTGCTCGGCCTCCCCGCCGTCGACAACGCCAGCCAGGCCGGTCTCTACGACGTCGTCCCGCATCCGGATCACGCGCGCAACGGCTGGGTCTACCTCGCGTTCGCCGACCCGAAGAAGGACGCGGACGGCAAACCGGTTAGCCTCACGCGGATCGTCCGCGGACGCATCAAGGACGGCGCCCTGATCGACCAGGAGACGGTCTACCAGGCGCGCCCCGAGCACTACCTCAAGGCCGGCGGCGTGCACTTCGGCGGCCGCATCGCCTTCGACCGTCAGGGCTATCTGTTTTTCACCATCGGCGAACGCGGGCAGGGACCGCACGCGCAGGACCTCACGCGCCCCAACGGCAAGGTCCACCGCATCCACGACGACGGCCGCGTGCCGGCCGACAACCCCTTCGTGAAGAATCCCGAGGCCTGCCCCACCATCTGGAGCTACGGTCACCGCAACCCGCAGGGCCTCGCGTTCCACCCCGCGACGGGCGAACTCTACGACCTCGAGCACGGCCCCCGCGGCGGCGACGAGGTGAACCTCGTGCGCCAGGGCCTCAACTATGGCTGGCCCGTCATCTCGTACGGGATGAATTACGACGGCACCACGCTCACCGACCTCACCGCGAAGGAAGGCATGGAGCAGCCGGTCACCTACTGGGTGCCCTCGATCGCACCGTGCGGCGCCAAGTTCTACACCGGCGACCTTTTCCCGAAGTGGCGCCACCAGCTCTTCGTGGCGTCGCTCGCCGCGCAGGAACTGCGCCGGCTCGAGATTTCGGGCGGCAAGCTCGTCGCGCAGGAGGTCCTCTTCAAGGAGCTCGGCCGCATCCGGCACGTCATCGCCGGCCCCGACGGCGCGATCTACGTGCTGCTCCCGGAACGCGTGGCGCGGCTCGCGCCGCCCCCGGCTCCCAAGTCCTGAGCTCCGCCCGCGCGGGCCGCCTCGCCGCGGCGCGCGCGGCA
>JBJTCH010000168.1:0-3137 GCA_046091745.1 Opitutaceae bacterium
CACCTCCAGGATGTGCTCTCGCCGGCCCGGGCCGTAGGGCGACGAGATCAACCCCTCGAGATCGAGGTCATCGGCGCACAGGAGCAGATGCACCATCGACTGGAAATCATCGGGATCGGTGCCGCCGATGTCGGAGGAAACGATCACTCGCGGTCGGATCGCGGTATCCGCCGACAGCCTCGGGGCTCCCGACACGGCGAAGGCCAAGGAGGCGGAAATCATCAACTGCGTGAGCAGCCTTGAGAGCGGATCGAATCTCATGCCGTGATGCGTAATTCGACGGTTCGCCCTGGTGGACCGCAAGCGAGCAGGACAGTCCGAGCGGCCGTGAAACCCGCCCTGCGCTTGCGAACGGCGCGGGCGTGATCGACCTATCCCGCCCATTCGCCATGCCTGCATTCCGCCCCCGTCTTCCCCGATTGAACTGCATCGGTTTCGCCGCGGTCCTCTTCGCCGCCACGGGTCTGGCACCCGCGGCCAGCGTGCCCGCGCCAGCGGCGCCCGCGGCCGACCCGGTGCAGCTCTCCCCGTTCATCATCTCCACCGAACGCGAGGCCGGCTGGTCGGCCAACGAGACGCTCTCCGCCACCCGCACCCGGCAGGCGCTGAAGGACGTGCCGGTCAACATCGACGCCATCACGGCCGACTTCATCGAGGACCTCGGGCTCAACACCGCCGACGAGGTCACGCAGTTTGTCGCCAACGTCTACGCGGCGCCGACGATGGAGAACGACAACCAGACCGATAATTTCTCGTTCCGCGGCCTTTCCCAGCGCTTCAACGTCTCGCGGAACTACTTCCGCTGGTACATCCCGAGCGACACCTACAACGTCGAGCGCATCGACTTCGGCAAAGGTTCCAACTCGCTGATCTTCGGAGATGTCGAGCCGGGCGGACAGGGCTCCGTCTTCACCAAACGCGCGCTGAGGCGGAACTTCGGCACGCTGCTCGCCCAACAGGGCAGCGAGGGCGCCTATCGCTACCAGATCGATGTGAACCGCCGTCTGCGCGACAACCTCGCCGTGCGCCTCAACGCCGTGCGGCGGCAGGAAAAGACGTTTCAGGACGCCTCGGCGTACAAACTCGCCGGCGAAACAATCACCGTCACCTGGCAGCCGTTCCGCGACACGTTGATCCGCTTCGAGGCCGAGCGGGGTGACTTTGAAAACGCCCGCGGGTTCTCGGGCATCACCGTCCGCGAGCAATCCGCGCGCTCGCTCGGCTTCACCAGCGTCGGCGCCTGGCACACCTCGGACGGCGCGTGGTTCAACCAGGCCGCGCTCGCCGCCGCCGACCGCACCTCCACCAACGGACCCGCGGGCGGCTCCCTCTCGTTGTTGGAAGGCGGATACGTCGACGTCGCGATGCGCAACGCCGCCGGCGCGATCACAGGCACCCGCCGTTTCGCCGGGTTGCCGAAGCATTACAACCTCCGCGGCTCATTTGACCGCCAGGGACGGCCGTTCAGCACCTATTCCGTGACGATCGAGCAGCGCTTCGGGCCACTCGGACTCGAGCTCGCCTACAACCACCAGAATCAGGACGGACTGCGGAACGACAATTTCTTCAGCAGCACCGTGAGCCTCGATGTGAACGGGCGCCCCTACATCGACTCGGTCGGCATCGACTGGAAGCGCTTCGGCAACGACGTCGACGCGTTCCGCGGCACCGCCGTGCTGCCGCTGCAACTGGCGGGCTGGATGAAGCAGACCCTCGTGGGCACCGCGGAGTACCGGGAGGATTTCACCAACAATTACCGGAAGGCCCTCTACAACGTGAAACGCTTCGAGAACGGGCTGGTCTCCGCCGTCAGCCAGACCAACGACCGCGTGCGGTTCCGGCTCTATCTCGACGACCCGCAGTTCTACTCCCGGGCGTTGTTTGACCGTTTCACCATCGAGAAACTGCCGGCGAACCGCGACTTCGAGGGCAAGCAGCTTTCGTTCGGCAACGCCGCCGACGGCACCGAGTGGCGGCAGGCGTACGCCGCCGCGGCGTCGGCCAACGGCAGCTACTTCAAGGGCCGTCTTCAGTCGCTGTTCGGCGTGCGCTGGGACTGGAACCGCACCCACGAATACCGCGGCACCCGCACGTTCGGCACCTACCGCGAGGACATCCCGCCGCCCGACCGCGCCGACGCGCTGCCGGGGGAATACGTGGAGAACCCGAACCTGCACCTGTTCAACACGAGCTACTCGGCCGGCCTCACGTGGGCCCTGAGCAGGGACATCAACCTTTACGGCGTCTACTCCGACTCGTTCCGGTGGCAGGACGCCCGCACTTTCGACAAGAAGGTCTTCGGCCCGATCTCGGGTGTGACGAAGGAGATCGGCCTGAAGGGCGGCGTGCTCGACAACCGCGTCACGTTCACGCTCGGGGTCTTCCACATCGATCGCCAGAACGTCGAGTTCCGCTGGAATCCGTCCAGCTTCAGCGCCGGAGACGTCGAGAACCTGATGAACCCGAACAACCTCACGGCCGATGATCCGCGATATGTCACCTCGTGGCGCGACGTGAACCAATTCCGCAGCATCCTCTCGACCGAGACCTCCAAAGGTTTCGACCTCACCCTGCTCACCCGCCCGGCGAAGGGCTTGCAGGCGCGTTTCACGGTCGGCCGTGCCGACGTCATCACGCGCCCGGACTTTTCCTCGTTCCGCGCCTACTACGAAGCCGCGGTGAAACGCGGCGACGAGGCGCCCTCGCTCATCGCGGACGCCAAGGAGGTGCTCGACTCCAGCGACTTCGCCACCAAGCCCTCGGGCGCGCGGGCCGCGCCGTGGTCGGCCAGCTGGATCCTCGACTACAGTTTCGCCCGCGACGCCTGGATGCCGCTGCGCGGGACGCGCGTCGGGGTGAACGGCAGCTGGCGCGACAGCTACCTGCTGGGAATCAGCAACGGCCGCGAGTTGATTGGCGGCACCACCCACGGCGTGAACGCGTACGTGATGCGCGACCAGAAGCTATGGGGCCAGCAGCTGCGCCTCCGCCTCGGGGTACGAAACATCATCGACCTCGAGAACACGGGCAGCTCGCGCAAGACCGGCTTCACCACGCTCGCCAACGGCACTGTGGCCTACCGGTACACCTACGTGATGCCGCCCCGCTGGGACCTCACCGCCACCGTGCGGTTCTGA
>JBJTCH010000169.1:0-11408 GCA_046091745.1 Opitutaceae bacterium
ACGAACCGCAACCGGACCCCGCCCCGCTCCCCGCCCGGCTCCCGCGCGACCGTGACGAGCACGTGGCCCGACGAGGTGAATTTCACGGCATTGCCGACGAGGTTGACGAGGATCTGGTTGAGCCGGCCGGCGTCGCCCATCAGGCGCGCCGGGACCTCGGCCGCGACGGAACCGAGGAGCTCGAGATTTCGCTCCTGCGCCCGCTCCGCGAGGGAAGCGAGGGCGCCCTCCACGAGTTCCCGCACCTCGAAGGGCGCGGCCTCTAACCGAAGCTCGCCCGCCTCGATCTTGGAGAAATCCAAGACATCGTTGATGAGCGTGAGCAGTGACTGGGCGCTGCCACGGGCCGTGGTGGCCAGGAAGCGCTGCTCGGGGGATAGGCGGGAATCGAGCAGCAGACCGACCATGCCGAGCACCCCGTTCATCGGCGTGCGGATCTCGTGGCTCATGGTGGCCAGGAACCGCGTCTTGGCGGCATTCGCGTGATCGGCGCGGACCGCCAGGTCGTTCGCCCGGGCGATCGCGTCCTGCAGCTGCACGTTGCTGCGCTCCAGCTCGGCGCGGCTCGCGTGAAGCTCCCGGGCCTGCCGGGCCACCCGCCCCAGCAGACGGCGCTGCCAGAGGATGATCCACGTCACGGCGGCCAGCACGAGACTGGCCGGCAGCAGGTAGGGCCGGAAGTCGTTCCACGTGAGGGAACGCGGTTCGACCGGGCCGATCCAACGGGAGAAAAGCCGGTCCCTCGTACCGTCGTCGCGCACGCGCGCGATCGCGTCGTTCAGCACGGCCAACGTGGCGACCTCCCCCTTCCGGACGGCGACCCGGTAGTCGTGCCGGATGTCCTCCACGAACTCCTTCCGCAGGCCGAACTCGTTCATGAAGTTCGCGCTGAGCACGCTCGTGAGCAGCGCACCGTCGCACTCGCCCGCCGCCGTGGCCCGCAGCATCCGGTCGAAGTTGTCGAACTGCACGATCGTCGCGCCCCACTCGGGATGTCGCAGCGCGTGGGCGTAGGCCACGGTGCCGCCCATCGCGCCGAGCCTCTTCCCGCGGAAGTCGGCCGTGCGCCGCAGCGGCGGCTGGTCCTTCCCCACGTAGGTGACGCCGCGGATCGTGGTGTGGACGATCGACAGCTCGACCGCCGGCCGGATCGCGTCGGTGGCCGTGGTCAGCGCGAGCGCGTCGATCCGGCCGGCGGCGAAATCCGCCTCGAGGGTCTTCCACCAACCCGCCACCAACTCGATGGCCACCCCCTCGCGCTCGGCCGCGGCGCGCAGGAGATCCGGGGTGAAACCGGTCGCGACGCCGCCGGCGTCGAGGAAGGATAGCGGCGGGGAGTTCCGCGGAACGCCCACCCGCAGCGGTCGCGGCGTCTCCGCGGCGCGGCTGGCGGCCGACGCGGCCAGCAGGCCGAGGAAGGCGACGAAGGAGAAACGGCGTAACCGCCTCGCGCAAGGCATCCGCCTCGTCTACGCTTCCTCCCCCTCTCCGCAAGCGCCGAAAGGAAACCTGCGGGATAGACGTTCTGGCTCCGCCACGTTCAGCCTCGATCGATGCAATTCACCACCGCCCCGCTGCTGTTCGCGCTGAACCTGCTCTGCGCCGGAACATCGGCCGCCGCCCAGCCGGCCGCCTCCGTTCGCCCACTGTTCGACGGCGTGTCGCTGGCGGGCTGGCAGCCGTCCGCGTTCGACTCCCAGGCCGCGGTGAAGATCGAGCCGGCTTTCCGCGGCGAGCGGCCGGCGATCATCCTGGAGAAGAGCGACCACCTTTCCGGCATCAACCGCACCGACGGTGGCGCGCTGCCGAAGACGAACTACGAGATATCGCTCGAGGCGATGCGCCTCGCGGGCGGCGACTTTTTCTGCGGCCTCACCTTCCCCGTCGGTGATTCCGCCTGCACGTTCGTCGTCGGCGGCTGGGGCGGCATGGTCGTTGGCATTTCCTGCATCGACAACGCCGACGCCTCGGAAAACGAGACGACCACCTCGCGGAATTTCACCTCCGACCGCTGGTACAAGATCCGGCTGCGAGTGACACCGAAGAAACTCGAGGCGTGGATCGACGATGAGAAGGCGGTGGATTTCGAGACCGAGGGCCGCCGCCTCGACCTCCGCTTCGGCGAGATCAAAAACTCGCTGCCGCTGGGCCTGGCCGCCTACGAGACGCGCGCGGCCTTGCGCGACATCACTCTGCGCATCCTGCCTCCGGAGGAATGAGCCGCCGCCACGGCGCGGGTATTAAAGCGGCCGCAGCCGGACGCGGAGCGAGTCGTAGCCGTTGATCCGCTGGTAAGCTGCCTCGCGCTCGACGTGCTCGACGGCCTCGAGAATCTCAACGCCGGCCACGCGATCGATCAACGCCTGGAGAAAGGTCCGCGTGATCAGCCGCGCGTGCGGCGCGCCGAGGCAGAGGTGGGTGCCGAAGCCGAATGACAGGTGCGGGTTCGGTTTCCGATCGAGCCGGATTTCGTGCGGGGCATCAAAGACCGTCTCGTCGAAGTTGGCCGAGGCCCACGCCAGCGAGGCCCGGCCGTCGGGCGGAACCCGCTCACCCTTGATGGCGGCCCCCGCGGGGCACACCCGCCCGATGTGGGTCAGCGGCATGAAGTATCGGAAAAACTCCTCGCTCGCGTGGGTGATGCGCCGCGGATCCTCGCGCAGGAAGGCAAGCGACTCCGGCTGGCGTCCGAAATGCGCGAGGATGTTCGCCAGCGTGTGGATGATCGTGTCGCGACCGCCCGCGAACGTGAGGTTGGCGAAGCCCATCATCTCATCCCGCGTGAGCGACCGCCCCCGGTACGTCGCCCGGGTGAGCGCGCTGAAGAAATCGTCCCCCGGATTCGCCGCCGCCGCGTCGAACTTCGCCCGCAGGTAGTCCTCCAGCACCGTGCCTTTCTTGAATTCACCGCCCGTGACCTTGAACACGTGGATGCCCCAGCCGATCCAGATGTCGGCCTCGCTCTCGGGCACGTTCAGCAGGTGCGTGAGCGCCCGCGATTGCACGGGCAACGCGAAATCAGCCACCACCTCGAACGAATCCCGCGCCAGCACCGCGGAAAGCAGGCCGCCGATCAGAGCCTCCACCTTCGCGATCACTTCCGGCCGCTTCGCCCGCTGGAAAAACGGCTCCACGATGGCGCGGTAATCCGTGTGTTCCGGCGGGTTGGTCTCGATCGGCAGCTGCCGCATCGAGCGCACCGCCTCCTCCGAGGGAATGGGCACCCGGAAGGGCGCGTCGGAGCTGAAAGTCCGCCAATCCCGCGCCGCCTCACGCACGTCCGCATGCCGCAGGATCATCGGAACCACCTCGCCCTGAAACGGGCAGCGCACCACTCCCTTTTGGTCGCGGGCTTCTCGGAAGGGGTCGCGCGAGGGGTGTTCGTCGGCCATTCGCGTCAGCATCCGCCCCGCCTTGCCGCTGGCAAGACCGCGGAACCGTTCTCGCGCCGCGGTGCGCCGGAACCGTCTCGCCGCTCTTTTTTCCTTTCCCGACTTGCGTGGAAACGAAGCGGGCAGGGCAGCCTCATGCTCGGATCCCTGGAGCAGCGAGGAGAAGTCTCGCCCCACCCACCCGAGATCGAACCGCGTCGAGCGGTGCCGGGATTCTTTCCTCAGCGAAGGCGCGAGAAGTCCGTGGGCGTGAGGTACACCGACTCCACCTTCGCGGTGAGTTTACCACCCTGTTCGGACGCGGTGCGCACCTTCACCCAATCCGGGTCATCCCGGAAGGCCTTCCAAGAGGCGGCGGCCGCCTCGCGCGAGGGATAGGCCAGGAAATAGACCAGCGTGCGCCCGGCGCCTTTGTCGGCGTCGGTGGGATGGAAATAACCGAGGTTCGTCATGCCGTGGCGCGCGAAAATCCCGATCGTGTGATCGCGGAACCGCGCATCGAGACCTCCCAATTTGCCCTCCGCCGCGGAGTAGGTGCGCAACTCGAACACCCGCGCGGCGCCCTTGCCTTGGCCGGAGTCCATCGGGCGCGCGAAATCCGCGGCCTCGAGGAAGACCGACTCGACCTTGGCGACGATCTGCCCGTTGGCCGTCGTGCGCTTCGCGACTTCCTTCCATTCGGCATCCGCCGAGAACGCCTTCCACGAGGCCTTGGCCGCGTCGCGGCTCTTGTGCGCGAGCAGGTAGATCAACTTGTCGCCACCGCCGTCCTTGGCGTCGGCCGCCACCCAGTAGCCGACGTTCACCATGCCGTGCTTCTCAAAAATGCGCGTGGTGTGTTCGCGGAAGCGCGCCACGACCTCGGCCCCGCGGCCGGCCGCGGCGGTGTAGGTGCGGAGCTCGTAAACCTGACCGTCGGCGCCGGCGGCGAAGGAAGTGACAGCCAGCGCGAGAAACAGAATGACTCGGGTGAATTTCATGGGGTGGAGATGGGCGGCAGCGTTGTGCCCGCGGCGTCCGAGTCAACGCGGCGGTCCGGGTCGCGGGACGAGCGCGCGAGCGGACGCCGCTCGTGGAGTCGTGCCAGCAACTCGGGAAAAGCCTCCGCCGCCGGCGAACCGCGGAGGAATTCCTCGGCCCGGTCCTTCAGGCCGCGCGCGCGGAGATTGGCGTAGACGTGGAGCTCGAATTGCCGCCGCAACGTTTCGCTCGCGGCGCCGAATCCGAAGCACCGCAGCAAATGGATCAACGCCTCCGCGGTGGAGAAACGCCCTCCCTCCTGCTGGGCCCGGAGCCAGTAACGGCTCTCCCCCGTCATCGGCAGGCTCACCACCCTGCCCCAGCCCAGGGCCTCGCGCGCGATCACCGCCGCCTCGCTCCACACGCCGTCGACCAGAACCGCCTGCACCGACTCCGGCGCCGGCGCGACCGGCATCGGTTCACCGTGCGGATGCAGCACCCAGACCTCCCGGCCGGGCCGCCGCAACGTCTCGGCCGTCCATTGCCGCTCGCGTTCCCAGACGCACAGGCGCGATCCCTCCACCACCCGTGAAACCACCAGACCGGAACTGCTCGGGCGGAAACGCTCCCGGCGGTGCATCATCACATCCACCGCCAACGGCACCGCGACGGTCTCGCGCGCCGCGCACACGCACCAGCGGTGCGGCAGGCGGCAGGCCTCGCAACGGTTCACCCCGCCGACGACGATCCGGCGCATCGGGATCAGCGCGAACCGGTTCCGCCGCCGGTCGTCGTCACGGGAATTTCTTCTGCCGCACGAAATCCACGTCGAAGGTCTGCCCCATCTGCGGCTGGTTGTATTTACCAACCAGGCGGTCCTCGGCGGTGTCGTGCGACAGCACGTAGGTCGCACCCGGGTACCCCACATCGTTCAACTCCACGATCACCTGCAACCCGTCCGGCCCTCGCATCCAGATGGCCCGCGAGACGTTGATCGATTTCGGGTTGTAATAACCCGCCTGCACGACGCCGCTGCGGTCGGCCCCCCGGATCTCCAGCGCGTAGGTGCCGTCGGACCGCAACCAGCGGCCGATCATCTTCTGCACCTCGGCCGGGGCGGCGTTGTCAACGGGAGCCGCGGGCGCGGCTGCAACCGGGGTGGCCGTCACGGGTGCCGCGTCGGCCGATGGCTTGGCGGCAGGCTCGGACTTCGAGCAGCCCGTCGCGAGCGCGAGCACAAGCACGGCCACGGAAAGCGTGCCGGCGGGAAGGAGTTGGGCGGAGACCATGGCGGAGCCTTTTCCGGATTCCTCCGCCGGCGCAAGCCGCGCCATCGGCGGCTAGCGGACGTCGTAAAGCTCCACCAACGCCACGCCCGCCGCTCCCTCCGGCGGCGCGATCACGGCGGTGTAGGCGCCGGGCGGCAGAGTCACGAGCAGCAGCGAATCCGCCGCCGCGCCTGACAACGGAAACGCCCCCGCGCGTTCCGCCGCCCGCCGCGCCTCGGCGGCGTTCGGCGCCGTGGCCCACCCCGCGTTCGCCGCCAGCGGCGTCGCGCCGGACATCAACGTGAGCCGCGGCGCGCGCAACGCGTCCGCCAGCCCGAAGTTCCCGAGCGAAGGCCCCACCGCGCGCACCAGCAACGTGGCCGCGGTTTCACCGCGCACCACGAACCCCGCGATCAATTCGCCACCCCCGCCGGCCACCCGCGCCCGCGCCGACAGGTTGCCCAGCGTGCCGCCGCCAGCCGCCGTGTCGTAGACTTCCACCAACAAGGAGCCCTTGGCCGCGCCGCGCGCCGCCGTCGCCGCGACCATATGCACGCCCTCCGCCACGCGCGTCACGAGGGCGGCGTCGCGGCTGCCCGGCGTCAGCGGGAAAGCCCCCACCCTCGCCGCCACCGGACCGACGCCCGCCGCGAGCCAGTCGTCGTTGCCCTCGACCACCGCTCCCGTGGCGGAGAGCAGGTCCAGACGCGGATCCTCCAAAACCCCGGGAACCCCCAATTCGGCAAGCCCCGGACCCACGCCGCGCGCGAGGATCGTCTCGGCGCCACCGCGCACCGCGAAGCCGACGATCAGCGTGTCGTCACCGGCGCCGGCGACCGCCCGCACCGCGAGATTCACCAGCTCCCCGGGCGAGGCGCCCGCAACGACCACGCGCGCCGGCGGCGAGGTCGCCAGACCCAGCGCGTTGCGCACAGTGACCGCATACTCGCCGGCGTCGGCGGCCGACGCGCGTGTCCGCGAAAGCGCCGCACGCGTCTCGCCCGTCAACGGCCGGCCGTTGAGGGACCACTGGTAGGAAAGCGCGCCCCCGTCGGCGTCGACCTGCAGGTGGAACGGCGCTCCGGCGGCAACCGTCGCGGCCCACGGCGCGGCATTGAGCCGCGGCGGCGCGATCGCGTTCACGGTGCGGACGGGGTCGGTGAGCAGCAGCGCGGACATCACCGGCCGCTCCGCGCCGTCCCCGGGCCGCACCGTCGGCGAACCACCGACCGTCATCGCGGTGGAACCACCGCCGTCGAGGTTGATCGCGGAGACACAACCCAGGGCGCGCATCAACGCGGCGATTTCGGCGAGGGTCATTCCCGCCGGCCCGCCGGGATTGTCTCCCTCCACCACGACCGTGAGCAGGACCCCGGAGCTCGTGAATCCCATGGCGGTGCGCGGCCGGCGCGAGGTGTTGTTCACATCGATCAGCTCCTCTCCGTCCGTGATGCGCACCACGCCGTCGCGCACCAGCATCGGGGAGCCGCCGAGGGCGTGCTGCATGACCCACGGTGCGCCGCCCGCGGGAAATGCGGCCGTCGGCACCGGCTGCGGGGCGTCACCGGCGCGGTTGGGACTCGGCGCGGGATAGGCGTGGATCTGCGCGTTTCCCGCGCCGACATGGTAGATCCAATCCGCCGCCAGGTTGCCGGCCGCCGAGAGGCCGAGCGCGGCGCGCGTCGGGTAGTACGACACCGAGGCGCCCTGGAGCGGGCGCGAGACCGCCTTGATGTTCGGCGAAAGCACCGCGCCGTCGCGCTGCACGAGGCTGAACGATTGGTTGCCGCCGAAATAGCCGGCGTTGACGGCGGCGAACACCAAAGCGGGATCCGCCGCCGCGAATTGCGTCGGCGTCCGCGGCCCGGCACCGAGCACGGGCTTGAACGCGACCGATGGCGAGCGGGTGTCCCACGCGAGGCAGAACGCACGCGTCACGGAACTCTCCAGCGTGTAGAGTTGCAGCCCCTCGGCGGGAAAACCGGCCATGCGCTCGGACGCCAACCGCCATCCAGCCGGCAGGGGGATCAGGGTTTCGGCGGAAGCCGGCTGCGCGGTGACGGCACCGGTGAGAGCACCGATCAGCGCGAGGACCCCAAGCGTCGGGAAGTGACCGCGCATCGAAAAGTCCCGGCCCAGCTGGAGTGAAAGAGGCAAGTTTGGAGGGAGAAGCGGGAAAACGCGCGACGCGATCATGCCCGGAAACCACGCGCCCAACCGCTCCGTCACGGAAAGCCGAGCGCCGATCCCGTCAAACCGGACGCAGCCTCAGGTTCACTGCGCCCAAGCGCGATCGTCCGCCGCGAGAGCAAGCGAGCCGCGGTAGGTTCCCGGCACCGGATCGTAACGCAGCGCCTTGGTCGCGCCCTGCTCGGAGGTGAAGTAACCAAGCAGCGTCAGGCGTTTGAGGTGCGCGAACGGATTCACGCCGCCGGCCGCCGCCGGTTTGCTGGTTCCCTCGTAGGCCGTCAGGAGCTTCTCGCGTTCCGCCGGCGACAATTGGAGCCACGCGCGGCCGTGCGCCGCCCGCGCCGCCGCCTCGATCTCGTTCAGCCCGCGCCGCAGCGCCACGCCGGCCTCGGGCGCGAAGCAGTCCTCGGTCATGCGCGCGATGAAGCGGCCGATGCCCACCGACGCCGCCCCCGGTGACCCCGGGGTGGCGGGCAGGATGGTGTCGCCGATCAGGTCGAGCGCCTCCTCCTCTTGGGCGGACCAACCCGCGGGCGCCGGCAACGCGGCCCAGGTGGAGGCGGGCAGGGCAGCCCAGACGGAGGCCACGCCGGCGAGCCGGGCGGAGCGGAGGAGCAGTTCGCGGCGAGTCACAGGTTTCCTTTCTTCATCTCGTCGGCCGCGTGGTTGGCGGCGCGGGCGGCGAGGGCCATGAACGTGAGCGAGGGGTTCTGCACGCCGGTCGACGCCATGCTGGCGCCGTCGGTGACGTAGACGTTGGGGCAGGCGTGGAGTTGGTTCCAGCGGTTGAGGAGCGATTTTTTCGGGTCCTTGCCCATGCGCACGCCGCCCATCTCGTGGATGTCGAGCCCCGGGTTGCGCTTGTCGTCGAGCGTGCGGATCCCCTTCGCGCCGGCGGCGGTGAGCATCGCCTCACCCTCGCGCAGGAAATCCTTCACCATCCGCACATCGTCATCGTTGTAGCCGATGGACGTGACGAGCTGCGGGATTCCCCACGGGTCCTTGTGCGCGGACGAGAGGCGCACGTGGTTCTCGCGGCGCGGCACGGTCTCGCCCTGCATCATCATGGAGATGCGCCACGGCCCGGGTTTCGTGATGCGTTCCTTGAAGGCGGCGCCGACGCCCGGCGTGCCCTCGCCCTGCGTCCAGCCCGGACGGTAGGCGCTGAAGAACACCATGTAGCCGCGGGGGAAATCCGTCTCCTGCCGGCGCAGATTGCGGAAGTTGGGCATCATTGCCTGCGTGGGCCGCCGGCCGCGGTAGTACGCGTCCAGGAAACCGTCCATCGAGGCCGAAAGGCTGCCGCGGTAGTTGTGGAACGCGACGTAGCGACCGAGCAGCCCGTGGTCGTCGCCCAAGCCCGCGGGGAAACGCGCCGAGCGCGAGTTGAGCAGGATGAGGTTGGTGTTGAGGCAGGCGGCGTTGACGAAAATCACCCGCGCGTGGAATTCGGTGACCTCGCGCGTGACCGCGTCCACCACGCGCACGCCACTGGCGCGGCCGGTGGCGCCGTCGTGCAGGATGCTCTCGACGACGGAGTTCGGCCGCAGCGTGAGCCGGCCGGTCCGCGCCGCCCATGGCAGCGTGGCGGAGACCGAGGAAAAATATCCGCCGAACGGGCAACCGCGGTAGCAGGAGTTGCGCGCCTGACACTTGCCCCGCCCCTGCTCGAGGTGGATTGGCTGCGGCTCGGTGAGGTGGGCGCAGCGCCCGATGACGACCTTGCGGCCGGCGAACGCTTTCTCGATCCCGCCGCGCAGGTGGCGTTCGACGGTGTTGAGCTCCCATGGCGGCAGGAACTCCCCGTCGGGCAGCTCCTCGAGGCCGTCGCGGTTGCCGCTGATCCCGCTGAAACGCTCCACGTGCGAGTACCACGGCGCGAGGTCTTCGTAGCCGATCGGCCACTCCGCGAAGCCGTCGCGCGCGGGACCCTCGAAGTCGAACCGGCTCCACCGCTGCGTCTGCCGCGCCCAGATGATCGATTTGCCGCCGACCTGGTACCCGCGGATCCAGTCGAAGGGCTTCTCCTGCTGGTAGGGGTGCTCGGCGTCCTTCACGAAGAAATGCGCCGTCGCCTCGTCGAAGGCGTAGCACTTCTTCGCGATGGGATTCGCGCTCACGACGTCGTGGGCGAGGCGTCCGCGGCGCGGGAGATCCCACGGGTTGGCGACGGCGGTCGGGTAGTCCTTGAGGTGCTCGACGTTGCGCCCGCGCTCGAGGACCAGCGTGCGGAGCCCGAGGTCGCACAATTCCTTCGCGGCCCAGCCGCCGCTGATGCCCGAGCCGATCACGATCGCGTCGTACGTATGTTCGCGCGCGCCAGGGGTGGTGGGGAAACTCGCCATCGCGGGAAGCGAAACGCGCCCCGCCCCCGCCGCAAGCGCGCGTTCAGGCCACGCCGGAAACCTCGCGATGCACGGCGCGAAGGCGGGTCCCCGTCATCTCCGATTCCATCCGTCGGCGAGCTTGGAGCCGGAGGCCAAGGAAGCCGCGGGAGATAGATTTCTTCCGCCCTCGCGAAACTTCCCCACGGCTCCACCTCGCAATCGTGTTGTTCCGGGAAAATTCCCGTCGGCAGAGCCGTGTTCGCAATCCACCGGTGCGATCTGCGGGAAAACCCGTCCCTCTCGGAAATGCCTTCGTCCTTCGCCAGGCACGCCTCCTTCACCGAGCCTTCCTCCTTCACCGAGCCCACGGAGGACAGGACGGAGGACGAGATGGAAGCCACGATGGCGGTTTAACCGCGGATAACTCAGATATCAAAAATCTGGCGCCGCCGGCCTTCACGATCCTCCCGGTCGTGGCGCGTCACGGCCCGGTACGTTGAACACAAGGCCGGGAAGTTCGGAGAGGGAAAGCGGTTTTCCTCACCGGTTTGATCCGTGTTCATCCGTGGTTTCTCCGCTCGCGGAGCGAGTCAGCGACACGTTCCGTACTCCTGCTCCACGCCCCATTCGCTCCGGCCATTCGGAAGCGCCGAACGCCCTGCGGTCTCCATCCGCACCCTCCGCGAAATCAGCGGTAAAAAACGCGGAGCGAGCCGGCAGGGCCATTGGCGGCAGGTCGATCGCCATCGGCCGGGGTCGACGACCCAGCTACAACAAGCCCTGGCCTCATCCGCGTCCATCCGTGGTTACTCACCCGCGGAGCGAGCCGGCGATACCTTCCTGCTTCGCCGAGCCTTCCTCCTTCGCACAGCCTACGGAGGACAAGGCGGCCTGAAGCTTCTCAATATTTTCCGCGGCTGGCAGCCGCGACAACACCGAGGCGTCCTTATTCGTGTGCCTTGGTGTCCATTCGTGGTTGTTCCTGGCTTGGCAGCTTGGACAGGAAGGTCGGGGAGGCGCGCTCAAGGGCCGCGTTCCAGACGGTAGAGCGGCGCCTCCTCGAACATGCGCGTCGTCGGCAAACGGCCGAGAAACTCGAGGTCGATCCCCGGCAGCCGCTCGGCCCCGCACAGTGCGGCGAATTCCTGGCTCACAAAAACCTGCCCGGCGGCGACCGTCGGCAGGATATGCTGCGCGCGCACCACGTGCGTGCCGAGGCACGCGAGGCGCCCCGTGACGGGATCGGTGAAGGCGAACACCGGCCCCGCGTG
>JBJTCH010000170.1:0-3493 GCA_046091745.1 Opitutaceae bacterium
GAAGAAGCCCGGCGCAAACGCGGGAAAAGGCGAGGGAAGCGCGGAGCGCCTCAGACGCGAAGTGCTCCGGGATGAAACCGGATCGGAAAACGAGGGACGCGAACGCGAGGGCCTTTCGTCGACACGTGAAACCGCGCGTGAGCCGAGGCGGAACGAGCGCGAACGGGAAGGGCAGCGGAAGCGGGAGACGGAGGTGAACCCTTTTGGGCGCTACCTGAAGGATTGGGTTTCCCCGCAGGATTTCGCGCTGCTGCAGTCCACGATCAATGCTCCGCGCGACAGCGGCGCCGCCAAGCCCGCCGACACTGTTTCGCCGCAGGCTTCGGACATCTCCTCCGCCGTGGGCACCCCGCGTTCGGGGGACACGGGACCGGCTTCGCTCTTCGGCGGCCGCGGGCCCGGGCCTGAGACTGCGAACGCACGCGGGCGGGCGACGGAAAACCCCTTTCTGCAATTTCTCCCGGGAGAGATCTCGACAACGCGTTCAGCCGCGCCGGCTCCGGGTGCACCCGGCCAGCCGAACGCTATTTTCTCTCCGGCGCAGCCGGCGATCGCTCCGACCTTGGCTCCGAATCCCCGGGGTGCGGTGCCTGATTTTGTGCGCCCGATCTCCGACGATAAGCTCTACCGGCAGCTGAAACGCTTTTAGGGCTTGGATTCCGCCCCCCGCGCGTTTCTCTGGCCCGTTTAATCATGGCGTTGGCACTTCTTTTCGCGGGCCAGGGAGCTCAAAAGGTCGGCATGGGGGCGTCGCTTTGCGACGGCTCGGCCGCCGCCCGCGCGCTGTATGACCAAGCCAACCAGCTGCTGGGTTGGGACTTGAGGAGTGTCAGCTTCACGGGACCGGACACCGAGCTCACGCAGACCAAGGTCTGCCAGCCGGCGCTGTTCACCCATGGTTTGGCGACACTCGCGGCCCTGCGGGAGGCCGGGAAAATCCCCGCCGGCGAGCCTGCGATGGCGTTGGGACTGAGCCTCGGTGAGCTGACCGCGTATTGCGCGGCGGGCGTCTTCGATTTTGCCACGGGGCTCCGGATCGTGGCCGAGCGGGGTCGCTTGATGCAGGAAGCCTGTGAGGCAACTTCCGGGAGTATGGCAGCGATCATCGGAGAGGAACGGGGCAGGGTGGCCGAACTTTGCCGCGATTTCGACGTGGAGGCCGCGAACTTCAACGCGCCGGGCCAGATCATCATTTCCGGCGAGAAAACGCGCATCGCCGCCGCCGTCGCCGGCGCGAAGGAGCGGGGCATGAAGAAGGTGATGCCGCTCAATGTCGCCGGGGCCTACCACTCGCGGCTCATGGAGCCGGCCCGCGCGGCGTTCGCCGCGTTCCTCGCGCCGATCGCGTTCGCCGCTCCGCACTTCACCGTGTTCACCAATACCACCGGCGCCGCGATTTCTGCCCCGGCCGCCATCAAGGCCGCGCTCGTTTCGCAGGTTGTCTCCTCCGTGCTCTGGGAGGACTGCATGCGCGCCGCCGCCGCCGCGGGCGCCTCGCAATTCTGGGAGCTGGGACCGGGAGGCGTGCTCGCCGGTCTCGCCCGGCGCACGGAAAAAACGTGGACGGTACGCAGTTTTGCCGAGTTCACCGACGTCAGCGCCTGAACCGATGTCCGCCGCCAGTCTCACCCGCAATTTCTGCATCATCGCGCACGTCGACCACGGGAAGACGACGCTCTCCGACCGCCTGCTCGAGTACACCAACACGGTGGAGCAGCGGGTGCTGACCGACCAGCACCTGGACGCGATGGACCTCGAGAAGGAGCGCGGCATCACGATCAAGTCCCACCCCGTCACGATGCGTTACCACGCGAAGGACGGGCAGGTGTACAAACTCAACCTGATGGACACCCCGGGCCACGTGGACTTCTCCTACGAGGTGTCCCGCAGCCTGGCGGCGTGCGAAGGGGCGGTGTTGCTGATCGACGCCGCGCAGGGCGTCGAGGCCCAGACGGTCGCGAACGCCCATCTCGCGTTCAGCCAGAAGCTCAAGGTCATCCCGGTCATCAACAAGATCGACCTGCCAAGCGCCAACCTCGAGCTCTGCACGCGTCAGTTGGAGGATATCCTCACGATCCCGGCCGAGGAAGCCATTCTCGCCAGCGGCAAGTCCGGCATCGGTATTGAGGATATTCTGGAGGCGGTCGTCGCGCGCGTGCCGGCGCCACGCTGGAGCGATTACCCGCAGGTCCGGACCCTGGTCTTCGACTCGCTGTACGATTCCTACCGCGGCGTGATTTCGTATGCGCGGGTGTTTTCGGGCGCGATCAAGGCCGGCGATCAGATGCTCCTCATGAGCAACGGCGTGAAGTCGGAGGTGAAGGAGGTCGGGATCTTCACGCCCAAGATGGAGAAGGTCGATGTGCTGCGCGCGGGCGACGTGGGCTACGTGGTCTCAAACATCAAGAGCACGGCCGACATCAAGATCGGCGACACAATCACGCTCGCGCAGAAGCCGGCCACGGAGATGCTTCCGGGCTACAAGGAGGTCCGCCCGGTGGTTTTCTGCGGCCTCTACCCGCTGGAGAGCGGCGACTACGAGAAACTGAAGGCCGCGCTCGGACGCCTGCGGTTGAACGACTCCGCCTTTGTCTACTCGTCGGAGAGCTCGGTGGCGCTCGGCTTCGGGTTCCGCTGCGGCTTCCTCGGGCTGCTCCACATGGAGATCATCCAGGAGCGCATCCGTCGCGAGCACGACGTGGAGATCATCTCCACGTATCCGAGCGTCGTATACCACGTGGTGCGCCACGGCGGCGAATTGATCGAGATGGACAACCCGGTGAACCTGCCGGATCCGGGCGAGATCCTGGAAATCCGCGAGCCCACGATCACCGCGTCGATCATCATCCCGAACGACAGCATGGGCGACATCCTCGCGCTCATCATGGAGAAGCGCGGCACGTGCGACCACACCGACACGCTGGACATGAACCGCGTGATGCTGAAGTGCGTGCTGCCGCTGAATGAGATCCTCGTCGACTTCAACGACCGCCTGAAGAGCATCACGCACGGCTACGGCTCGATGGACTACGAGCTCGGCGCCTACCGGGTCTCTGATCTCGTGAAGATGGAGATTTTGATCAACGGCGACCCCGTCGACGCGTTCGCCAGCATCGTCCACCGCGAGAAGGCGGAATCGAAGGGCCGGGAGCTTTGCGAGAAGCTGGCGGAGATCATCCCGCCGCAGATGTTCAAGGTCGCCATCCAAGCCGCGATCGGCGGCAAGATCATCGCGCGCGACAACGTCCGCGAGATGCGCAAGGACGTCACCGCGAAGTGCTACGGCGGTGACATCAGCCGCAAGCGCAAGCTCCTCGACAAGCAGAAGGAAGGTAAGAAGAAGATGAAGCAGATCGGGAAGGTCTCGATCCCGCCCGACGCGTTCATCAAGGTGCTGCAGAACAACTGACCTCCGCCACTTCCTCCCGCCATGTTCGGAATCTTCGCCTCCGCTGAACGCAAGATGCGCGAGAACGCCGGCAACTGGCTCGAG
>JBJTCH010000171.1:0-9275 GCA_046091745.1 Opitutaceae bacterium
GAAGTTGAAAGCTGAGGTTGAGGTCATGCGCGGCCGAACGCGTCGGGCCAACCACAGATAACTCGATATCACAGATCTGGCGCCCCCTGCCTTCACGATCTTCCCGGTCTTCCTGTTCCATTCCGCCCGTTTGCCCGGTCATTCAGAAGCACCGAGCGTCCTTCTTTTTGTCTGCGCCATCCGCGAAATCTGCGGTTCAAATCCGCCGCCTTCTGAAACGCCTTCCTCCTTAGCAGGGCCCTCCTGGTTTCGTGCCTTTCGCGTGTTTCGTGGTGGCCTCACGGTCCTCCAGGTTTCCTACGGATCGGACTCGGAGAACTCGGATCGGGCCTCTGCGCCCTCTGTGTTCCAACTCAACTCCCCTTGGGTTGCGGCTCCGCCGCGCTAGGTCCATTCGTGGTTGCTCAGTCGCGGAGCAATTCGGAGGCGCCTACCGCCCGAATCTCGGGCCCGCGAAGCGCAACCTCTACCCACGCAGCGCGATGAGCCGGCGGGCGACCTTCACCGCGTTCGCGAAGCTGGTGCCGCGCGCGACGCCGCGACCGGCGATCCCGAAGGCCGTGCCATGGTCCGGACTCGTCCGCACGTGCGGCAAGCCGAGCGTCACGTTCACTGCGTCGTCGAAATCGATCACCTTCAAAGGCGCGAGCCCCTGGTCATGGTACAGCGCGACGATCGCGTCGAATTCGCCGCGCAGCATCCGCGCGAAAAGCGTGTCGCCGGGCTCGCAGCGCGAAATCCCGGAAAACTCCCGGCGCAGACGATCGAGCATCGGGTTGAGACGATCGCGTTCCTCCGTGCCCAGCAGGCCCTCCTCGCCGGCGTGCGGATTAAGCCCGCAAACGCCGATCCGCGGGTTTGCCACACCCTCGGAGCGGGCGAGAAGGTCGGCCGCGATGATCGTGCGCCGCAGCAACGGTTCCTTGAGCAGACGCGGGACCGCCGCGAGCGGCACGTGCCACGTCGCGAGCGCGACGCGCAGCTTCCCGCCGCAAAACGCCATCACGGGATCGCCGCCCCAACGCGCCGCGAAGAATTCCGTCTGCCCCGGGAAGGCGTAGCCGACACGCGCGAGCTCGGCCTTGCTCACGGGCCCCGTCACCACGCCGCTGAACTCCCCGGTCCGACTCCCCTCCGCGGCGCGCTCCATCGCCGCCCAAGCCACCCGTGCGCCCGCCGCGCCAGGACGACCGGGCTTGATGGCGAAATTCGCCGGCCCCACCGCGATCTTGACCGCGGAAGTCTCCATTGAATCCAACCAACGCCTCGGACCGATCACCGCGACATCGCGCGCCGCGCGACGGTTGCGCCGGAGCCACTCCGCGATGATTTCCGGCCCGACTCCCGCCGGATCCCCGCAGGTGAACGCCAGCAGCGACGCACCTGTGCCGTCGGCCCGACTCACTCTGACTCCTCCTCCGAGGCCGCCCGACGCGCCCGTGCAAAACTGCGTTTCCCGCCCGCGAAAAACCCCAGGAAGCGCTTCGTCTCCTCCGCCGTCCAACGGCCCGAGGCGAGCGCCGCGGCCGCGATGTCACGGATATTTCCCGAAGTGAAGAAGGCGGCCTGGAACGCCTGCTTGAGTTCGGCGATCGCGGCCCGGGAGGAACCGCGGCGACGCAGGCCGACCGTATTCAAACCGATCACGTCATCGCGCTCCGCGACCATGACGTACGGCGCGACGTCGCGCGTGATCGACGCGTGTCCCGCGACCATCACGCCCTCGCCGATCCGGCAGAATTGATGCACCGCGGAACCGCCGCCCATGAACGTGTGGTCGCCCACGCTGACGTGCCCCGCGAGCAGCGCGCCGTTGGCCAGGACCACCCCCGATCCGACCTCGCAATCGTGCCCCGCATGGCTCGCCGCCATGAAGAAGCAGTTTTCGCCGACCACGGTCGCCTGGCCGGCGTGAATGGAGCGATTGATGGTGACGTGCTCGCGGATCACGCACCCCGCGCCGATGCGCACCGCGGTCGGCGTCGCGCGGTCGAACTTGAGGTACTGCGGGTCACCGCCGAGCACCGCGAACGGATGGACGACCACGCGGTCGCCCAGCGTGCAGTGCCGCGTGACGATCGCGTGCGCCATGATCTCGCAGTCGGCCCCGAGCTGGGCGCCCGGCTCGACTATGGCCGCGGGATGAATGACGGTGGCCATGGCTCAGGAGGAGGTTGGGCGGCGCCGCGAGGCGGCCCGCTCCGGGAGCAAGTCGAGCTGCGTGTCGCGCAGCAGGTCGTAGTTTTTCAGGATCCGCATCACCTGGAGGGTATCGCTCTTCGAGTAGTTCTGGTTCACCTCTATCTTGTCGAGCAGGTCGATGAGCATCGCGCGGAACGAGATGATGGCGTCGACGCCGGCGCCTTTGAGGAGTTCGAGGCTCTGGCTGCGGAAAGGCTCGGCGGTGGGCAGGCTGGGCAAAACGAGAATCTTCAGCACCGGACCGCCCGCGGCCTCCGCCGGCAAATCAGGGAAGAGGCGCGACGCCTCCTTGAGCACGCTCTGCTGCAGAAAGCCGAAAATCTCCGGGCTGCCCCGCAGCATCGTCGGGGTGAACACGCCGGTGTGCCACGCCTTCACCGCGACGATCGCGCGATGCACGTGGGGCAGCTCGGAGGAGAACAGGAAGAAATCCGGCTTCCGCGAATCCCGCTGCCACGCCGGGTTGAAGACGATCAGGTCGATCTCCTCCTCGGCCGCCTTGCGCCGCGCCTGCACCTGGTACGTCCGCGCCTGCCGGACGAGAAAACCGTTTTGCTCGAAGTACTCGCGGACAATGCCTTCGTCGATGGCGGACATGCGGAGGCTCCTACTGTCGCGGCTGCGGGAGCGCGGGGCAATTCCCTTTGCGCGGGATCAAGCCGCGGCGCCGACCTCGCGGAACGACGCCGCCACGAGCGCGGGGTCGATACCGCTCTGGGTGCGGGCATCGCCGATCGCGCGCAGCACGATAAAACGGATGCCTCCGGCGCGGACCTTGTTGTCGCGACCCATGGCTGCCTCGAGGGCCGGCAGCGGCAACGGGGACCGCAGGCGAACCGGCAGCTGGTGCGCCGCCACCACGCGCTCGATGCGGCTGGTTTCGACGGAGCCGATGAATCCGAGTTTCTGCGAAAGGCGCGCGGCGGCGCAAAGCCCGACGGCGACCGCCTCGCCGTGCAGGTAATCACCGTAACCGGCCGCGTTCTCGATCGCGTGGCCGAACGTGTGGCCGAGATTGAGCAGCGCCCGGCCACCCTCGGCCGCCGTCTCGCGTTCGTCCGCCTCGACGATCCTCGCCTTGATGGCGCAACAGAGGCGGATCACGTCGGCGAGGTCGGTACTCGTCGGCTGCAGCGGCGCGCCTTCCAGACGCTCGAAAAGCGCGGCGTCACCGAGCAGGCCGTACTTGATGACCTCGGCCGCACCGGCGGCGAATTCCCGCGCCGGCAGGGTGGACAGCAATCGGGTGGAGATGTGGACCGCCCGCGGCTGATGAAAAGCGCCCACGAGGTTCTTGCCCGCGGGATGGTTGATGCCGGTTTTCCCTCCGACCGAGCTGTCGACCATCGCCAGCAGCGTCGTCGGGACCTGCATGAACTCGACCCCACGCAGCCACGCGGCGGCCGCGAAACCCGCGAGATCGCCGATCACGCCGCCGCCGACGGCAAAGACCACGCCGCCGCGATCGACCTTGTTGGCGGCAAGGAAATCGAGGATCCGCGAAAAACCAGCGAGAGACTTGGACTCCTCTCCCGGCTCAACCGCGATCAGCGGAGTGTCGCCAAAGGCCGCGCGCAGAAAAGCCGCCTGCGCCCTCTGCAGCGAGGTGTCGGTGACCACGACCGCACGCCGGCCGGAGGCACGCAGATCCGCGATCCGGGCGGCCAGCGCGGCCGCGGAATCGGTTTCAAAGTGGATCGTGTACGAGCGCTCCCCGAGCGCCACCGCTAGCGTGTCGGCCATGGTGTTTTGAACAGGCAGGCCGCGCCGGGGTCGAGGACAAGCTCACTTCCGATGCACGTCGGCCCGGGGAGCGGACGTGCCGACTGGTCTGTCCGCAGACCCTCCCCGCCCTCTTTTTCACCTCGGGCGAGGTCGCCGGCACCGCGCGCGCTTGCCTTGCCGCGAACGCGACGCTCGCATCGGCGAGCATGTCGGCCGCCAAGCAAACACCCATGATGCAGCAGTACTTCGAGGTGAAGCGCGGCCTCCCGCGCGACACGCTCCTGCTGTTCCGGTTGGGCGACTTCTTTGAGCTCTTCTTCGACGACGCGGTGACGGCCTCCAAGCTCCTCGGCCTCACGCTCACCCGCCGGCTCGACCACCCGATGGCGGGACTGCCGGCGCACGCGCTCGACGGCTACGTCAGCAAGCTGCTCGCGGCGGGAAAAAAGGTCGCGATCTGCGATCAGGCCGAGCCGGCCAAGGCGGGCAAACTCGTCCGCCGCCAGCTCACGCGGATCCTTTCCCCGGGCACGACGCTGGCCGCCAACCAGCTCGACGCCGCGCGTAACCATTATCTCGCCGCGCTCGCGCTCGACCGCGCCGGCCTCCACGCCGCGTGGCTGGATCTCTCCACCGGCGAATTCCGCGTGGCCTCCGACGCGCAGGCGGCAAACCTCCTCCCCGTACTCACGGCGCTGAACCCGGCCGAGTTGCTGCTGATCGAGGGTGAGCGCGAACGCTGGGAAGCCGCGCCGCACGAGGAGGCCGCGCTGCGCGCCCTGCACGGATTCGCTTCCGAGCGTCTCGTCTCCGAGCTGCCCGGCTACCACTTCGAGACCTCAGGCGGCGCCCGCACGGTGATGGACGCGATCGGCGTGCTGAACCTCCAGGGCTTCGGCCTCGCGCCCGACCATCCCGGCCTCGGGCCGGCGGGAGCGCTCGTGCATTACGCGACGGAAAACCTCTGCGCGAAACCCGAGAATCTCCGCGGGCTGCAGGAATACCGGAGCTCGCGCACGCTGCTCCTTGATCCGTCCACGCTGCGCAATCTCGAGATCTTCACGTCCGCCCGCGGCGGGCGCGACGGCTCCCTGCTGCTCGCGATGAACCGCACGGCCACCGCCGCGGGCGCGCGGCTCCTGGAGCGCTGGCTCGCCTCCCCCACGCTCGAACTTGCCGAGTTGCTTCGTCGGCAGGCGCTGGTCGGGGAGCTGGCCGCGCAACCGACCCGACTCGCGGAACTCCACGAGTCGCTCGGCAACGTGCGCGACATCCCGCGCATCCTCGGCCGTCTCCAGAACCGGCTCCGCAACCCGCGCGAGCTCGGCGGCGTGCGCGATACCCTGGCGCGGATCCCGGCCGTGGCGGCGGCCTGCACCGGCGGCGACCCAGCGGGCGGACTTCCCGCGATCGCCGCGCGGCTGCACCCGTTGCCGATGCTGCGCGATCTGCTGGAACGGGCGCTCGCCGATGAGCTGCCCAACGACCTGGCCGACGGCGGCTACATCCGAGCCGGACACGACTCCGAACTCGACCGTCTGCGCGCTCTCACCTCGGGCAACAAGACCTGGCTTTCGGACCTCGAACGCGCCGAACAGGAGCGCACCGGCATCCGGAGCCTGAAGGTCCGCTACACGGGAAACTTCGGGTATTACATCGAGGTCACGAAGGCTAACCTCCACCTCGTTCCGGCGGACTACATCCGGCGCCAGACCACGGTGGGCGGTGAACGCTACGTCACCGAGGCCCTGCGCCAGAAGGAAAAGGAGATTTTCCACGCCGAGGAGAACGCCCAGGCGCGCGAGCTGGAGCTTTTCAACGCGTTGGTGGCGGCGGTGGTCGCGGAGGCCGCCGCTCTCACCGCCACCGCCGAGGCGTTGGCTGAACTCGACGTGCTTTCCGGCTGGGCGCTGCTGGCGCGCGAATGGGGTTACGTGCGGCCCGAACTCGATGAGGGCGAAACCCTCGAGATTGTTGAGGGTCGCCATCCGGTGGTGGAGCAGTTCCTGCGGTCACCCGACGCCCCGGCGTCGCGCGGCTCCACCGGGGGTTTTGTGCCGAATGACACGGCACTTTCGTGCGACGAGGCGCAGCTGATGCTGATCACCGGCCCGAACATGGCGGGCAAATCGACCTACATCCGCCAGGTGGCGCTCATCACCTTGATGGCGCAGGTCGGCAGCTGGGTGCCGGCGAAATCCTGCCGGGTGGGGCTGGTCGACCGCATCTTCTCCCGCGTCGGCGCGAGCGACGACCTCGCCCGCGGCAACTCGACCTTCATGGTCGAGATGAACGAGACCGCCAACATCCTCAACAACGCCACCGCTCGCTCGCTCCTCATCCTCGACGAGATCGGCCGCGGCACGTCGACGTACGACGGCCTCGCCATCGCGTGGGCGGTGGTCGAGCACCTGCACCGCGACACCGAGCGCGGGCCGCGCACGCTGTTCGCCACGCATTACCAGGAGCTGACGCAACTCGAGCGGCACCTGGCCCGCCTGCGGAACTTCTCCGTCGCGGTGAAGGAATGGAACGACGAGATCGTCTTCGTGCGCCGCGTCGTGCCCGGCGCGGCCGACCGCAGCTACGGCATCCAGGTCGCCCGCCTCGCCGGCCTGCCGCTCACCGTGATCGACCGCGCCAAGACGCTCCTCGCGCGCCTCGAGAGCGACGACACCACGGTGTCGGTACCCGCGCCGCAGGCCCGTCCGCGCAAAAAAATCCACGTCGCTCCGTCGGACGACTCCCAGCTGAACCTGCTCTAGGGGCGGTGAAGAACAGACGGATGAGAACCGCAGATTTCTCAGGCGGCGCGGATTAAGACCGAAGGGCGTTCGGCGCTCCCGCACGACCGGACCGAACGGACGGGATGGAACAGGAAGAGCGGGAAGATCGTGGAGGCCGGTGGCGCGGGCGGGGAGGGCGGATGAATATGTTCCGTCTGCAGCCAAGTCCGGCGACCTTGGGATATTCGGGAATCGCGGCGGCTCACGGATAACGCCGCCTGGTCCCTTGGTCCCTCAGTCCCTTGGTCCGTTGGTCCCTTCGCCCACTTCCGGCTTGGCCGACTGCGGGGCTGACTCAAGATGAACGAGCGGCCGGCAGGTTTCCTGCTGCGCCGTTACCCCTACCCTCATGAACTCCCGCCTGTTACTCCGTGCCTTCGTTGGCGCGTTTCTCATTTCCGGCGCGTTCGCTGGATTCGCCGCCTCCCCTGCTTTCGCGGGCTCGCTCACCGGTCTTGTCACCAACGCCGCCACCGGCGCCACCCTCGAGGGCGCGCGGGTCGTCATCAAGGACCGCAACCTGGAGACCCTCACCGACCGCCTCGGCTTCTACACGTTCGAGGATCTGCCCGCGGGGTCCGTCGTGTTGGTGGCGAACTACACCGGACTCGCCCCGACCGAGGCGGCCGCCGAGGTGCCGGCCGCGGGCCGCGCCCGGAAGGACATCAGCCTCACCGCCGACATCTACCGCCTGAGCGCGTTCGTCGTCGGCAGCGAACGCGAGGGCAACGCGAAGGCCATCACGCTCCAGCGTCTCTCCGACGGCGTGAAGAGCATCGTGTCCGCTGACGCGTTCGGCGGCCTCGCCGGCAACCCGGCGGATCTCGCCGCGCGCCTGCCCGGCGTCGAAGGAGAATCGGTCGGCGGCGACATGCGCTACCTGCGCATCCGCGGGCTCCACCAGAACCTGAGTTCCATCACGCAGGACGGCAACCGGCTGGCCGATGCCGGCTCGGCCGGCGCCACGCGCGAGTTCCAGTTCCAGACCGTCGGCTCGGACTCGATCGAGCGCATCGAGGTGACGAAGTCGCCCACGCCCGACATGGACGGCGACTCGATCGGCGGCGTGGTGAACCTGATCTCGAAGAGCGCCTTCGACTCGTCGCCGGAACGCCGCATTCGCGGCTCGATCGGCGCGATCTGGCGCGCCACCGACCCGCGCGACCCCTCGCGGCCCAACGCCTCGCTTTCGTACTCGGAAGTCTTCTTCGGCAAACTCGGCGTGAACCTGAACCTCGCCTACCGCCCGCACGGCTCGATCATCGACATGTCGACGCAGGCCTTCGAGCAATTGCCCGCCGACCGCACCGGCCCCGCGTACCAGTATTCCCTTTCACTGCAGGATTTCCGCAACGTGCGCACCCGCTCGGGCGCCGGCCTGCGGCTCGATTACAAGTGGAGCGACCAGGTGCGGTTCTTCGTGAATTTCCAGCTGAACAAGCACATCGAGCACTCGGACCACAACCAGGTGACGTGGCAGACCAATCAGGCCGTCGCCACCCTCGACGCCGCGGGCAACCCCGCCGGGACCAACGGCATCCTGCCCGGTTACACCGACACCGAGACGCGCGTGCGCGCCGTCACCGCGAGCACCGTCGCGATCAACTCGCAGGCGCTCTACAAGCTCGGTGACACGAAGACCTTCACGATCGGCGGCGTGCACCGCCACCGCAGCCTCGCGCTCGATTACGACGCCTACACCTCGCAGTCGAAGGCGCTTTATCCGGGCAACAACACCTTCACCTACACCCTGCGCGGCGCGGGCTGGACGATCCAGCGCGACGACGCGCTCTTCCCGCGCATCACCCAGACCGGCGGTCCCGACTGGCTGAACCTCGCGAATTACACCGACAACCTTTACGCGAGCGCGCGCTCGGTCGGCTGGGACAATTATCTCGGAGCGTCCTTGAACGCGAAGCAGTCGTTCAGCTCGCCGCTCGGCGCGTACCTCAAGGCCGGCCTGCGCTACCGCCGCCAGAACCGCTACCTGGACAACACGCCCTACAACACCGTGTACGTCGGCCCCGACGGCGTGATGGGACCCAACGCCGCCGCCGGCGGTCTCAACGACGACACCCTCGCGCAATTCGGGCTGATGAACCGCCCGTTCCCCAACACCAAGCTCGGCAAGTACGCCACCCCGCCCTTCCCCGCGTTCCAGGCCGTCGGCCGCATCGACGACGTCGACGGCGACATCGCCGCGCATCCCGACTGGTGGCGCCCGCAGCTCGCCGCCAACCTGCAAGCGGAACTGATCAACAACCAGCAGTTCACCGAGGAGATCCGCGCCGCGTACGTGATGGGCGCCGCGCAATTCGGCCGACTGAACGTCCTCACCGGCGTGCGCATAGAGGACACCGCGACCAAGGGCACCGGCGCGCTGCAGGTGGTCACGCCCGAGGAGAAGGCTCGCCGCGCCGCGTGGGGCACCGCGCCGCTCACCGACCCGGAGATCATCCGCCGCACGCGCGAGCAGGTTGGGCGTGAAGCGGTATTTGAGATGCACGCCGGGAAATACGCTGCGGTAGTCGCCGGTGCGGGTCTGCCGGCGGCCGAATTCCT
>JBJTCH010000172.1:0-7565 GCA_046091745.1 Opitutaceae bacterium
GGCTTTACGAACCGGCGGGTTGGGATGTTTCGTTTGCTGGTCATTGGAACGGAAAAGAGAAGAACCCGACGGTAACCCGCCGGGACGGAAGTTTGGCAGGCAACCAGCGCCCCCCTGAAAGTCGAGCCAATTCACCGAGCCGAGAAAGTTCGGAACGCCGAGGCCCGGGTAGTCCAAGCCGGACGACACTCCCCACAAGGCGATGATTTCAGATGAGTTTGAACTTGCCGCAAGGCTCGCGCCGCCGCCCACTTTCCCCACCCATCGTCCGCCTAGCGGACGGATCCCGTTTTCAGCAAAACCCATGAAACTCCAGCACCTGACCCAGCGAATCGCCCGCCTCTCGGCGTGGTGTCTCCTCGCCGCCGGAATCCTCGGCGGCAGTCCGACCGCGACGAACCTCGTCGCCGCCGAGCGCGCCGGCAACAGCGTCGTCTCCGGTAACGTCACCAATAAGACCACCGGCAACGGCCTCATCGGCGCCAAGGTCGAGATCCCCTCCCTCGGCCGCGTCGCCCTCGTCGACCAGACCGGACGGTTCGTCCTGAACGAACTCCCCGCCGGCACGTTCGAGTTGGTGGTGACCTACACGGGCCTCGACACCCAGCGCGTCTCGGTAAGCCTCGCCGCCGGCCAGGTCGCGGTGCGCGATTTCGAGATGAGCAGCGGCGTGCTGATGCTCGATACCTTCAAGGTGACTTCGGAAAAGGCCGGTCTGTCGTCGGCCCTCACGCAGCAGCGCAATGCCGACAACTTGAAGAACGTGGCGTCCATGGACGCGCTCGTCGACCTGCCCAACATGAACGCGACCGAGCTCGCGATCCGCCTCCCCGGCGTCGCGTTCGGCAACCCCGGCGACGAGGTCGTCGAGGTCATCAGCGTCCGCGGCATGGGCGCGGGCATGAGTTCGATCACGATCGACGGCGGCGGCATGTCTTCCTTCAGCGCCCAAGCCCGCACGACGCGCATGACGGCCTTCACCGGCGCGATGTTCGAGTCGATCGAGCTGGTCAAGGGACAGACGCCCGACAAACCCGTCGACTCGCTCGGAGGCGGCGTGAACTTCAAGACCCGGTCCCCTCTCAACATGCGCGAGAAGCGCCGCGTGACCCTCAACTTCACCGCGCGCATGGCGCCCTGGTTCACCGAGCAAGTCCCGCTCCGCGAGGCCCACCGCAACCACTCCCTCATCAACGCCTCCTATATCGAGAAGTTCGCGGTATTCGGCAGCTCCACGGAAAACCTCGCGGTCTCGGTCAACGCGTTCAACTCCGAGAACGCCTTCGGGTTTTACCGCACCCAGCGCGACTATCAGCAGACCAACGCGCAGCCCGCCTACGTCTGGGACTACCGCACGACCGACAACTATAACAACCGCAAGCAGCGCAGCCTGAACACCAAGTGGGACTACCGCTTCGACCGGAACAACCTCGTCAAGCTGAACCTCCTCTACAACGACGCGCCGGAGCCGATGCGCCGCCAGTACCAGACCCGCGCCTACACCGGCAGCCAGACCACCGTCCCGAGCGCCACCACCGGCATCGTTCCCGGATGGACCGACCGCATCACCACCGTGCGCGCGATTCCCACCGCAGCCACGGCCACCTCGGGCACCACCGCCCCCGCGCTCATCGACGTCACCTCAACCCTGATCAATCGCGACCAGCGCCTGCGCCACATCGACATCGCCGGCGAACATACCCTTAACCGCCTCGAAATCGAGTGGGCCGGACTCTACAGCCGCACCCGCTACCGGACGCTCGGCTCCGAGGGCTCGCTCGTGAACCGCCTCGGCAACGTTCCCTTCGTGGGCCCCAACGGCGGCCCGGGCTCCGCGACCAACAACGTCGTCGGTCCCAATGGCGAGACCGGCGTGGGCTGGATTCTCGACCGCACCCAAAGCGACCTCTATCCGCGTTTCATCCAGAACGGCGGCCTCGATTTCACCAACCCCAAGAATTACCGCCCGGCCGTCAATGGTCTCAGCTCAAACTCCGGCAACCTCGACATCGACCTGATCAAGGAGGCTCGCGCGCACTTCAAGTACCGCCTGCCCGTCGAGTCGTTCACCGCCTTCCTCAAGACCGGCGGCCAGATTCGCCAGCACACGGTCGAGTTCGAGCGCCGCGGCCGCCGCTGGAGCTACATCGGTCGCGACGCGCTGCCCACTGACCCCAGCATCCTGCTGTGGGACACCATCAAGACCGGCCGCCGCATCCCGACCTGGGAAGGCGCGATGTTCATCCAAAACGGCCAGCCCACGCAGCCCGAGCTCTGGCAGGAGGATATTTATTTCCGCGAGCAGAACCGCCTCGCCAACGAGAGCAAGACCACCGAGACGATCACCGGCACCTACCTCATGACGCAGGGCCGGATTGCCGGCTTCGGCTTCCTCGGCGGCGTCCGCCGCGAGGTCACCGACACCATCGGCATCTCGCGTATCCGCGCCCGCGTGCTCACCACCGCCGCCCAACAGACGGCCGATCCGATCGGCTCCGCCCAGCGCGATTACCCGGCGCGCTACGAGAACAAAGGTAAGTACGGCCAGAACTTCCCCAGCGTGCACCTGTGGCGCGACCTCACGCCGAACCTGAAGATGCGCGGCGCGTGGACGACGAGCTTCGGCCGTCCGTCGCTGGCCAACGCCCTGCCCAACTTCTCGTTCAACGACACCGCCCAGACCGTCTCGATCGGCAACCCGGCCCTCGGGCCGCAGCGCGCGAAAAACTGGGACTTCGGTGCCGAGTACTACTTCGAGCCCTCCGGCAGCTTCAGCGTCGGCTGGTTCCACAAGACGATCAACGACTTCATCCTGACCGGCCGTGAGACCGGCAAGGTCGGCACCGGCTCCGGCAACGGCTTCGACGGCCAGTTCGAGGGCTACAGCATCCTCCAGTCGATCAACGCCGGCACCGCCATCGCGCAAGGCTGGGAGTTCGCCTATCAGCAGCAGTTCCGCTTCCTCCCGGGCCTGCTGCGCACGCTGCGCCTGAACGCCAACTTCACGGTCATCAACGCGCATGGCGACTTCGGCGGCACCACCTACCTCAAGAACGCCCAGATCAACAGCTTCATCCCCCGCACCGGAAACCTCTCGGTTTCGTGGGATTACCGGAAGTTCGGCGTGTCCGTGAGCTACAACTACACGAGCGAGAGCATCCGCAACGCCTACAACATCACGGCGCCCTCGCGTAATCAGTACATGAAGCCGCGCGACATGGTGAACGTGAACCTGCGCTACCAGCTCCGCTCCAACCTCACCGCCACGTTCGGCGTCGCCAATCTCTTCAACGAGCCGCAGATCTACTACCGCGGCGTCGCCGACCAGCTGGAGACCTTCCTGATGCAGGGAACGACCATCACCGCCGGCATCGAGGGACGCTTCTGACCCGACTCCAACCCTGACATCCATGAAAAAACTGCTGCCCATCGCCCTCGCCGCCGCCGTTCTCGGCCTCGCCGGAATCGCCTCCGCCCAGGAGACCGCTCCCAAGAAGTCCAAGAAGGCCGCCGCTCCCGCTTCCGCAACCGCCCCGAAATCCGTGATGCACGTCGTCACGGTTTCGTGGAAGGCTGGCACCACCCCGGAGCAGATCCAGGCCGCCCTCGACGGCGCGCAGAAGCTGCCCGCCGCCTACAAGGGCATCACCCGGGTCTGGACCAAGACCATCAAGGCGCAGGGCGATCGCACCCACGTCATCGCGATGGAGTTCGCCAGCGAGCAGGCGCTGAAGGATTACACCGACAGCGACGCGCAGAAGGAATGGTACAAGGCGTACCTCCCCATTCGCGAGCGCAGCACCACGTTCGACGTTACTAACTGAGCGGATCGGCCGCTCCTGCCTTTTCAAGGCGACCCCTTCCCGGGGTCGCCTTTTTTTGGCCGCTTGACCACAAAACTGTCGCACCCGCTCCGCACCCCTCCGCTGCAACGGAAGCCGCGCCACGGGTTTTGACGACAAGACCCCACGCCTCCAACGTCCCCCTCCATGAAACTCCGCTCCGCCGTCGCGCTGACGACCTTCCTGCTCGCGACTTTCCTCGCGGGCGGGATTGGCTCATGGGCTACGTTCGAGAACGTCCGCTCCTGGTACCCATCTCTCGTCAAGCCGTCATGGAACCCGCCCTCCTGGGTGTTCGGTCCCGTCTGGACCTGCCTCTACATGATGATGTCCTGCGCCGCGTGGCGCGTGTGGCGCCTCCGCGAGGGCACGGCCGCGCGGCGGGTCGTGTTCGCCTACGCGGGGCACCTTGTGCTGAACGCGCTCTGGTCGGTGCTCTTCTTCGGGCTGCGCAGCCCCGGACTCGCCCTGCTCGAGATCCTCGCGCTCTGGAGCGTGCTCGCCGCCTTCCAGCGGTGGTTCTGGCGCGAGGACCGCGTCGCCGCCCTCCTCTGGGCGCCGTACCTGCTCTGGGTGTCCTTCGCGACCGCGCTCAACGCCACGATCTGGTGGCTCAACCGCTGAGGCTCAGCCTCCCTTCATCATGCCGGCACGCGACATCATCCGTTGGGGCATCATCGGCTGCGGCGACGTGACGGAAGTCAAAAGCGGCCCGGGCTTCGCCAAGGCCCGCGACTCTCGCCTCGTCGCCGTCATGCGGCGCAACCGCGCCCTCGCCGCCGATTATGCGCGCCGCCATGGGGTGCCGCGCTGGTACGACGATGCGCGCGCGCTCGTCGAGGATCCGGAGGTCGATGCGATCTACGTGGCCACGCCGCCGGGCGTCCACCTCGACGGAGTGAAACTAGCCGCTGCCGCGGGCAAACCATGCCACGTCGAAAAACCAATGGCGCGCCATACGCCGGAGTGCGACGCGATGCTCGCCGCCTGCGCCGCCACCGGCACACGGCTGTTCACCGCGTATTACCGGCGTGCGATGCCACGCTTCCTGAAGATCCGCGAGCTCGTCGCCGGCGGCGCCATCGGGCGCCTCACCGGGGTCACCTACCGCCATGCCGCGCCCCCGCCCGCCGGAAAGCCATGGCGGATCGACGCCGCGCACAGCGGGGCCGGGCTCTTCCTCGACATCGGCTCCCACGTGCTCGACTTCCTCGATTTCTGCCTCGGCCCGCTCGGCGAGGTCCGCGGCCACGCCGCCAACGCCACCGGACACCACGCGGTTGAGGATCAGGTCGCCCTCACCTTCCGCGCGGCCGGCGGCGTGACGGGAGCCTGCTCCTGGAACTTCGCGAGCCACACCCGCGACGACACCCTCGCGTTCTTCGGCACCGAGGGCAGCCTGACCTTCACATTCTTCACGGCCGATCCCGTGCGGTTGGAAACGACGCGCGGCGTCGAGTTGATCGACATCCCCAACCCGCCGCACGTCGCCCAACCGCTAATCCAGAGCGTCGTCGACGACCTCCTCGGCCGCGGCTCTTGCGCAAGCACGGGCGAATCGGGACGCCGTACCACGGTGGTCATGGACACCGTGCTCGCCGATTACTACGGCGGGCGGTCCGACGCCTTCTGGGAGCGCCCGTCCTCCTGGCCAGGCGCCCCGCGCGGTTAGGTCGCGAGCGGCTTCAACCCACGCTCGATCTCCGCGCGGCGGGGTTCCAGAAAGGGCGGGAGCGCGAGACGCTCGCCCAGCGTCTCCATTTTTTCATCGGTCGCGAAGCCGGGACCATCGGTGGCTATCTCGAACAGGATCCCGTTGGGCTCCCGGAAATAGAGGCTGCGGAAATAGAAGCGGTCCACCGGCCCACTCGACGGCACGCCCAATTCCTCCAATCGCGCAGCCCAAGCTTCATCCCCGGCGTCATCCGGCGTGCGAAAAGCGACGTGGTGCACGCCACCCGCCCCCGGCCGCGCCGGTGGCAAGCCCGCCTCGATCACCACGTGAAGCTCGGCGTGCGGCCCGGACGCGCCCTCCGCACCCATCTCGTAGACATGCACCGTGCGCACCGGCGAAGTCGGTGCGGCGTACTCGCGCACGCGCCGCAGGTTCATCACCCGGGTCAACACCGCATCGGTAGGCCGCAGTTGAGGAACGCTGATCATCACCGGGCCCAGCCCGAGGATCTGCAACTCGGCCGGCACCGTGCTCCGCGCCCACGGATTGCCTGGGCTGCCCGTGCGGTCCGCGACCAGACTGAGTCGCTGCCCTTCCGGATCCTCAAAGTCCAGCACCGCACGGCCGTCTCGCTCCAACGGCTCCCCCACCAAGACACCGGAGCTCCGCAGACGCTCGCGCCACCAAGGCAAACCCTCTTCGTCACGCACCCGCAGCCCGGTGCGCACGATGCTGTGCGTGCCGTGCCGCTCCCGCGGCACCGGCCAATCGAAGAAAGTCAGATCGGTCCCGGGCGAAGCGAGCCCGTCCGCGTAGAAGAGATGGTAAGCCGAGACGTCGTCTTGGTTGACCGTCCTCTTCACCAGCCGCAGCCCGAGCACCCCGGTGTAAAACGCGTGGTTTGCGGCCGCCCGCGCGGTCACCGCCGTGACATGGTGAAAACCGTGCAAATGCATCCCACCAGCGTGCACACCGCCGGGCTTTCGTCCATTCACGGCCGCGCGGCGCGGCCAACGGTATCCGAAACATCGGCAACCGGGTGATTTTTGTCGCGTGACCACGAGGCTGTGCGCTGAGCTCACGGGAGTGAACCCGTCTCCGCAGGGTAAAACCGCCCGGCCACCGACCGCCCGCAGGCTCTCATTACGTGCCCTGACCGCGATCCTGCTCATGGCAGTCGCCGCCCTCGCGGTTGCCTTGGCCTATTATGTCGCCCTGCGGGACGAACGAGCGGGCTACGCCGCGCTCAGCCGCAGCGAGGTGGACCGGCTGGAGGCGCGGCTCGGACTCGCCGAGACCGCGGTGCGCGCACTCCTGCAGCAGGCCGACGCCTACGCGCAGCTGAAGGACTCCCTTCAGGCCCAGAACGCTCGCGTTCTCCTGGGTTCGGCCACCGCCGCCGTCCGCGATCTTCGGGAGATTTCGCGCACGGCGGCCGCGCGGAATCTCGCGGCGCAGGTGATCGAAACGCTCGAGAAGGTCGGATCCGACCTCCAGCCGCTCCGAACCAACGCCGAGCTGGCCCAACTCGAAGCGCAAATCACGGACCTCGACCGTCAACTCCTCACACTGACCAGCCGCATGAACGCACTGGTCGGGCTCCGCCCGAGGGAAATCGCCGCTGTGGCCGAGGTCTACGATGACCGCATCGCCGCCTCGCGGCGCAACGCGTTTTCGCTGATTCCCGTCGCTCTCGCGCTGGCGCTGGGCGGGGGATTTCTTTTCTACCGCCTCGTGCTGGCCCCCCTCGACCAGCTCGGCCGCGCCACCGAGTCGGCATTCGGCCGCGGCGAACCCTTCCGGGTGGATCTGCTCGCCCCGGGGTGCGTGGAGATCCGCCAAGTCCGGGAGGGTGCCTCGCGCCTCTTCCTTCAGCTCGATGGCCTGGTGCGGGAGCGCACCGCCCGGCTCGAGGAGGCGCTCGAGGTGTCGGACGAACGCAACGCCCAGCTCGTGGTGGCGGAGCTGCAAGTCCGCCGGAGCCGGGAACAATTCTCGGAGATTTTCGAAACCACGCCGGTGGCCCTGCTGCTCGCGCGGGAAGGAGG
>JBJTCH010000173.1:0-15891 GCA_046091745.1 Opitutaceae bacterium
ACGTGGCGCAGGATCTCCCGGTTGGAGGCGTGGCCGACGGTGAAGGTCACGAGGATGAAGCGCGCACCGCCGGGCAACTCGACGTGGATCGCGTCGTGCCGGGTCTGGCTTGTCCAGCCGGCCTTGGACCAGAGGCGCGTGCCGGCGGGCAGTCCCGGGCCGGAGAATTTCGCCTGGTCGTCGGGATCGGAGGTCGGGGCCGCGGGATCGCGCTTCATCAGTTCCAGCATCTCGCGGCTGCGGGCGGGCGTGACGCACTGACCGTTGACGATCTCGACGAGCAGCCGCGCGGTGTCGTCGGTGGTGAGCAGGTTGCGCTTCGGCTCGTAGAGGCGGATCGCCTGCGACTCGCGGCCGTAGGGGCCGTCGCCCCACGGTTTCTTGTGCGCGTAGACGCCGGTGTAGCCGAGGCTCGTGAAGTGGCGGGTGACGGCGGTGCGCTTTTCAAACCAGCCGCCGATCTCCGCTTCCGGCAGTTCCGGTCCGCTGGTCGTGCCGGTGAGGAGGTCGATCAGGTAGTGCGTGGCGTCGTTGGAGGAGTCCACGATCATGTCCTTCATCGCGCGCCGCACTTCCGGCGTGTCCGTCAGGCGGCCGTCCTCCATCCAACGGTGGGTGGCGGCGAGGTAGAACAACTTGATGACACTGGCGGGGTAGATCATCTCGCCGCCACGGACGCCGGCCTGCTCGGGTTTAGCGGGGTTGCGCAGGTCGACCAGCGTGAGCGCGATCTCCTCGGGTTTCAGTTTTTCCGAGGCAAAGCGCGTGAGCGTCGAACGGACGGCGGTGTCCGCGATGGAGGGCAGGGAAGCGGTTTGCGCGAACATGGCGGGTGCGAGGAGGAGGGCGGCGAGCAGGCGGTGCATGCCTGCACGAAACCGCCACCCCCGCCGGGGGCAAGCCGTCGCCGGTTAACCGAAACTGACCCGGGAGCCGGATTAGAATCCGAAGGTGTTCGTGAGGACGAACTGCCGCGGATCCTGATGGCGGAAAGTGAGCGGGCTCAGCGTGCGCGGATGGATGTTGTTCACGATGAGTTCCCGCTGATTGAGGACGTTGTTGATGTTGAGCTGGGCGCTCCAGCGGACCTTGCGGCTGAAGACCTGGCGCGAGTAGCCGAATTGCAGGTCGTAGACGTTCTGGTCCTTCGCGGAGACGAGCGTCACGCGGTCGATCGTGCGACCGTTCCATTTGTCCGTGAAGTCGGAGCCCGGGGCGACCGAATAGTCGGTCCGCGCGCCGGCGATGCGGTTGACGCGCCAGCGCGTGCCGCCGCCGACGGAGAATCCCTTGAGGAAGCCCTCGCGGAAATCGTACCGCGTGCGCAGGTTCACGGTGTAGAGCGGATCGCCGACGAAGCGCTTCCCCTCGAAGACATGGGGGTTGTCGAAGAATGCGGACTCGGCGTCGGCGATCGCCTCGTTCACCGAGTCGGTGTTGAGCGTGAAGTCGCCGGTGCCCGCGATGACCGCGGGGGTGTTCCAGTCCTGGAAGCCGGGGGCGCGCTGCGGGCGCGGTTGGTTGATGTTCTGGGTGATGGAGAGGTCGCGGTACTTCAGCCAGTAGGGTTTCCAGTGGTCGATGTAGGCGCGGTACTCGGGTGCCATGTTGGTGCGCGTCGACTTGTTCTGCGCGAAGTTGACCGAGAGCGACCAACCGCTGGTGACCTGGCCCACGATCTCGATCTCGGTGCCGCGGCTTTCCGAGTTCTGCGTGTAGCCCTGCACCATGTTCATCACCTGCGCCTGCGCGAGGGCGAAGGCGGTCTCGTCGGCCGGCAGCGCGGTGGAATTGCCGAGGGCGTTCCAGATGTTGACGATGTTGCCCTTGTTGAAACCGGAAAAGCCGAACTCCTTGAGCGAGATGGTGTGGAAGCGCGTGGCGGTGAGGGAGAGGCGGTTCTTCAACAGCGAAAGTTTCACACCGTGGTCGTTGGTCTTGCCGGACGGAGACGGCACAAGGTCAGCCAGGCCGGTCTTCTTCACGTCGGCCGGGGTGATGTAGTTGGTGCCGGGCGTGCTGACGCTGTTGGAAGCATTCGCGAAGACGGAGAACCACGGCAGCAGGTGGGCGACCGCGCCGACGGTGCGGGTCTGGCCGTTGAACGTCGTGGGCTTCGCGGTGCTGGGGTCCGCCGGCGTCCACACGCCGGTGTTCGGCGCGACGCGTTCGGCTTCCGGATCACGGAAGGCGACGCCGACCCAGTTCTTCAGCCGGTCCTTGCGGTAGCCGAACGTGCCGACGAGCCGGTCCTTGAGGAAATAAGCCTGCGCCACGCCCATCCAGGCGCCGGTGCGGCGATCCACGTAGCCGATGTTGCCCTGCGAGCGGTTGAATTGCCGCATGTAGATATCACGCACGGTACCGGTCGCCGGGTCCTGGTACTTGACCGGCGCGGAGAGGTCGTAGGGCGCGGGGATGCGGAAGTTGGGATCGTTGAGAACGGCGAGGTCGCGCAGGTAATAGCGGTAATAGACGGTGTTGGCGCCGTTCTCGGGGGTGGCGTTGAAAACGCCGCCGCTGGTCAGCGAGGGCCCCTTGAGCCAGTACTGTTGGAAAATCTCGGAACGGGCGTCGGTCGCGGCCAGCTCGCCGAGGCCGGCGAGACGGAGGGTGACGAGGTCGCGCACGCGGCGCTCGTAGGACAAGGTCACGCGCCCCTGATTGACCCGCGAGCTGCTCGGCCGGTAGTCGGGCGACACGTCGAAGTAGTACTGCATGTCCGCGGGTTTCAGCTGGCCGTTGGGCAGGTAGCGATTGGGGTCCGCGGCGATGCCGTAGTAATTCCAGCTGGCTAGATTCCGCGTGACGGTGCGGCTCAGCTGGCGGTTGAACGCCAGCTCCACGTTCAGGTCGCGGAGCAGTTCGCGCTGGAAGTAGACCGAGCCGAACTTCACGTCGAAGTTGCCGCGCACCCAGTTGGCCTCCGGGACGGCGCGCGGGTTGGAGCGTCCGAGCGCGAAGTCGTTCGCGAGAAGTGATCCGCTCGGGTAATTCGAGGTCGTGAACTGGCGGTAGTTCTGCGCGTAGGGGAGCCGGTCGGACACCACGACCCAATCGCCGCCGGAGCGCTCGAGGATGCCGTTGACGGCGGTGGCTCCGGAGTTGCGGATCGGGGTGCCCGGCGTGCCGGTCGCACCGGTGCCGGCGGTGCCGGGAACGTAGGTGGCGGAGAAGTTGTTGAAGGAAGGCCGGCCGGCGTCGACCCACGTGGACGAGAGGTCGTTCGCGAAGAAGGGGCGCGGCACGAAGCGCGCGATTTTACCCTGCTCATACTCGGCCTTGACCGTGGTGCGGCGGTCCACCTGCCATTTCGCGGCGAGGAAAACGCGGTCCTGGTCGTTGTAGCCGGCGGCCCGCCACGTGCCCTCGCGGCCGCGGAGGCCGTTCAGGCGCAGGGCGAGGCGGTCCTTGATCGGCACGACATTCGCGTCGAAGGACCAGCGCTGGCCGTCCCAGTCGTCGATGCGGTGCGTGACAGAGTAGGAGTCGCGGTTGGTCTGGGCCTGTTTGCTCGCGACGTTGATGCGGCCGGCGGGCGAGCCGAAGCCGTACAGGATCGAGTTGGGGCCGCGCGAGAGTTCGATGCGGTCCATCATGTAGGTGTCGAGCTCACCGGGAGCGCCGAAGAAATTCAGGCTGCGGCCGGCGCCGGGCAGGCCCCGCACACGGATGGAGCGGACGGAGTCGTTGTAACCGTCGCCCACCGGACCAGCCGCGCGCGCATCGTCGGTCTCCACGCGGGCGCCGATCGCGTACTCCATCGCGGTCTCGACGTTGGTCGCGGCGATGTCGCGGAGAAACTCGGCCGTCATCGGCGAGATCGCCGCGGCGATGTCGCGCAGGTTGGTGCGCAGGCGCGAGCCGGAAAGCGTGTCCTGGCTCGCATACCCTTTATCCTGGCTCTCCGCGACCTCGAACGGGGTCAGGGTGACGACGTTCCCGGCGCCGGTCGGCACCGGCGCGACCTGCGCGGGCACCACAGTCGCGGTGAAAAGCATGAGGGCGGTCAGGGCGGGAAGGTTCCGGGGCATGAGAGGGAGCGGGGTGTTAAGTTACAGGCGACCCCGGCCGGCTTGCGGAAGCGAGAGGAAGTTTACTTGAATCGTTAAGTGAACCGCCCCGTCCGACCTTCGATGAAACACGTCGCTCGCGCGGCGGGGGTGTCGGTGGCGGCGGTCTCGCTCGCGCTGCGCCGCGATCCTTCCATTCCGGAGACGACCCGGACCCTCATCGAAAACGCGGCCGATCGTCTGGGGTACCGCCGCAACCCCCTGGTCGCGGCGCTGATGGCCGGGCTCCGCGGGCGGCACCCTCGCCGGCATGACGCGCATGTGTTGGCCTACGTCGACAGTTTTCCGGAGGACGTGCCGCCCCAGGCGCGGGCTTCGCTGCAACGTTTCCGCTTGGGCGCGCGCGAAGAGGCGGTCCGGCAAGGTTACGCGTTGGAGCGGTTCCGCGTCGGTCCGGGCGGGTTGAGCGAGGAACGGCTGCAGCGGGTGCTGGCCGGCCGTGGTATCCGCGGGGTGATCTTCGCGCCTTTCCCTCGCACCGAAACGCGGCTGGGGACGGGGTGGGAGGGTTTCGCTTTGGCGGCGATCGGGTTCTCGCTCGATTTTCCGCGGCTCCATCGGGCGGTGAATCATCAGCTGCAGTCCGTGCAGCTGGCGCTGGCGAGCCTGACGGAGCGGGGCTACCGGCGCATCGGGCTGGCGGTGACCCGCCACGAGGATCTGCGCGCCCGGCGGCACTGGTTGTCCTCGGTCCTGCTCGCCCGGCACGACCATCCCGCGGGTGAAAGCGCCTTCCCGTTGCTGTACGAGGACGAAATTACGCGGACGGCGTTGCAGGCTTGGGTGCGTCGCGAAAGGCCGGATGTCGTCGTCAGCTCCGAGCTGGGCGTGCGCGCCATGGTGGAGGGAGCGGCCCGCCGGTCAGGTCGGCGGATCGGCTTTGCGCATCTCCATCTGGTGGAACCTCTCATGGGTTGCAGCGGCATCGACCAGAACAACGAGCGGGTGGCCGCGGCCGCCGTCGACCTGGTGGTGGAGCAGCTGCATGCCAATAGCTTCGGTCCGCCGGCCAACCCGAAGACCGTGCTCATCGAGGGAGCGTGGGTCGACGGAGGGAGCGCCCCGGGTCTCGATGCGGGCGCAAGAACCGCGGCCGCGTCGGTTTGAGACGGGACGCCGGGCCCGGCACGGCCCTCGCGTTTCCGACGCGGTCGGCTTTCTACTGGAGGATCAGGACAAAGCGCGTACGGTCCGCGCCACATGAAGAACTTCCTCAGTTCGCTCGCGGGCACCCTCGTCGGGTTGGTGATTTTTTCCGTCGGCGGCGTGCTCCTCGCGATCGGTGCTATCGCGGCGCTGGTCGCCCTCGGCGGCCGGGATTCCTCGGCTCCGGCCTTCGAAAAGGGATCCTACCTCGTTCTGAATCTCTCCACCAATTTCACCGATGCGCCGGTGGAGCTGGATCTCGCCTCCTTCGGCGGCGGCGCCGAGTCCGTCCAGCTGCGCTCCGCCACCCGCGCGCTCCGCGCCGCGGCGAAGGACGAGCGCATCGCCGGGGTTTACCTCACCGGCGATTTGTCCCCCGCGGATTTCGGTTCCGGCTACGCGGCGCTGCGCGAGTTGCGGACCGCCCTCGTGGATTTCCGCGCGGCGGGGAAGCCGGTGCAGGCCTATCTCACGCAGGCGACCACGCGCACCTATTACGTCGCCTCGGCGGCCGATAACCTCGCGCTCGATCCCTACGGAATGATCCTGATGCCCGGGCTCGCCAGCCAGCCGATGTTCTTCGCCGGCCTGTTCGAGAAATACGGCGTCAACGTGCAGGTCACACGTGTCGGGAAATACAAGTCGGCCGTGGAGACGTTCACGCGCCGTGACATGAGCCCGGAGAACCGCGAGGAGGTCACGCAGTTGCTCGGTGACATCTGGAGCGTGCTGCTGGCCGACATCGCCGCGACCCGCCGGCTCGAGTCCGCGGAGATCCAGGGGATTGTCGACCGCGAGGGCATGATCCGCGCGAAGCCGGCGCGGGAAGCCAAGTTGGTCGACCGCGTGGCCTACCGGGACGAGATCTACGAGGATCTGAAGACGCGCACCGGGCGCGCGGGCTCGAAGGAACCGTTCCGCCAGGTGGCGCTCGCCCAGTACGTCAAGCAGCTCAAGGACGGCGGAGCGGGTGACTCGGGACGCAAGTCCTCCGTGAAGGGCCGCATCGCCGTCGTTTACGCCGAGGGGGAGATTGTGGACGGGGAGGGCAAGATCGGCGAAATCGGCGGCTCGGAGCTGTCGCGCACGCTGCGAAAGCTGCGGCAGGATGCGAACGTGAAGGCCGTCGTGCTCCGGGTGAACAGCCCGGGTGGCAGCGCCTCCGCCTCCGAGGTGATCCAGCGTGAGGTGCGGCTGATCCGCGAGGTGAAGCCGCTCATCGTCTCGATGGGGAGCTACGCGGCGTCGGGCGGCTACTGGATTTCCGCGCCGGCCGACCGGATCTTCGCGGAGTCCTCGACCATCACCGGTTCGATCGGCGTCTTCGGCGTGCAATTCGACGTGCAGCGCCTCGCGGCGGACTTCGGCGTGTCGTTCGACACGGTGAAGACCGGTCGATTCGCCGACGCGCTCACCATCACCCGGGCGAAGACCCCGGAGGAATTGGCGGTGCTGCAGCGCATGGTGGATTGGATCTACGGTGAATTCGTCGCCAAGGTCGCCGAGGGACGGAAACTCACCCCCGAGCAGGTCGAGGCGATCGCGCAGGGCCGGGTATGGTCGGGCCGCGAGGCGCTCGCCCGCGGACTTGTCGACGAGATCGGCGGCCTCGAGGCCGCGCTCGCCCATGCGGCGAAGCGTGCCGGGCTGGGCGAAACCCCGCGCGTGACCGAGTATCCGCGGCACAAGGAGTTCATCGAGGCGTTGCAGGAAATCGTCGAGCGCCGGCTGCCTGGCGCCGCGCGTGCCGTGCGCGGCCCGCTGGGTGATCTCGCGGGGAAGTTGGAGTCGGATTTGCGCGTGTTGCGCTCATTCAACGATCCCGCCGGGGTCTACGCCCGCCTGCCGCTCAGCATCGCCATCCGCTGATCACATTTTCCTTCATGCCCAGCGAAAACACCCTCACGCGCGAGTGCGCGGCCACCATGATTCCGTCCGGCCAGGTCGTGACCCTGCCGGCCGGCACCCGCGTCTTCATCACGCAGACGCTCGGCGGCAACGTCACCGTGCGCACCGACGGCGGACTCTTCCGCATCGCGGCCGGTGACGCCGCCGCGATCGACGGCCATCAAGCCACGGCGGAAGCGGCGGAACCGGCCGCGGGCGAGTTCAGCGAGGAGGCCGTCTGGGGGGCGTTGCGCACGTGCTTCGATCCCGAGATTCCGGTGAACATCGTCGATCTCGGCCTCATCTACGATCTCGCGGTGGAGACGGGCGCGGACGGCGCCCGGACGGTGGATGTGAAGATGACTCTGACCGCACCCGGTTGCGGCATGGGGCCGGTGATCGCCGAGGACGCCCGCCAGAAGATCGTGAAGCTGCCCTCCGTCGCCGCGGCCCGGGTTCACATCGTGTGGGATCCGCAATGGACCCCGCAGATGATCTCCGAGACGGGCCGCAAGGCGCTCGGCCTTGAATAGACCTGCGGCTTATTTCCCGTCGCGCCGGAAAAGTCCGAGCAACCACCCCGCGATTCCGGGCGGCAAGGGGCGCGCGTGGCGGGGAATCTGGTCGAGGTGGCCGCTCTGTTTCGCGAGCGCCGCGACGGTGAGTCCCTCGTAATTCCGCGTGCCGGTGGCGGCGCGCGTCAGGAGCGCGGGCGGAATCTGCTTGAGATGGCCCTCGGCCGCGGCGGCGTGGAGCGGGGTGTCACCGTTGTCATTCCGCGTGAGCAGCAGTTCCGGCGTGAACTGGGCGGGGGGAATGCGGTCGAGTTGCCCCGTCTCGGCGGCGGCGTGGATCGCGGTGAAACCACTCTTGCTGGCGACCGTGAGGTTCGCGGCGGTGAGCAGGGCCGGTGGAATCTGTCCCAGATGGCCGGAGATCGCGGCCGCGTGGAAGACAGTGTCGCCCGCACTGGTCTGCTCCCGCAGGGCGTTGGCGGTAAGCCGTTCCGACGGGATCTGGTCCAGTTGACCGTTGAAAGCGGCCACGTGCAGCACCGTTTCACCGCCGAGGTTCCGGTTGGCCAGGTTCACCGCGGTGAGGAAGGCCCGCGGCATCCGGTCCAGGGTCCCGTTCTCGGCGGCCTCGTGCAGCAGGGTGTTGCCCGCACCCGTGCGCGAGAGAACGGCCGCGGCGGTGAGCAAAGCCGGAGGAACCTGCGAGAGGAAGCCGCTGGCGGCAGCCGAGTGCAGCACCGTGACGCCCGCGTTGCTGCTCAGGGCGAGATTTTCGGCGATCAGCAGCGCGGCGGGGATTTGATCGAGATGTCCGCCGATCGCCGCGTGGTGCAGTGGAGTGTAACCGGCGTCGTTCCGCAGGGTGAGGTGATCGCGCGTCAGCAGAGCGGCGGGCAACTCGCGGAGCCGCCCGTGCTTCGCGGCGACGTGCAACGGGGTGTTGCCGGACGCGTTGCGTCGCGTCAGCGCCGCGGCGCTGAGTTCAGCGGAAGGGAGCGTGGCCAGGGTGCCCGCCCGGATCGCCTCGATCAGTTTCGCTCCGGCATTTTCCATTCGCGCGAGCGCAGTCGTCGGTCGCCGCACTGGCAACAAAAAGGATGGCCGGGCTGCGGGCGAAATCGGTTTGCGTCCGGTGTAGCGGAAATCAGGGTACGGGCGATGTCTTCCGAGGCCGCGCCCCCTTCCCAGCAGGTTGTTCGTGATGCCGTCCTCCTCGTCGATGACGAGGAGTTGCTGCTGGATGTGTTCGAGGCGGCGCTCAGCCCGGTCTTCAACATCACGCGCGCCACCAACACCCGGGACGCGGATTTTCAGCTGCAGCGCCGGGCCTTCAAGGTCGTGGTGGCCGACCATCTCATGCCGGGTGGTAACGGGATGAACTTCCTCGTGCGCGCCCGGGAGGAGTTTCCCCACATGCAGCGGATCCTCGTGACCGGCTACATGAAGCCCGAGATGCTGCTGCGCAGCGTCAACGAGGCCGCGCTTTTCCGCTACTTGCTCAAACCCGTCGCCGTCGCCGAGTTGATCAAGGTGGTGCAGGACGCCGCGCAGGCGCACGACGCCAGCGTGGCCGCCGCCCACGATTGACCATCAGGCGCGGGCGGCCGGTCGTGGGCCGAGAATCTTGCGCAGGTAGGGCGCCGTCGGGCTGCGGCGGACTTTGAGCAGGCCTTCGGGCGGACCTTGGTAAAGCAGCTCTCCGCCGTCGGGTCCGCCGTCGGGCCCGAGTTCCAGCAGATGGTCCGCCTCCGCCAGCAGATCGAGGTGGTGCTCGATGACCACGACGGTGTGGCCCTGGTCGACGAGTGAGTGCAGCACGCGGATCAGTTTCTCGCAGTCACTCAGGTGCAGGCCGATGGTCGGCTCCTCGAGCAGGTAGAGGTTGCGCGGCGTCTCGCCGCGACCGCGTTCGCGGAAGGAGGCGAGGCCCGCCGCGAGCTCCGACACCAGCTTGAGACGCTGCGCCTCACCACCCGAGAGCGTGGGGGAACTTTGACCCAGGGTGAGGTAGCCCAGGCCGCAATCCGCCATCAGGCGGCAAACTGCCGCGAGGTGCGGGTGGAAATCCAGGAATTCCGCGGCCTCGTCGAACGTGAGCGCGAGCACGCCGCCGATGGAGCGCCCTTTCCACGTGATGTCGGCGAGGTCGGCCCCGTAGCGCGAGCCGCCGCAACTGTCGCACGGCAGGTAGACGTCCGGCATGAACGCCATCTCGAGCTTGATGCGGCCCGCACCCTCGCACGTGGAGCAGCGTCCCCCGGTGGTATTGAAGGAGAAGCGCGACGCGGTGTGACCGCGGATTTTGGACTCCGGGAGCCCCGCGAAGTACTGCCGGATGAGGTCGAAGATCCCGAGATAGGTCGCGGGCGTGGAGCGCGGGGTTTTGCCGATGGGAGACTGGTCGACCTCGATCACGCGTCGAAAGCCGGCCGCGCCGCGCAAGTCCCCGAACGGTGCCGCGCCGCCCCGGACGCCGGCCGTTCTCGCGAACGCCGAACCTTTGAGGGACGACTTCCGCTCCTTGATCGCGTGCTCCACCGCGGGTCGTAGCAGGTCGCGGAACAGCGTCGATTTTCCCGCCCCGCTCGGGCCCGCCACCATCGTAAGGCGGGCGAGGGGGACCCGCAGGTCGAAGCCCTGGAGGTTTCGGAGACGAGCGTCGGTCAGCGTGAGCCACGCGCCTTTCTCGTCCCGGCCGGGCGAAGCACGACGTTCGCCGCGCAGGGGGTGGGCGATCCCGCGCGCGAGGAAGCGCCCGGTGAGGGAACGGCTGTTGCGACGGATCTCCTCCGGCGAGCCGCAGGCGAGCAGTTCGCCGCCGTGGACACCCGCCCCGGGTCCAAGGTCCACGATCACGTCGGCACGGTCCATGAGCTCATCGTCGTGCTCGACCACCAAAAGCGTGTTCCCGCGGTCGCGCAGGCGACCCAGGGTGCTGATCAAGCGGTCATTGTCGCGGGCGTGCAGCCCGATGCTCGGTTCGTCGAGGACGTAGAGCACGCCGGACAGGTTGGAGCCGAGTTGCGCCGCCAGGCGGATACGCTGGGCCTCGCCTCCGGAAAGCGTGTCGGTCGGTCGGTCCAGCGGGAGGTATCCGAGGCCGACCTCGTCGAGAAACTCCAGTCGTCCCTCGATCTGCGGCAGCACGTCCGCGAAGATCAGGCGCCCGCGGCGATCGAGTTCGAGACGCCGGAGGCGCGACAGAAGTTCGCCCGGCGTCGAAGCCAGCAGCGCCGGCAGCGAGAGCGGGGCATCGCCGTTGCGGAAATGAAGGCGCACCGCGCGACTCACACGGTTCAGGCGTTCGCCCGAGCACTCCGGGCACGCTTCACCTTCCTCGGCCACGTCGGCGGCGTCATCGATGCCGAACGCGCGCAGCCGCGCCGCGGCATCGTCCTCCGTCTCCTCGTCGGGAATCAGCATCCACGGGAACACCCGGCCATGGCCGCGACAGGAAGGGCACCAGCCGCGCGGGGAGTTGAACGAGAAGTTCTTCGGGTCGAGCTCGGGGAACGACTCACCGGTCTCGCGATCGGTGCGGTCCATCGAGAACCACGAGAGGATGTCGCCCTGCGGCGTGAGGAGGAAACAGGAGCCGCGACCGAGCTTGAGCGCCTCGTCCAGCGCGGCCCCCTGCGTGCGGAGCTCGGGCTTGGTTCCCGCGTAATCCTTCAAATCGGCGACGACGACCTCGATGTCATGCTCGCGGTAACGGTCCAGTTTCTGGAATGCGTCGACCTTGGTGAGTTTCCCATCCGCGCGCATCAGCGTGAACCCCTGCGCGCCGATCCAGGTCGCAATCGGTTGGTGGTGACCCTTCCGGCCGCGGATCAGAGGCGCGCACAGGTAAAGATGCCGCGCCTTTTTCGCGCGCGGATCGCCGGTCACGACCTTCGTCAGCAGGCGGCGCAACGCGAGGGGCGACATCGGCGTCACCGGGCGGCCGGTGTCGGGATGGTGTTGCACGCCGAGGCGCGCGTAGAGGAGTCGCAGGTACTGCGCGACTTCGGTGATCGTCGCGACGGTCGACTTGCGCGAACCGCGGGTGACGCGCTGCTCGATGGCGACCGTCGGCGGGATGCCGCTCAGGCGGTCGATCGCGGGCCGCGGGAGCTGCTCCACGAACTGTCGCGCGTAGGGCGACATCGACTCCATGAAACGCCGCTGGCCCTCGGCGAAGATGATGTCGAACGCGAGGGTCGACTTTCCCGAGCCCGAGACGCCGGTCACGACGTTGAGCCGGTGGTGGGGCAGGGTGAGGCTGACGTCCTTCAGGTTGTTCTCCCGTGCCCCCAGCAGATGCAGCACCCGGGGCGGCGGAGTGGGCGCCTCCGGTTCGGCGGCGAGGGGTAGCGCGCGGGAGTCCTCGTCCTGGTTGCCGGCCAGCGCCGCGCGCAGGAACGGCGCCGTGGCCGCCGTCGTGCGCGCCACGTCCTCGGGGGTGCCTGCGGTGACAATCCGGCCGCCTTCGATGCCGGCGCCGGGGCCGACCTCGAGGATCCAGTCGGCCGCCTTGAGGACGTCGAGGTTGTGCTCGATCACGACGACGCTGTGGCCCCGCTCGACGAGGGTCTGCAGGACGCTGAGCAGGCGTTTCACGTCATGCCGGTGCAAACCCGTGGTGGGTTCGTCCAGCAGCAGGAGCGCCGGGCCGGCCTCCGGGGCCGGAGCATCCTCCGTGGTGAACGCGCCGAGATGCCGCACGAGCTTGAGACGCTGGGACTCGCCGCCGCTGAGTGTGTTGAGCGGCTGGCCGAGCTTGAGATAGCCGAGCCCGACGGCCGCGAGCGGCTCGAGGCGATCACGGATCGCGGGCTGTTCGCCGAACAACCCGAGCGCATCGTCCACACTTGTGGCGAGCAGGTCGGCGACGGTGCGGCCGTTCCAGCGGATCGCGAGGACCTCGGGTTTGAAGCGCCGTCCGTCGCATTCGGGGCAGGGGACGAAGACGTCGGAGAGAAACTGCATCTCGACGCGCTCGTGTCCGAGGCCCTGGCAATGATGGCAGCGGCCCTCGCCGCTGTTGAACGAAAACGCCGAGGGCCCTAGACCGGCGGCGAGCGCCCCCGGAGTCTCGGCGAGCATGTCGCGCACGAGATCCCAAGCATCGACGTGCAGCGCCGGGTTGGAGCGCGGCGTGCGGGCGAGGGGGGACTGGTCGACCAGGACCACCTCTCCCATCGGCTGGTCAAGCCGGAGCGCGCCGATGACCGCCGGATCCTCGGCGAGTTGGAGGCGCTGCGTGAGGAGTCCCTGGTGGATTACGGTGTCGAGCAGCGTGGATTTTCCCGAACCCGAAACTCCGCTCAGAGCGACCAACCGGCCCAGCGGGACGCGGCATGAGAGATCCCGGATGTTATGTTTGTTGGCGCCCTCGATGTGCAGCGAAGGATGGTCGTGCGGTACGGGGCGCCGGACGGATGGAACGGGGATCGATTCGCGACCCGACAGGTAGGCGCCGGTGATGCTCCGGAAATCGGCGAGCATCGCGGGCACGGAGCCTTGGAAAACAACCTCACCGCCTTTTTCCCCCGGGCCGGGACCGATCTCGACGACCTCGTCTGCGGCCCGGATCACCGCTTCGTCGTGTTCAACGACGACGACGGTGTTTCCCGACGACGTCAGCGTGCGGATGATCCCGATGAGACGGTCGACGTCGCGCGGGTGGAGGCCCACGCTGGGCTCATCGAGCACGAACAGCGTGTCGACCAGCGACGTGCCGAGGCAGCTGGTGAGGTTGACGCGCTCGACTTCGCCGCCCGACAGCGTGCGCGACGGCCGATCGAGGGTGAGGTGCGCGAGACCGACCTGCTCGAGGTAGCGGAGCCGCGTGAGCATCGAATCGAGCGCGAGCGTGGCGCTACGCGCGGAGGCGCCGCCGCGGGGTTCGGCGTCGGGCTGCGCGAGGAGGCCCCGCAGCTGGTCGACCGGAAGCTGGTAGAGTTGCGGGAGCGTGTGACCGCGCCATTTCCAGCAGAGGGATTCCGGCTGGAGGCGCGCGCCGTCGCAGTCGGGGCAGGGGTTGTACGCGCGATAGCGGGAGAGAAACACCCGCACGTGCATCTTGTAGGTGTTCTTCTCCAGCCAGCGGAAGAAGCCCTTCAGCCCGTACCAGCGGCGCGGCCACGCATGGCCGTCCTCGTCGTAATCTGGGTCACCGTCGAGCACCAGGCGCCGCTGCTCCCCGGTCAGCGAGGCGAAGGGGATGTTCGTCGGGATGCCGCGCTTGCGCGCGATCGAAAGCAGGTCGCGTTTCGAATCGCCGTAGACCTCGCTCTCCCAGCAGCGGATCGCGCCATCCTCGATCGAGAGGCTCTGGTCCGGGATCGCGAGGCGGGTGTCGAGCTCGATGATCCGTCCGAAACCGCGGCAGCGTGGGCACGCGCCGAGCGGTGAGTTGAAGGAAAACAGCGCCGGACTCGCCGGACGAAACACGCGTCCGGTCGCCGGTGAGTGCAGGCCCCGGGAGTGATGACCCGCCGGCACGAAACGCCCCTCGCCGGCGTCGCGAAGGAGGTGCACCTCGCCTTTGCCGAAATGCAGCGCCGTCTCGACCGCCTCACGGAAACGCCCCTCGGCCTCGGCGTTGATCGTGAGCCGGTCCTGCGCGACAAACAGACGACCGGCTTCCTTGAGCGGCGCCGGATCAGCCCGCAGCGCGTCGATGCGGTGGGCGGAGAGCAGGGCGGGGGCGCCTTCCTCGGGTGACGTCTCCTCGATCAGCACGCGCACATACGATTGTCCGGCGAGGCTCGAGAGGATTTCCGGCCAAGAAAGTTTCTCCGGTCGGTCGACGCGAAACGCCACCACGACCGCCGCGCCGGGCTGGGCGGCGGCGGTTTTTCGCCAGATGCTCTCCGGGGTGTCGTCTTCGACGGGTTCGCCCGTCTCCGGATCGAAGCAGGTCGCCACCTGGCTGAACCAGACCTTCGCGAAGTCCGTCAGCTCCGTCATGGTGCCCACGGTCGAGCGCGAGGTCTTCACCGTGTTGCGCTGCTCGATCGCGATCGAGGGACGGATATTTTCCACCGAGTCGACGCGCGGCTTGTCCAGCAGGTCGAGGAATTGCCGCGTGTAGGCGCTGAAGGTCTCGACGTAGCGGCGCTGGCCCTCCGCATGCAGGGTGTCGAACACCAGGGAGGATTTGCCCGAGCCGCTGAGGCCGGTGACCACGATGAAGCGACCCAGCGACAGATCGAGGTCGAGGCCCTTGAGGTTGTTCTGGCGAACCCCGCGGAGGCGGATGCATTCCGGGCGGGCGGAGGCTTTGGAAACGGTCACCGCGCTACAAAGGTGAGGCGAAGCGGGAAAGCAACCCGTGCGGTCCACTGCGGAAAACGAGGCGCGGCACGGCGATCGATGCGCTGAATCGAAGGTTGTTCGTGCGACCTAACCGCCCAAGCCGGGGACAGGAGTAAACGGAGGTAACGGAGGCCGGAGTGAATCTGGAAATCAGGAACTCAGGCCGGCGGCGTGAGCTAAATTCGGCGTGCAGTGAGCAGGGCCCGCGGAACACGCGGAAAACACGGAAGGAGCAATCAAGGCTATCCGTGTCCTGAACGCGCCGCGCTTCGGCTCCTTCCCCTCACTCCCGAGTGCTTCCTGCCCCGAGAAGCCTCGGCGAAGCAGAATCCCTCATCCCTCCCGGCGCGGCGCAGCCTGAACGATACCCTGGATACAGCGGAGCCGCGCCGGGCATTCACCGCCCCGCCAGCGTGAGGCTCGCGCCGGCGTCGGCGATGGCGCTCGTCACGTCGGCCGAGGGCGGGGTGTCGGTGACGACGTTGATGCGCGGGCCGAACGGGGCGGTGAGGCTCAGGGCTTTGCGGCCGAACTTGGAGGCATCGAGGGCGAAGATGGTGCGCTCGGCGGCCGTGATCATGCGGCGTTGCGCGGCGATGATGAGGCCGTGGTGGTTCCAGACGCCGCGTTCAGTGATGCCGGTGCCGCCGAGGATCGCGACATCGGCGTGGATCTGCTCGAGCGACGCCTCGCAAAGCGGACCTACGAGCGTGCCGAGGCGCCCGAGAATACTGCCGCCGGTGATGATGGCTTCGTGGGAACCGACCTCGCCGAACAAACTCGCGACCGGCAGCGAGTTGGTGATCACCTGCACGCGCTTCTGCACCAGCAGACGCGCGACGGCGAGGGTGGTGGTGCGGCCGTCGAGGATCACGGTGGTGCCGGGGCGGACCTGCTCGGCGATCAGACTGGCGATGGCGAACTTGCGGTCGGCCTGCCGCTGCAGGCGCGCCACGAAGTCGTTCTCC
>JBJTCH010000174.1:0-8290 GCA_046091745.1 Opitutaceae bacterium
GCATCGCCCAGGCGCATGATGGAACCCTCGCCGAACTGTTTGGTGATGGAGGAGACGGCCAGCTCGATGTTCTTCTCGCGCGCGGCGTCAGCGACGGTGGCGGTGGCGACGGCGTTGGCGGCGGTCTTGGCGGGGGCGGGACTGGCTTTGGACATGACGGGGAAGATGCGGTTGATGGTGGTTTGTTGAAAAATCGGGCGGGCGGAGAACTGAGGCGCGGCCCCGGGGAGGGGCAAGAACGGCCTGCCCCATGATTCGGGGAGAAGCCGGTCTTGGACGCCTTGGAAGCGAGTAGTGTTCAGGTGAACACGTCAAGCCTCCCGTGGCGTTTTTTGGCGAGTCAGGAAGCGCCAGGCTTGAAACCCACGGCGAAGTAAACGGCGCCGAGGATGAGCAGGAAGCTGACGCCGTAGTTCCACGTGAGGCGCTCGCCGAGCACGAGCCACGCGAACACCACGAAGACCCCGAGGGTGATGACCTCCTGCATGATCTTCAGCTGGTAGCCGGTGAGCCCCTGCGCGTAGCCGATGCGGTTGGCGGGGACCATGAAGCAGTACTCGAAGAACGCGATGCCCCACGACAGGAGGATCACGAACCAGAGCGGCCGGCCCTCGAAGACCTTCAGCTTGAGCTGACCGTACCACGCGAAGGTCATGAACATATTGGAAGCGAGCAGGAGCAGGAAGGTTCTCATGAGAACGGCAGGGAAAGCCTCCAGATGCTACGAACCCGGACCAAGGGACAGGCTATTGTGGAGGAGGGAGAGGGAGAGGGAGGGTGAAAGGGAAAGGCCGGCGGCACGCCGATGCGTTTTACGCGGCCCATTTTGGTCGGGACGACCGCGGGGAGCCTCTTTTCCCGGCGCGGCCCCGGACGACTGCCTCAATGCTGCACCCAAGAATCGTCACCGTTCGGAAAGATCCCCTTCGATCGCGCCACTTTCCCCCTCAACTGCACCCTCCGCGAAATCCGCGGAGAAAAATTTGCCGGCCTTCACGATCTTCCCGCTCTTCCTGTTCCACTCCGACGGTTGGCTCCCGCCATTCGGACGCCCCGAGCGCGCCTCCCTGCTTTTATCCGCGGCATCAGTGAAATCCGCGGTCAAAAACGCGGAGCGATTCAGTAATGCCTTCGGCCGTCGCGGATCCCGCATGGTCCGCAGCTGCCAGCCGCGGCTACACCAAGCCGGTACCATCCGTGTCCATACGTTTATCCGTGGTTGAACCCTCGCGGAGCTGTTCGGAAGCACCTCACGGCTATCTTGGCGGCCAACCCGAGGCCGGACTTCATCCGAAAAATTCGTTATCGCGGCGGCGGGCTTGCGGCCGTGGAGCGCGCGGCTTCGGCTCGACCCCATGCACGCAGAGGAAGAGGCCCGCCGGGCCATCGACGCCGCCCATGCCGCCGATCCCAACCGCACGCCGGACGGGCGCGCGGCCGAATTGGTTTACGCGGATCGCATGGAGGCCTGGGTCGTGCGGTTGAACTCCGCTGCCCCAACGCTGCTCCGACTCGCCGCGCGGTGCCAGCACCTCGAACGCTGGCAGGTGCCGCGCGCCACCTTCCCGGAGGGCCGGCCCGGCTATCTGGCGTGGCGCCGTTCCCTCTACACCCGCCAGGCGGAGCGCGCCCGCGAGTTGCTCCTTTCAGCAGGCATCGACTCTGCCGCCGCCGCCGAGGTCGCCACGTGGGTCGCCAAGGAGGGGCTCCGCAGCAATCCGGGCACGCAGGCGCTGGAGGATGCCGCGTGCCTCGTGTTCCTCGAAAACGAGATCGGCGCCTTCGCGGCGGCCCACGCCGACTATCCGCGGGAGAAGTTCATCGAGATCCTGCGTAAAACCTGGCGGAAAATGAGTCCCGCCGCCCACGCCGCCGCCCTTGCGCTGAGTTTGCCGCCTGCGATCGCGGAACTGGTCCGCGCCGCCACGGCGGAGCAAACCGGTCCACGAACGGGCAACTGACCTCACCCTGTCCAGCCGCCGGCCCGCTCCGGTTCAGCGCCCGGACGGAGCCAGCCGCAGGTCGATCCGCAACGCGGCGAGCGCAAGGTTCAGGTCGCGGATGAAGGCGAGGATACTTCCGATCAACGCCACCACCGCCGCGGCGAACACCAGCACCACCGCCCCGCCGACGCGCAACTCCAGCAACACGCCGAGGAACAACAGCAGGATCAGCACTCCCGCGAGGAGCGCCGCCACCGCCGCGAGCGTGATGGAAAGCCGCAGGATCGAGGCCCGCCGCGTCAGGATCTCCGCCTGAGCCCGCAGCAAGCCGGCCTGCGCAGTCTCCGGACCCGCCGCCAGCTCGCGGACAAGGCCCCGCGTGCGATCGACCACCCGGCCGAAGCGGTTGGTGAAGGTCAGCAACAGCATACCCACGCCCGAGATCAAAATCACCGGCCCGATCGCCAGCTGCAGAATGGGGACCAGCTCGGTCAGCGAATGGTTTTGCACGGGCGCAACCTACGCGCCCGCCGCCGTCTGCCCAGTCGCAAGCAGCCTTTTTCCGTGGCCTTCCGCCACGCCGTCCGGCCACTTTCGGGACCGTGACGCCTGCCGCCTACATCGACCGCCATCCCGAAGCCCTCCTGCGGCGCCTCCGGCAGCTGGTCGGCATCCCGACGGTCAATCCTCCCGGCGAAAACTACGACCGCATCACCACGCTCCTCACCCGCGAGCTGCGGGCCGTGGGGCTCTCGGCTGATCGGCATCCGATCCCGGCCGCCCTCGCCCGCCGGACCCTGCCCCCCGAGCAGCTGGCATATCCCCGATTCAACGTCCTCGGCCGCCTGAAAACCCCGGGCGCCCGCCGCACCGTGCACTTTAACGCCCACTACGACGTCGTGCCCGTCTCGGGCCGCTGGCGTCACGGCGATGCGTTCAGCGGACGCGAGCAGGGCGGCTGGATCTACGGGCGGGGCACGGCCGACATGAAGGGCTCGATCGCGAGCCTGCTCCTCGCGCTGGAGGCCCTCCGCGCCACGCGTACGGAGCCGCTCCTCAACGTCGAGGTGTCGTTCACCGCCGACGAGGAGACGGATTCCACACTCGGCTCCGGCTGGCTGGTCCGGCACGCGCCCATCTCGCCCGACTATGCCGTCGTGATGGAGGGCGGCGAGGGCCGCACCGTGTGCTGCGGCCACAACGGCACGCTCTGGCTGGAGGTCACCGTGCACGGCCGCGCGGCCCACGGTTCCACGCCGGAAAAAGGCGTTAACGCCCTCGAGGGCATGGCGGCGCTCCTCCGCGCCTTCGACGCCTACAAGGCCACGCTCGCCGGCCGCCCGTGGCGCACCCCCGAAGGCCGCGTGCAGCGACCCACCGTGAATCTCGGCGGGGTCTTCCACTGCGGCGAGGGGGCCAAGATCAACACCGTGCCCGCGCAGGCGACGTTCACCATCGACCGCCGGGTATTGCCGCGTGAGGACCACGCCGCCGCCGAACGCGAGCTGCGCGCGTTTCTCGCCGCCGCCGCATGCTCGATCCCGCGCTGCCGCGTCTCGGTGCGAAAGATCTCGGAGAACTTCTCGTCGTTCTCGTCACCCGACCATCCGTTCTTCACCACCATGGCGCGCTGTGTGACCGACGTGCGCGGCGAGCGAACCCGGTTCAACGTCTCGACCGGGTTCAACGACATGCACTTCTTCGCGCACCATCTGCGCATACCCACCCTCGGCTACGGTCCCGGCGGCGAATCCTGCCATGGCGTCGACGAACGCGCGCGGGTGCGCGAGCTCCTCGCCAGCGCGAAGATCTACGCCGCGCTGCTCACGTCGTTCGACGGCGGCGAAACGGCCCGGACCAAGTCGCGCGCCTGACGTCGCCCGTCAGCGTCCGCAGCAGTGTTTGAATTTGCGGCCCGAGCCGCAGGGACAGGGGTCGTTGCGCCCGGCCTTGGGCGCGGTCTTCGCCGACGCGGGGCCATTGCGCACATTGCGCGTGTAGAGCCAGCGGCCTTCAACCCGGGCGAACTCAGCCTTTTCGTGCAACGCCTGTTCGCCCTGCTCCGTCGCGTAATAGGCTGAAAAATCGACGAACGCCGCATCGGGTGACGCCCCCGGCTCGTGCGCATGCACCACGAGGCGCGTCCACGGGATCTCGGCCGCGTCGCCGTCATCAACGTAGGGTTTGCGCGACGTCGGGCGGTACGTGACGTGCAGGTAACGCCAGTCGTGCGCCACGTGCGCGGTGAACCGCGACCGCATCAACTGCTCCGCGGTCTCCGCCGGCCGGTCCCCGCTCAGGCGCGGACCGCAGCAGGACTCGTAATTGCGACCCGTGCCGCACGGGCAGGGCTGGCCCGCCGAGGGCTTCGGCAGGCCGGGGGCAACGCTAGGCGTCGGCGTCGACATGAGGAAACCTGCGGCTTGATCAGTCGGCTTTCTTTTTCGAACGGGAGCGCCCGCCGCGGGCCGGCTTGCGGCCTTCCGCCGCTGGCTTGTCGCCGGCTTCGTCCGCCTCATCGCCCGCCTCGTCATCAGCGGCGTCCTCTTCGTCCGCCGCCTTTGCGGCGCGGACATTGAGCCACAGCTCGCCCTTGCCGCTCAGGTTGAACCAGAACTGCTCATCGGCATGGCCGGCATAAACAGGCTTCTCGCGGGATTTTTCCGGCACTTTCAGACCGGCAGCCACGAGCGCCGCGACCAGCTCCTCCGCGGGTTTTTCCATTTTACCGGCAAGCCGCTCGACCGATCCGGCGATGCCACCCGTGCGGGTCTCCTTCAGAAACGGGCGCACCGCTTCGAGAATTGCCGTGGAAACGGGCGCCGACGCGGCCGGCGCGGGAGCCGGCGCTTCAGAGGTTGAAGCGGTTGCCTCGGCGACAGGGGCCGCCACGGGCGCCGGAGCCGGTTCGCCGGACGGGACCGCACCGGCGGCGGTTTCCGATGCGGGCGGCGCGGACGCGTTGGCGTCGGAAACCGGCGCGGAAGTTTCGCTGGCCGGCGCCGGCTCACCCTCGCGTTTCTCGCGACCGTTGATCCAGAGACCACCCCGCGAGTCGAGGTTGAGCCACCACTGTTCCGTACCGAGGTCAGTGTAAACGGCCTGATCCCCCGGCGTCGCGGGCATCGTCAGACCCAGCGCGCCGAACGCGGCCTTGAGGTCGGCTTCCTTGACGCGCAGCGCGCGGGCAAGGAACCCGAGACTGCCGGAACCACCGGGGCCGCGGCGGTTGCGGCGCAGGTGCGGGCGAATTTTCTCAATGAGCGCCGGACCCTCGGGCAAAGGCTGCGGCGCGGGCCGGGAAGACTCCCCGCTCGGGGCAGCTTCCGCCGGCTTGCGTTCGCCGGCTTCCGCGGGAGCGCTTCCTTCGGCCGGCGCGGGCGCCGCCTCGGCCGGGGGCGGCTCGATGCGCGTGCCTTTGACCGCCTTGAAGATCTGCCGCGGCTTTTCCTTGGTGTTGATCCACAGCTCGCCGCGGCGGTTGATATTCAGCCAATAGAGATCGCCGTCGTACTCGAGGTGCTCGACCGGCGAATCCTCGTCGGCCGGCATCACGAACCCGCACTCGACCAGCGCACCCTTCACGTCGTCCTCGGATTGGTCCCACTTCTTGGCGAGATACTCGACCCCGACGGACATCCCCGGGCCACGTTGGTTGCGGCGCATGTGCGGGCGAATCGCCTCGAAGAACGTGGGCAGTTCCTCCTCTTCCGCCGCGGTAAGCTTGTCCCAATCATCCTCCGGCCCATCCGCCTCCGGCTCGGCGTCGCGCGAGGTGTCGACCAGCTTGCGCAAGCCCTCCTCGGCCGCGGACTTGTCCTCGATGAACGCGGGTGAGCCCTCCTCCGCGGCGGCCTCGGCCGCCGGACTGGCGGCAGCGCGAAACTTCGCCTCGAACTCGGCCCGCAGCTTCTCGGCCTCGGCCTTCGCGGCGGCCGCGGCGGCGTCCTCCAGCGTCCAGTCCCGCTGCGTCGAGCGACGCGCGAGCCCCGTGAACGCCAGGGCGTTATCCGGAGGCGTGAGGTAGTGGATGATCTCCCACTCCTCGCGTCCCAGATCGTTCAGAAATTTCTCCAGCATCGCGGGGCTGGCGAAACCGCCTTTGCCGCTCGTGATGACTTTGTATTCCCAGTGTGGCATGTGATTGACCCGCGCCGGGCGCGGAACGACCAGAATCCGCGAGGCGCCCACGGTTGCCGAGCACGAAATGGTCCGTTTCCCCGCGCGCTGCGTCCGGGCTTCCGTCCAGCCGCCATCGGTCACCATACTGACACCCCCTTCCGCCCCTTGCACCGCAGCGCCCTAGCTTTCCTCGCCTTGATCGCACCCGCCGCGCTTGCCGCGGCGGAAGCCGCGCCCGCCGTGCTCAAAGAGGTCGTCGTTTCAGCCGCGCGGGCGCCGCAGCCCGCGGAGCATGCGGCCGCCACCGTGCGGGTGCTCACGGCCGACGATCTCGCGCGCGGCCCCGCGGCCACGCTGGACGGCGCGCTGCGCGCCATCCCGGCTTTCGGACTTTTCCGCCGCGCCGACAGCCTCGCGGCCAATCCCACGGCACAAGGGGTCTCGCTGCGCGGACTCGGCCCGAGCGGCGCCAGTCGCTCGCTGGTGTTACTCGACGGCGTGCCGCTCAACGACCCTTTCGGGGGCTGGGTTGCATGGACGAAACTCCCCCGCGACGGGGCCTGGCGCGCTGAAATCGTCCCGGGCGGCGGCGCCACGGCCTGGGGCAACGCGGCGCTCGGCGGCGTGGTGCAGATCCTCACCGCGCCGGATGCGTTTTCGCCGCTTCAAGCGAACACCCCGACCGCACGCTTGTCGGCCTCGGCGGGCTCCTTCGGCACGCGCGAGGCGGAGTTTTCCGCCACCACACCCGCCGGCGGCGGCGAGGCGCGGCTGCTCGGCCGGGACTTCTCCACGGATGGCTACACGTGGGTCGCGCCGGAACGCCGCGGCTCAATCGACACGCCCGCCTGGAGCCGGCACCGCTGGCTCGCGGCCGGTTGGCGCCGCGCACCCGGCGACGCCAACATCGGGGTCGCCGTGAACGCCCGCGCCTTCGACGAGACGCGCGGCAACGGCACCCCGTACACCGGCAACCGCAGCCGCGAGCATTTCGCATCCGTCGCGCTCGGCGGCCGCCCCGACGCCGCTTTCGGCTGGGACGCGGTCGTGTACGCGCAGGACCAGACGTTCGCCAGCACCTTCAGCTCGGTGAACGCCGCGCGCTCGGCCGAGACGCCCGCCAGCGACCAGCACGACGTGCCCGCGTCGGCGTTCGGCGCCGCCTGGACGGGGTTCTGGCGCGGGGACGCGGGCGCCCGCACCAGCGCCGGCGCCGACCTGCGGCTCGTCCGCGGTGAAACGCGGGAGTATTTCACCTACGCGGGTGGACGTTTCACGCGCGAGCGCATCGCGGGCGGGCGCCAATCCTTCGTCGGAGTCTTCCTGCTCCGCGAACAGGCGCTAGCCGAGGACTGGCGCGCGACCGCCGGGTTGCGTGGAGACCTCTGGCGCGACGAGGCCGGCATGCGGCGGGAAACCGATCGCGAATCCGGCGTCGTGCTCCGTAACGACAGCTTTCCCGCCGCCCGCGGATCCGCGCTCAGCCCGCACGCCGGGCTGGTCTGGACTCCGGCCCCGGGTTGGCGGCTCCGCGCCAATGCCCAGCACGCGTTCCGCCGCCCCACGCTCAACGAGCTTTACCGGCCGTTCCGCCAAGGCGCCAATGTCACGGAGGCGAATCCCCTGCTCCGCACCGAACGCGCGACCAGCGGCGAACTCGGCGCCGAATGGAGCCGGCTGCTCTCCCCTACCGCCGGCACCCTCACCTTCTCGGCGGTCGGCTTCACCAACGATCTCCGCGACGCGGTCGCCAACGTCACGATCGCCCGCGGGCCCGGCACGTTTCCGATTGTCGGCGCCCTTCCGGCCGGCGGTCTCGGACGCCAGCGGCTCAACCTCGAGCGCATCCGCGTCGACGGCCTGGAACTCACGGCCGCGTGGCGTCCGTCCCCGAAATTAACCCTCGAAGCGGCGATGCTTTTCAACGACGCCGCGGTCCGTTCGGCGCCGGTCGCCCGCGCGCTCGAGGGGAAGCGGCTCGCCCAAGTGCCTCGACGCTCGGCCACGTTTTCGGCCGCTTGGCGCGCGCCGTCGGGACTGATGCTCTCGGGACGCGCCCGCGCGCTGGGACGCCAGTTCGAGGACGACGAGAACCAGCTCGTGCTCGGCGCGGCGCTCGTGGCGGACGCGACGGTGAGCGTGCCGGCCGGCCGGCGCGCGGAGATTTTCCTCTCGGTGGAGAACGCCGGCGACGCGCGGATCGAGACCGGCCGCGGCGCCGACGG
>JBJTCH010000175.1:0-8576 GCA_046091745.1 Opitutaceae bacterium
CCGCCGCCGGAAGGGCAAGGACGCCGACCAGCCGCACCGCATCAAGTACCGTCCGCTGGCGCATTGAGGGCCCGAGGGGCGAAGGGAACGAGGGACCAACGGTCCAAGAGACCAAAGGACGACGGGACGGTCTTCGCACCCTCTGCGCGTGGTCGCGGCCTTCGAGCGGAGCGGCCGCAAAAAGGTAAAACCCACAGCGGGTGGATTTGAGCAAAAAGGCCGGAAAGTCAGGGACGGCATCGACCGCTGTTCAATATCCGCGGTATCTGTGAAATCCGCGGCGGGCTTCCAAACACCTTCGGTTGCGGCCGCACCAGGCCGGGGCCGTCCGCGGTTAAACCCCATCCTCGGAAGGTACGTATTCAGAGTTCCGTGACGAGATCGCGGAACCAGCGGCGCAACTGCTCGGTGGAGGGCCGGTCGTCGAGGAACATCGCGGTCGCGTGGGCGCCGAGACCCGATTCGACCCAGGTCACGGGGACCCGCAGCGCATCCATCACCGCCTGGAATTTCCCGCGGGAATTATCGGTCTGAAAGACCGCCCGCCCGCGGAAACGCCGCGCCCGTTCCAAAGCCCCGGCCTCGGTCGCGCCGTTCCAGCCGTCGCCGTCGTAGTGCTGGCAGGCGTGGAATCCCTTCCAGAGCGCGGCGATGCGATCGTCGCGCAGCCCGATGAAGCCGCAGGCGAGCGCACCGCGGGAAAAACCCGTGAGGACGATGTTCGCGCGATCGGCGCCATACTCACGGCAGACCTGCTCCACCATCGCGACCGCGTACGAGGCCGTGTCGGCCGGCACGCCCCACCCTCCCTCCGCGATCACGCCGGCCGCGCGGTCGACAAACGGCAGGGAGAGGCAAAGCGCGCCGCGGCCGCGCGTGATCCCCGCGCCGATCACGCATTGGTCCGGCAACCCGGTGGAATAGCATCCCGGCACGAAGAAGATGTTGCCGGGATACTCGACGATCAGCGGCAGGCTCGCTCCCGGCCTCCAGTCCTCGGGCAGATGCAGGACCGCGTACGGACCGCCCGCCGGATCCCCCGCGAGGCGATAACGCACCCGCCGACCAGGCGCGGGCTCGTCTTCTGTCACGGCCGGCACCGCGACCCGAGCCTTCGGTGGCGACCACGGCGGCTCCGCACCGCGCGCCTCGAGACCCCGCACCTCCAGCGCAAGCGGCGCGCGGAATCGTCCGCGCACCATCACCCGGATATCCTTCACGCGCGCCGGATCGATCTTGGGCGTGCCGTCGGGGAACGTCTCCCGCAGACGACAGCTGAATCGCCGGGTTTCCCCCGGGGCCAGTTTCGCGCTGGCCGGCACCGCGTCCCAGCCGCTTTCGCCGACAACCCACAGCAACACGTCGGCCTCCGCGGCTCCCGCATTCGTGATGTCAGCCTCCACCGTGGCGCGTCGCTCCAACTTCCAACCTCCCGACGGCGGAGAGATCGCCGCCCACACATAGGGCGCCGCGGGCGACGGCGGCCGATCGGCGACCACCCGCAACGTCTCGCCCGTCCACGCGGCCCGCAGGCCGCGGAGTTCTCCCCGCAACGGCGTCCCGCCATAGCGCGAAAGGAGCGAATCCTCCTCAGCGGACCAGACGGTCTTGGCCGGACAGAAAAGCGCCCAGGCGAAAACGAACAGCGAAACGATCCAGGGCCGGCACGACATTCCGGCTCCGCTATGCCCGACCGCGGGTGAGGCGTGCAAACGTTTTGGCACGGCGCGCTCCTCCGTGAAACTTGCGGTTGAAACACCAGCGCCGCGGCGCGACTTTTTCCGCGCCCCATGACCCCGCCGATCCGCGTCCGGATGAGCCGCCGGTTGCACGTCCACGCCGTGCTGACCGCCCTGCTGGCCACGGTTTCACCCGCGACAGCCGCCGAGCCGGTCGCTCCGGCCGCCCGCGAGGCCATGCTGATCCTGAAAGGCGAATGCTTCCCGTGCCACAACGAGCGCAAGCGCAAGGGCGGGCTGGTGCTCACGTCGCGTGATGCGCTGCTCCGCGGCAATGAGTCCGGTCCCGCCGCCGAGGCCGGCCGGCCCGACGACAGCGCGATCGCCCGCGTGATCGCCCACGACGCCGACCCGCAGATGCCGCCCGATCGGCCGCTGACGGACGTTCAGCGCAAAACCCTCCGCGACTGGATCGCCTCCGGCCTGCCCTGGGACGACGACGCCCTCACCACCGACGAGCAACGGCCGGTGCAACTCGCCCCGCTGCCAACCGGCTATCATCCCGTGCTGGCGCTCGCGCTCTCCGCCGACGGCAAGCGCCTCGCCGTCGGCCGCGGCGGGGAAATCGTGATTCACGACGCCAAGGCGAAGGACTTCCCCGAGGTCGGTCGCGCCGCGGAAGCCGGTGACGCCGTGCAGGCGCTTGCGTGGAGCCCCGACGGGCGGTGGCTGGCCTCGGGCGGATTCCGTCGGGTCGTCCTGCGCGATGCGGCTTCACTCACCGTGGTGCAGGAGGTCGCCAACGGTTTGGCGGGACGGGTGACGGCGCTGCGGTTTTCACCCGATTCCCGAATCCTTGCCCTGGCCGACGGAGTCACGGGCCGCAGCGGAATTGTCCGGCTCATCGATACCGGGAACGTCCGAGTGACCGCCGCGTGGACGGCGCACGACGACACCGTTTCTGCGCTCGATTTCTCGCGGGACGGCGCGCGGCTCGCGACGGCGGGCGGCGACCGGCTGGTGAAGATCTGGGACCCGGCGACCCACACCGAAGTCGCCCGCCTCGAGGGCCACGGGGCGCCGGTGCACGCGGTGGCGTTCAACGCCGACGGCACGCAACTGGCGAGCGGCGGCGCGGACCGGGAGCTGAATGTCTGGGACACCGCCACGCGGGAGAAGATCATCAGCCTCGGCGCGCCGGCGTCGGCCGTGAACGCGGTGTGCTGGCCCGGCGACGGCGCGAAGCTTTTCGCCGCGACCGCGACCAGCGGCGTCCACGCCTACACGAACCTGAAAGTCCACCCGGGCGGGGAACGGGCCAAAGGCGGCGACGAGCGGAAACTCGGTGAGCCCGGGGACGCCGTGCTCTGCCTCACGGCGAACGCCGACGCCTCGCTCGTTTTCGCCGGAGCGCACGATGGCTCGGTGACCATCTGGGACGGCGCGGGAAAACAAGTCGCCCGGTTGCAGCCGGCGGCCGCCGCGGCCGTTCCACCCGCCGCGGTGGAGCCGGTGAGTTTCCTGCGCGACGTCCTCCCGGCACTGACGCGCGCCGGCTGCAGCACCGGAGGGTGCCACGCGAAGGCGGAAGGGCAGAACGGCTTCCGACTTTCGGTTTTCACCTACGACCCGCGGGGGGATTTCGACGCGATCGTGAAAGGGGCGCGCGGCCGGCGCGTGTTCCCCGCCGCGCCGGAGGAGAGCCTGGTCATCCGGAAACCCACCGGGGCGCTGGACCACGAGGGCGGCCGGCGATTCGACACCGATTCGGAGCTGCACCGGCTGCTCACACGCTGGATGCGCGACGGCATGGTTTACCGCGTGCCCGGGGAACCCGACCTGACGCGGATCGAAGTGACGCCCCGTGAAGGCAGCTATCGCCGCGGCGAAACCCGCGACCTCCGCGTCGAGGCGCACTACTCCGACGGATCGAAGCGGGACGTGACCCGTCTCGCGGCCTACGCGGCGAACGATCCCGAGGTCGCGGCCGTCGACGAGAACGGCCGCCTGCGGGTCGGCGTGATCGCCGGCGAGGCGGTCGTCGTCGCCCGCTACATGGGACTCGTCGCCGACTCCCGGATCACCGTGCCCGCCGAACGACTGCTCCCGCTGGAACGGTACGCCAAACTGCCACGCAACAACTTCATCGACGACCTCGCGCGGGAAAACTTCCGGCGGCTCGGACTCCTGCCTTCGGCCGTTTGCACCGACGCCGAGTTCCTGCGCCGCGCGAAGCTCGATGCCATCGGTGTGCTGCCGACGCCGGAGGAGGTGCGCGCGTTCCTCGCCGACCCCTCACCCGACAAGCGCCGAAGCGTCATCGGCGAGATTCTCGGGCATCCCGCCTATGCCGACCATTGGGCGACGAAATGGGCCGACCTCGTGCGGCCGAACCCCGACCGGGTCGGGCTGAAAAGCGTGCTGATTCTGGACCAATGGCTCCGGCGGAGCTTCCGCGAGAACCAGCCGTACGACCGGTTTGTGAGCGAGATCCTGCTCGCCGAAGGAACCAACCACCGCGATGGCCCCGCCGTGATCTACCGCGACCGCCGCGAACCCGCCGAGCGGGCGACGATGTTCGCGCAGCTCTTCCTCGGCACGCGCCTCGACTGCGCGCGCTGCCACAACCACCCGAACGAGAAATGGACCCAGGCCGACTTCACCCGCTTCGCCGCCTTCTTCGGCGGCGTGAAGCAGAAGGGCGCCGGTCTCTCGCCGCCGATCTCCGCCGGCACCGAAACCTTCTACCATGCGCCCGGCGGTGTCGTGAAACATCCCGTCACCGGCGAGGTCATGGCGCCGCGGCCGCTCGATGGCCCCCACCAGCCGGGCACGAAGGACGAGGACCCGCGCCAATCGCTCGTCGCCTCGTTGCTCCACCCCGACAACCCGTACTTCGCCGTCGCCGCGGTGAACCGCGTGTGGGCCGCATTGTTCGGCCGCGGCTTCGTGGAACCCGTGGACGACTTCCGCATCTCGAACCCCGCGGCGCAGCACGCGCTCCTCACCGCGCTCGCCCGCGACTTCGTCGCCCGCGGCTACGACCTGAAACACCTGATGCGCGTCATCATGGAGTCGTCGCTCTACCAGCTGAGTTCCGAGCCCAACGAGACCAACCTCGCCGACACGCGGAACTTCTCTCGCGCCTACCGGCGCCGTTTGCCCGCCGAGGTGCTGCTCGACGCCGTCAACGACGCCACGGGCGGATCCGACACGTTCGCCGGTATGCCGCCCGGCAGCCGCGCCGTCCAGGCCTGGAGCTACAAGATCGAGTCGCAGTTCATGGACGCGTTCAGCCGGCCCGACCCGAGCATGGACCCGCCGTGCGAACGCGACGCCCACCTGAGCGTCGTGCAGTCGCTCCACCTGATGAACTCCAAGGGGCTGCAGGGAAAACTCGGCGCCGCCGGCGGCCGCGCGCGGAAGCTCGCGGACAAGACCGGTTCACCGGAGGAGATCGTGACGGAACTCTACCTCGCCACCCTCAGCCGCCCGCCGCAGCCGGCGGAACTGGGGGTTGCCACCGCGGCCTTCACCGCTCCCGGCGCCACGCGCGTTCACGCGACCGAGGACGTGCTTTGGGCGTTGCTCAACTCCGCGGAATTCGTGTTCAACCACTGAGGCCCGCCCCGCCATGAACCTCACGCACAACTGCGCCGGTCTGCCCCGCCGCGACTTCCTGCAGCTCGGCGTCGGAGGCCTCGGCCTGGCCGGCCTGCTGCAAGCGCGCGCCCTCGCCGGCCCCGCGTTATCCCGCGGCCCCGCGCGACCGGGCGACCGCGTCAACTGCATCATGATCTGGCTCGACGGCGGACCGTCGCATTACGAGACGTTCGACCCGAAGCCCGACGCCCCGGCGGAGATCCGCGGCGCGCTCGGCACCATCCCGACGGCGGTTTCCGGACTGCGGTTCTCCGAGGCGGTGCCGGAACTCGCCAAGGTGGCCGACAAGGTCACGGTCGTGCGCTCGATCTGCCACAAGGACCCGAACCACGGCGGCGGGAACCACTACATGATGACCGGCGCGCGCACGCCGGTGCCGGTCGCCTGCGGCGCGTCGGTGACGTTCCATCCGTCGTTCGGGTCCGTCGTCTCGCACCATCGCGGCCTGCGCCACGGGCTGCCGGCCTACGTCTCGCTGCCGCGCGTTTCCCGCTCCGGCGGGCCCAATTTCCTCGGCGGGAAAAACGCGCCGTTCGTCATCGGCGGAAATCCGCAGGACAAGTCATTCCAGGTGCGCGACGTCGTGCTGCCCGCCGACATCAGCGAGGGCCGGGCCGCCTCGCGCCGCGAGCTGCGCGCGTCGCTCGACCGCATGCGCCGCCACACCGACCGCCTCGCGGAGGACCCGGCGGTGAATTTCGACCAGTATTTCCAGCAGGGCGTGGACCTCGTGCTTTCGCCGCGGGCGCAGGCGGCCTTCGACCTCAATCGAGAGGACGCCCAGGTGCGCGACGCCTACGGCCGCCACGACTTCGGGCAGCGCCTTCTGCTCGCGCGCCGTCTGGTCGAGGTCGGTGTCTCGTGGCTCACGGTCTATTCCGGCGGCTGGGACCACCACACGAAGCTCTTCGACGCGTACCGCGGCGAGCAGGTGCGCAAGCTGGACCAGGGCGTGGCCGCGCTGATCAACGATCTCGACGCGCGCGGGCTGCTCGACACGACGCTCGTGCTGCTGCTCGGCGAATTCGGCCGCACGCCGAAGGTGAACAAGGACGCCGGCCGCGACCATTGGCCCCACGCGATGTCGGTGCTCATGGCCGGCGCCGGCGTGCCGCGCGGGCAGGTCGTGGGCGCGACGGACGCGAAGGGTTACCACGCGTCGGAAAATATTTACCGCCCGGAAGATTTCGCGGCCTCGATCTACACCAAGATGGGCGTCGATCCCGCGCAGATGCTGCACACCAACACCGGGCGCCCCGTGCAGCTCGTGAACAACGGGCGGCTGATCAAGGAGCTGTTCGCGTAGCGCCGGTCGCGGCGTCCTCCCGGCATGCCCCGCCCGCCGCTCCGGCGCCTCGCCGTCCTGCTCGCGCTGCTCCCGCCACTCGCGGCGGCCGAACCCCGCCCGGCTGCGCCCTCGCTCGAGGCTTTTTTTCCGCCGGTCGTCGTCGCCGGCGCCACCACTCCTGTCACAGCCGCGGGGAAGTTCGCGGACTGGCCGCCCGCGGTCTGGACGGATGCGGCGGGAATTGTTCTCCGACCGGAAAAAGACAGTGGAAAGTTCAGCGTCGAAGTGGCCGCGGACACCGCCCCCGGTCCACATCTGATCCGACTCATCAACTCCTCCGGCGCGAGCGTGCCGCGATTTCTCTTGGTCACGAAGGAGCCGCCGCTCGCGGAAGTGGAGCCGAACGACGAACTCGCGCGGGCGCAACCGGTGCCGGCGCTACCCGCGGTGATTACCGGCCGGCTCGGCAAGACCGGGGACGTCGACTGTTACGCGTTCGACCTCGCGGCGGGCCAGACCCTCAACGCCATCCTCGACGCGCAGGTCATCGCCTCGCCGGTCGACGCCGCGCTGCGGCTGCTCGACGCGCGCGGCGTCGAGGTGGCGTTCAACCACGACAACGGCCGTAACCTGGATCCGTTGCTCACGTTCACCACCGCCGCGGCCGGAAGGTTCACGCTGCAGGTTTTCGGGTTCGCCCACCCGGCGACCGCCGAGGTGCGGCTGCATGGCTCCGACGCCGCCGTCTACCGGCTGACGCTCACCATCGGAGCCCCTCCGACGTCGGAGCCCTCGCCCGCGGAAGGTCAGCTCTTCCGCCGTGGGGAATACCCGAAGGATGCGCCGCGACCGCCCTTCGTCGCCGAGGGAGTGATCACCCGACCGGGCGAGGAGTCCTTGCATGCATTCACCGCCACGAAGGGCGACAAGCTCATGCTGGCCGTGCAGGCCGCGGCGCTTGGCTCGCCGCTGGACGCCTGGGTCGCGGTGCGTGACTCCGCGGGCAAGGAACTGGCCCGCAACGACGACGGGGCGAACACCGGCGCCGACCCCCTGCTTGATTGGAAGGCTCCCGCCGACGGCACCTACACGGCGGTGGTCGGCAACCTCCTGCGCCGCGGCGGAACGGATCATTTTTTCCGTCTGGTCGTGCGCCCCGCTCATCCGCGGTTTGAGGCGGTCATCAACGAGGCTGGCTGCGTGGTGGAACCCGGGAAATCCGCGGAGATCAAAGTGACCCTGCGTCGCCTCGAAGGCTTCAAGGGAGCGCTCGTCGCATCCGTGGCGGGGCTGCCCGACTGCGTCAGCGCATCGGAGGTGACGGCCGACGACAAACAAAAGGAACTCACGCTCACGGTGAAGGCGCCGTCCGACGCCGCGCCGTTCAACGGACTCGTCGAGGTTCGCCTGTGCGAGGCGGACGGCGCGGGTAAGGGGACCGCTGCGCACGAGCTGGTCTCGACCACCCTCAACAACGGCGTGCCCCAAGGTTACCGCGACCTGCTCATCCGCTCCACTCCGGGAGTATGGCTAACCGTGACGCCTCCAGGGCCCGCAGCGGCGCCGGCCAAGCGCAAGAAATAGGGCGACCGGAGGGCGTGGTGACTTCGGCCGCAACCGCTCGCGCGGCGGAACGTCTACCGGTTGCCTCCAGCAACCCGGAATACTTTTATTTTTCACATGAATCTCGCCGACGTCTTCACGGTGGTGCTCGTCATCCTCGGCCTGCTGGCGGTTTTCATCGCTGTCTGGCTGGCGACCGCGGGGCTCTTCCCCGCCCTCGCCTCACGTTGCGCCGAAAGGCTCGGCGACACGCCGTTCGTCTGCGCCGCCGCGGGGCTGGGAGCCGCGATCCCGCTGATCGCCGCGGGCGTGATGCTCGGCCGCGTTTCCACCAACCCGCTCGGCAAACTCGGCTCGGCCGTGCTGCTCATCCTCACGCTGCT
>JBJTCH010000176.1:0-10860 GCA_046091745.1 Opitutaceae bacterium
TGAACGCCCTGACCCCTTGGGAGCGGGTTCGGGAGGGTGTGCGCAGGGCCCGGAGGTCAGGTAACGCATTGAAAAGCGCGCGGCGGGGCGCTGAATCCCGCCATGGGCGTGCAAACCGGGGTCGAGGTCCTTTTCGGAGAGCAGCTAGGGTTGCTGCGGGGCCGGCGCGTCGGGCTGATCACGAATCCCACTGGGGTCGATGGGCGCCTGCGTTCCACGGCGGAACTTTTTCGCGACTGTACCGACTTCCAGCTCACCGCGCTCTACGGCCCCGAGCACGGGGTGCGGGGCAACGCGCAGGCGGGGGAGTTTGTCGATTATTACCAGGACGAGCACCTGGGCGTGCCGGTGTTCAGTTTGTACGGTCAGGCGCTGAAGCTGCCCGACGCACCGCTGGCCGACATCGACGCGACGATGCGGTCGTTCGACACCCAGCACACGGGGAAGACCGTCGAGCACACGATGCTGCGCGGGGTCGAAACGCTGGTCTTCGATCTCCAGGACGTCGGCACTCGCGTCTACACCTACGTCGCGACGATGGCGTACGCGATGCAGGCGGCGGCCGAAGCGGGGATTCCGTTCGTGGTCCTCGACCGGCCGAACCCGATCAACGGTGTGCAAATGGAAGGGCCCATCCTCGAGTACCCGCGGCACAGTTCGTTCATCGGCCTTTACCCGGTGCCGCTGCGCCACGGGATGACGACCGGCGAGCTCGCCCGGTTGTTCAACGCGCGCTTTCTCGCGCGCCGCGTCGATCTGACCGTCGTGCCGCTGCGCGGCTGGAAGCGTGCGGATTGGTACGCGGACACCGGGCTGCCGTGGGTGATGCCGTCGCCGAACATGCCGACGCCCGACACCGCGATTGTCTATCCCGGTCAGGTCTTGCTCGAGGGAACCAATCTTTCCGAGGGGCGTGGCACCACACGGCCGTTCGAGCTGTTCGGGGCGCCGTGGATCGACGGCCACGTGCTGACGCGCGAGCTCAACGCCCTGGGTTTGCCCGGCGTGGTTTTCCGCGAGGCGTGGTTCGCGCCGACGTTCTCGAAATTCGCCGGTGAGCGCTGCGGCGGGTGTCAACTGCACGTCACCGACCGTGTCTCATATCGCCCGATTCAAACCACCCTCGCGCTGCTCGCGGCCGTGCTGGCGCGCCATGGCGACCGGTTCGAGCTGCACGACGACTACTTCGACAAAGTGATGGGCACGTCGTCCGTGCGGGAGGCCTTCGTGAAGTGCGAATCCGCCCCCGCGATCGCCGCGGCGTGGGAGCCGGGGTTGGAGGCGTTTTCCCGTCTGCGGGCGGAGTATTTGCTGTATTGAAAGGTCAGGCTGAAGGGCTCGCGACGAACTGGGAATGGGGAAAGCCGGGACGGGGGAAGTGGCGGGCGGGATCTGGAGATCGGGAATGCGGCGCGGTGGCGCTCAGCAGGAGGGGAGCGGATGGGAGAATCTGGAAATCAGGAACGCGGGAAACGGAGGGGGATGAAGGGACGTGAGGTGGTTCGTGAATGGAGGCGGAAGGTGGAATGGGGAAAGCTGGGAAGGGGCAATAGGTGGTGAATATCTGAACGTCTGGGACTTGGTAGGCCGGGCGGCTGATTGACGGTCGCGATGCGGCTGCCATGGTCGCGGGGTGCGTTTACCCCTTCGCTTGGTTGTCACGTTTGTCGTCGCCGCTTGGCCCGGATTCGAGGGATTCGCGGCTGAGTCCGCGGTCATCGAACAGGGGCGGGGAATTTATGCGGCGCGGTGCGCGATGTGCCATGGCGCGACGGGGGACGGTTTCGCGGACTCGTTTCCGCCGTTGGCGAAGTCCGACTGGCTCGCGGCCAACCGTGATGACGCGATCGCGGCGGTCGTCGCCGGGCTGAACCGGGAGATCGTCGTCAACGGCCGCACCTATCGCGGGCAGATGCCGGCGGGGGTGATCGACGACGACGAGGTCGCGGCGGTGCTCACGTTTGTCCTGAGCTCCTGGGGAAATCCCGGCGGCGAGGTCACGGCGCCGCAGGTGAAGAAGGTGCGCGCGACGACGGCGTTCAAAACCTTCGCCGAATTGAAGGCCGCGGGGGATTACCGTCCGGTGCCGCCGGCGCCGCCGGGATTCTCGATCCGGGAGGTGGTGCGCCTGACGGATTTCGGGGTGCGGCTTGCGGGAGACGGTCGCGGAGGGCCGCTGTACGTGCTCGGTCAGGCGGGCGGGGTGTGGCGGGTGGACCCGGCGTCGGGCAATCTGCGCCAGATCCTCTGGCCGCGGGATTTCCAAGGCATGAAGCCCGGGGAGTTCCAGTCGCTCGGGATGCTGCTCGACGGTGAGGGCCGGTTGTGGATCACGACCAACCAGCGAACGCCCACGCGGCCGCACGAGACGAACGAAGTGGCGATCCACCGCACGACGCGGCGCAACGCCGACGGCGATCCGGTCGACCCGCGGCCTTGGTTCGAGACCAGCTACCCGTGGGGTAACGCCCATTTCAATCACGGCATTTCCGACCTGCGGTTCGGGCCCGACGGCCTGCTCTACGTGAGCAGCGGTTCGCGCACGGATGGCGGCGAGGAGGGCAAGGTGGAGCATTTCGCGAAGATCGGGGAGACACCGATCACGGCGGCGATGTGGCGGCTGGATCCGCGCTCGAGCGCGCCGCGGGTCGAGGTGGTGGCGCGAGGTATCCGCAACGCGTACAGCTTCGCTTGGGACGGCGCGGGCAACCTGTTCACCGTTTCGAACGGTCCCGACGCGCATGCGCCCGAGGAGATGGATCACGTGATTCCGCCGCGGGCCGGGGAGGAGCCGAGGCATCACGGGTTCCCGTACCAAATGGGCGAGGCACCCGCGGGGACGAGGTGGTACCCGCACACGCCGGAGGCGCCCCGGGGACTCGCCTTCGTGCTGCCGGTGCGGAATCTCGGGCCGGCCGGGCTGATGTACGGCAAGCCCACCTCGACGTTCAACGCCCACAGCTCGCCGACCGGGTTGCTTTGGCTCGGGGCGGAATGGCCGGAGTCCGTGCGCAACGGATTCCTCGTCGGGCGTCTCGGGAGTTTCCTTGCGGGACCGGGGTCGGACGAGGAGCACGGTTTCGATGTGCTGCACCTCAAGATGGAGCGAAGGGCCGACGGCGGGTGGGATGCGCGCACCACGACCTTCCTCGCGCAACTGGGACGGCCGATCGACGTCTTCGTCGGCGCCCCAGGCGTTCTCTATGTGCTCGAGTACACGCGGCCGACGGACCTCCGCGGCAAGGCGGGTTGGTTGCCCGGGCGCATCCTCGAGCTGACGATGCGGAAATAGCGTCGGCGGGCGCGCGGGGCCATTTCCCTTGCGGCGCGGGAGGATTCGGGAGGAATACGGCGCCTCCCATGACGGATTCCCCTCGGCATCCCTTCCTGCACGGCTTGAGCAAGCATCGCGGCGCGCCGCCGACGGTGGTGGTGATCTTCGGCGCGTCCGGCGACCTGACCGCGCGCCAATTGATCCCGGCGGTCTACAATCTCGCCCACGACAACCTGCTGCCGGCGGATTTCCATCTCGTGGGTTTCGGCCGGAAGCCGATTCCCGACGAGGAGTTTCGCGGCCTGGCGGCGGGAGCGATCCGGGAATTTTCTCGGCGGGAATTGGACGCCGGTGTCTGGGATCGCGTGGCGGCGCGCACGACCTACGTGGCGGGCGGCTACGATGAACGCGCGGCGTTCGACCGCCTGGCGGCGCATATCGGTGAGATGGAGCGCGGGCTCGGCCGCGACCTGCAGTGCCTCTTCTACATTTCAACGCCTCCCTCGGTCTTTGCGCCGATCCTCCGGAACCTGGGCGCGAGCGGTCTCGCCGCGCGCCATCTGCACGCCCCGCTGCATTCGAAGGTCGTCATTGAGAAACCGTTCGGCCGCGATCTGGCGTCGGCCCGCGAACTGAACCGCGTGATCGGATCGGTGTTCGAGGAGCGGCAAGTCTACCGTATCGACCACTACCTCGGGAAGGAGACGGTGCAGGACCTCCTGGTGCAGCGTTTCGCCAACGCGATCTTCGAGCCGCTCTGGAACCGCAACTATATCGACAGCGTGCAGATCACGGTGGCGGAGGACGCCGGCGTGGCGGGACGGGGCGGGTACTACGAGCAGAGCGGCGCGCTGCGCGACATGATCCAGAACCACACCATGCAGCTCCTCGCGCTCACGGCGATGGAGCCGCCGGGCTCGCTGGATCCGGAGGCGATCCGCGACGAAAAGGTGAAGGTCTTGAATGCGATCCAGCCCTTGACGACGGGGCCGGAGGGCGATGTCGCCCGCGCGCAGTACGCGGCCGGCATGATCGGCGGAGGTCCGGTGCGCGGGTATCTGGACGAGGAGGGCATCGATCCCGATTCGGCGACCGAGACCTACGCGGCGCTGCGGCTCTCGATCAACAATTGGCGCTGGCAGGGCGTGCCGTTCTACCTGCGTTCCGGGAAGCGCCTCGCGCGCCGCGTCTCCGAGATCGCGGTGAACTTCCGGCGTCCGCCCGGCACGTTGTTCGCGGGGGAAACCGCGCGCTTCGATCTCGCGGGCAACACGCTCTCGTTCCAGCTGCAGCCCGACGAGGGCCTGAGCATGATCCTCAACACGAAGGTGCCGGGGCTCGAGACCCGCACGCAGCCGGTGAAGATGAGTTTCCGCTACGCCACGACCTTCGGCTCCAACACCGCCGAGGCTTACGAGCGGCTGGTGCTCGACGCCATGGTGGGTGACGGGACGCTGTTCATCCGCGGCGACGAGGCGGAGGCCTCGTGGCGGCTCTATACGCCGGTGCTCGACGCGTGGGCGGCGGCGGGACGCACCGGGATGGACGCCTACGCGGCCGGCAGTTGGGGCCCGTCCGGCGCGGACACGCTGCTGGCGCGTCACCGCCACGTCTGGCGGCAACCCTGAGCGAACGGACATGTCGGCTAATTTCGACGCCCTGCCCGGACTTGAGGTGCCGGTGGACCGCATCCGGCGAAGCCTCGCCGAGCTGTGGCGCGAGGACGGCGGGGCGGCGCCCGCCGACGATGCGAAGGCGACGCAGGTGAACTTCGTGCTGCACCTCGGGCTTGCGACGTCGCCCGAGGACGCGGTCAACCAGTTCCGGACGGTCGTGCGCTTCGCGCAGCGTTACCCGGCGCGGGTGGTCGTGCTCTGTCCCTTGCACCGGGATGTGCCCGGACCGCAGATCCGCGCGAAAGTCTACGGGGAATGCTTCCTCGGGCGCACACCCGCCGACCGGCGCTGCGTGGAGTTTGTGATGCTCAGCTACTCGCGGGCGGCGCGGCCGTTTCTCGAGGACCAGGCGTCGACTTGTCTCTCGACCGATCTGCCCCTGTATTACTGGGCGCACGCCTTCGCGGACAGCTCGCGCCTGGCGGACTATCGCTACCTGCTCGGGCGCTCGCGGCGCGTTCTCATCGACAGCGCCTGCTCTCCGGCCGACGCGTTGTCCTATCCGTGGCCGAATCCCTCCGCGATCCGCGATCTTGCCTACTGCCGGATGCTCCCGGTGCGGCAGGGGGTGGGGCAATTTCTCGCGGCCTATCCGGCGGAGGCGTTGGCGGGGGATTTGCGCCGGGTGGTGGTGGGTCACGGAGCCGCGCTGGCGGCGGAGGCGCGGGTGCTGGCGGGTTGGCTGGGACGCCGGCTGGCGGCCTGCGGGGTCGGGTTGGGCGCGGTGGAGATTCGGACGGAATCCGGGACGGCCGGCCTCGCGAGTGATTTCCACGACGCGGGGGGCGCGAAATTTTTCCGTTGGCGGGGCGATCCCGCGGCGGGCCACGCGGACTTCGAGGCCGACTTCGGCGGTGGCCGCACCCGGTTGGGGGCTGGACTCGCGCTGCTGCGCCCCGAGGCGGCGCTCAGCGAGGCGATGTTTTTCTGAGATCGGGAAACTTCTGGCGCCGCAGCACGAGCAGACCGGCGCCGGCGACAAGGTCGACAAACCCCATCAGCAGCCGCAGGGGCAGGGGGATCCGGTCGAGCAGCAGCAGGATCGCGAGGCCCGCGGCGATGAGTGACCAGGCGAGCCAGCTTATTTTGCGGCGCTGGCGGAGGCGGGTTGCGGTGACGTCGGGCTGGATCACGCGGGGACCCTGTGGCGCGGCAGTCACTTCGCAAGCGGCAGCGTGATCCGCATGGTGGTCCCGGCCAGGCTAGTGGCGGCGAGCTCGATATCGCCGCGATGGCTGGCGAGGATGCGCTTGGCGATCGCGAGGCCGAGACCGGTGCCGTCGGGGCGTCCGGAGAGGAACGAGTCGAAGATGCGCGCGCGCAGGGACTCGGGCACCCCGCCGCCGGTGTCGGAGATGTCGAGACGCGCGCGGGGGGCGTCGGCTCCCTCGATGACCTGAAGATTCAAGCGGATCGAGCCGCCGGCGGGCATGGCCTGGGTGGCGTTGAGCAGGAGGTTGAGCAGGACCTGTTGGATCTGGCCCTTGTGGCCCTCGATGAAGACGGGGCCGGCGGGGGCGGGGAACTCCACGCCGACCTTCTGCTGCGAGAGCTTCAGGCGCACGAGCACGAGGGTGTCCTCGATGATCTCGGAGAGGGACCAGCGCGAGTGGAGGCCGGAGGGTGCTTTGGCGAAGCCGAGCACGCGCGTGACGATGGCCTCGAGCTGGTCGAGCTTTTCGCCGATCACGCGCAGGTCGGTGCGGCGCGGGTCCTCCGGCGGAAAGTCGCCTCCGAGCCCGCCGTAGAGGAGCTTGATGACGGTGAGCGGATTCCGGATCTCGTGGGCGATCTCGGCGGCGAGGAGGCCGAGGGTGGTGAGACGCTCGTTTTTGCGCAGCACGTCCTCGCTGCGGAAGACGCGGGCGTACAGCCGCGCGTTTTGGAGCGCGACGGCGCCGAGACCGGCCAGCGCGGCGCAGAGGCGTTTCTCGTCGTTGTCGAAGCGGTGGATCCCGCCCGTGAAAACCGCCAGCACGCCAAGCACGTCGTTCTCGAACACGACCGGTGTCGAGAGCACCGAGGCGAGCGGCTCGCCGCGCGGCATGTCGGGCATGTCGAGGAACTCCGGTGACGACAGATCCTGCAGCCAGATCTGCCGCCGCGTGTGGACAGGCGAGGCGAACAGGCAGCCCTCGAGTTCGAACTCGCCGTCCGGCGCGACGAGGGAGGCAGGCCCGGACGATGCCGCGCAGCGCAGGCGGCGGGTGGACGTATCGAGCAGATAGAAAAGGCAGGCGCGCGCTTCCAGCATGCGGCAGGCCTCGCGGGTGAGCGTGGCGAGGATCTCCTGCTGCTCGAGCTTCGCGACGAGCGATTGGCCGGCGGTGATGAGGCTTTCCAGCTGACGCGCCTTGGCGCGGAGGTGCCCGAATTGCCAGAGCCGCTGCATCACACGGCCGGCCTCGTCGGCCAGCCGGCCCAGTGTCGCGAGGTCGGTTGGGGTGAACGCCGACGCACGGTCGCTCTCGAGATCAACCACCCCGACCATCTGGTCGCCGTCCAGGATCGGAACCGCCATTTCCGAACGGGTTGAAGTCCGCACCGCGATGTAGCGCGGCTCCGTGCTCACGTCGGGCACGAGCACCGCGCGGCGGTTGAGCGCGCACCAGCCGGTGACGCCGTGCCCGGGGCGCAATTGATGCGGCGTGCCGGGTGCGGCGCCGTAGCCGGTCTCCACCTCGGTCACCAGGTCGCCGGTGTCGGGACTCAGCAGGGAAATGGAGCCCGCGTCGGCGCCAAGGGTGCCGACGATGACCTCCAGCATCTCGCGCAGGGCGGCGGCGGAGTCGTCCGTCGACGCGGCGAGGCGGGCGATCCGGTAGAGGGCCGCCGTGGCGCGCGGATCATCGACCTCCGGCTCGCTCATGCGCAGCCGAGTGAAAAGGCGGGTCTCAGTGTCGCCAGCCGAATCGAGGGCGGTGGATCAGCTCGCGCCGACCGCGGCCGGTAGCGCCTGCGGGGAGATGACCTCGTGCAGGTCTTCGCGCAGCGCGCGCAGTCGCTCGGGCGTCGAGAGGGGCTCATGGTTGGCGCCCTCGATGTAAAACGTGTCGATCGCGACCCCACGCTCGGTGCCGATGCGGGCGAAGGTGATGTCGAAACCGTGGTCGGAGATCACCTTGGCGAGCTGGTACAGGAGTCCGATCTGGTCGCGCGCCTGGATCTCGACGATGGTGCGCTCCATCGAGAGCTCGTGGTAGACGTCGACGGTCGGCGGAAACGTGCTCTGCAGCGTCTCGCCGGTCTTGTTGCTGAGGTAGCGCGTGGAGGCGAATTTGCGGGCCTGCGCCTGGATGTCGGGCAGGAGATCGCGGTTGGCCATGAGCGCATCCTCGATCGTGCGGGCGAATTTATCCTGCGCGGCCGCGCTTTGCACGGGGCCGCGGCCGGGCTCGACGACGTAGAAGGTGTCGATCGCGATGTGGTCGGTGCGGGAAATGACCTTGGAGCCGAGGATGTTCAGGCCCGCGACGCTGAACGCGCCGGCAAGTTTGTAGAACAGGCCCGCGCGGTCCCAGGTGACCACGTTGACGACGGTGAGGGAGCGGTTGAGGTCGTCCTTCCACTCGATGATCGGCCGCAGGGATCCGACCGAATCGGTGGTCGTGATCGAATGCAGCAGCCGGTTCACCATCTGGATGTGGAGAGCGATTTCCGCCGATTCGGTGTGGATGAAGTAGCGTTCGGGCAGCAGGCCGAAGTGCGCGTTGATCTCGTCGGTGCTGATCCCGGGGATGGTTTTCGCGATGAGCTCCTGTTGCGTCATTTGGATCTGGGCTTGGAGGCTGGCGTCGGCGGCGGCGGCGCCGAGTTTCAGACGTTCGAAGGTGGTGCGATAAAGCGTGGTGTGCAGCGTGTCCTTGTAGCTGTTCCAAAGGTCGGCCGCCGTGCCGCGGGCGTCGCAAAACGTGTGGACGTAGAGGTGGCGCAGGCGGTCGGCGTCCCCGACGATCTCGGCAAATGCGGCGGCGGTGCTGGGGTCATCTACATCCCGCTTCTGCCAGAAGCGTGCCATCACGAGGTGGTTTTTGATCGTGAACATTACCAGTTCACGGCCAGCAGGTTCCACTCCAAATCGCTCCAAGAGCGGTGCCGCGATGCGCATGCCGCTTTCCGCGTGGCCGCGGATGCCCTCGGCCTTGCCGATGTCGTGAAGCAGCAGCGTGAGGTAGAGCAGGGAGGCGTCGGAGGTCTCGTGCAGCGCGGCGCGGTACTTGAGGGTGATCGGCTCGGCCTCGGTGTAGATGCGGTCGAGTTCCCGGATCGCGTTCAACGTGTGCACGTCCGCCGTGTAGCGGTGGTAATACTCGTGCTGCACGAGACAGGTGAGGGCGTCGAACTCGCGGATGAATCGTCCCAGGACGCCGAGTTCGTGCATGCGGCTCAGCACCGGGTGCACCGCGCCGGCTTCCGACAGGATCGCGCGAAAGGACACGCTGGCATCCTTGCTTTCGGCGACCTCGGGCGTGAGCAGGCCCAGCGACGCGCGGATCAGTTCGGCCAGATGCAGATCGGGCGTGGCTTCGAGCGTCTGGCAGTGCCGGAACACCCGCAGCAGGCGCACCGGGTCGTCGCGGAACACGGTCGGCTTTTCGGCCGCCAGCTCGCGGCCGCGAAGGATGAAGCCGTCGATCCGCTTCGTGCGCTGGAGACGCGAGGCGAGGAGCGAGTCGCGGAACGAGCGTTTATCGCCGTCGCCCGAGCGGCCGATCGAGAGCGCGAGCCGGTCCTCGACCAGTTTCGAAACGCGGAAAATCGTCTGCGCCGCGCGGTAATAGTCCTGCATGAACGCCTCCACGCGGGCGAGCATGTCGGGCTCGCGGTACCCCAGCGCCTCGGCAATCTTCGGCTGCTGGTCGAGGCTCCTCCCGTCGGTCGCGCGCGTGCTGAAAAAATGCAGTTGGTTGCGGACGCGCAGCAGGAAGTCGTACCCGCGCTGGAACGCCACGAGGTCGTCGGCCCGCAGGTAGCGTTGCGCGGCGAGTTCGTCGAGGGAGGTGACGTCCAGCTTCACGCGCGCCATCCAGACGGCGTTCTGGTAATCGCGCAGGCCGCCGACGCCGTTCTTGATGTCGGGTTCCTGGTTGAAAACGGTGTTGGCGTATTTCGCGCGCCGGGAGGCCTGGTCGTCGAGGCGCGCCTCGATGTACTGACGCGGGTTCTCGGTCGCGTAATAGCTGCGGTAGGCCTGCGCAAAGGTGTCGTGGAGTTTCTCCGAACCGGTGATGCGGCGGGACTCGAGCAGCGCGGTCTTCGTGAGGATGTCCTTCCGCGCCTCCGCGAAGGCCTCGTCGAACGTGCGCGTGGAGTGCCCGACCTTCAGGCCGCAGTCCCACAGGATGTAGAGGATCTCGTTGGTGAGGTGTTCCTGCAGCGGCTTGGCCTCGGCTGCCTTCGTCTTCGTCGCGAACAGGAACATGACGTCGACGTCGCTGAGCGGTGAAAGTTCGCCGCGGCCGTAGCCGCCCAGCGCCACCAACGTGACCGGCGGCACGGGGCCGGGCGCAGGCGGCGCGTAGGAGCGGATCGCGTACGCGAAAAGGTGGATCAGCAGGGCGTCGATGATCTGCGAGCGCTCCCGGCAGATCGTCAGGCCGGGCGAACCCGCCTCATGGCGCTGGCGCAGCGACGCCATTTCCGTCCGCAGAAATTCCCGGCAAGCCGCGAGGCGCGCGGCCACTGGAACGTCACCCGGAAAGGAGAGCTGCTCGCTGGCGCGGACTGGGATGTTGGCGGGCATCTGGCGGCGGCGGAATCGGTTACCATCCACCCAACCGGGCGGCGGTTTCAACCGCCAAAGCGAGATTCATGCCGGAGGAAGCCGCTCGATTGTGCGACGATGGAAACGGGCTCCGGTGATCGGCTTCCTGAAGTCGTCCCCGGTGTCAGCAGCGGCGCCGGCGGGAT
>JBJTCH010000177.1:0-4921 GCA_046091745.1 Opitutaceae bacterium
GCGATCAAAACCGCGTCCACGTCCGGCCGCGCCAGCAGTTCCCGCAGGTCCCGGTGGGTCGCGCACCCCCGCGTGCCATAATGGCCGTCCACCAGCTCCTGCACCGACCGGCGCATCGTCGCCTGGATGTCGCACGTGGCCACGAACTGGACATCCCGCTCCGGCAGCATCGAGGACAGCACCATCCGGCCGCGCGGGCCGATGCCGATGCCGCCGAGGGCGATCCGGTTGCTCGGGGCCACGCCACCCCCGCGACCGAGGACGTGGGCCGGGACAACCAGGGGAGCCGCCGCGGCCGCGAGGGCCTGGCGGAGGAACGAGCGGCGCGGGGTGGAGCGCATAGGCGGGGCAACCCCTTCCTCGCCCCGCCCACGGGCCGCGTCAATCCGCGATGCCGCCCTCCTCCTCGACCTCGCACCGGGCAATTACACGATCCAAGTGACCGGAGCCGGTGGCACCACCGGCAACGCGCTCGTCGAGGTCTATGACCTGACACCAGCGACCGCCGGGGAAACCCCGCGGCTGTGACCAGGCGGAGCGCGCCCGCCGCCGCCTCGCCGAGTACCTGCTCCTTGCCCCGGTCCCAGTGGCGCGAGGTCAATCTTGGCCACGCCGCGCCGTTGGCCGCGAGGGGCAACGTCTGGGCGGTTCAGCCACTCGCTGGCGCTCGCGGGTGCGCTTCAGGTGGACGGTGCCTACAGGTCGAAGGTGGCGCTCAGGATGAACTGGCGGGGATCGACGATGCGGTAGGCGTTGGGCGTGCCATCCGGAAACGCGCTGACGGGCTGGAGCCGGCCACCTTCCTGCACGTTGCGCACGTTCAGCTGCAGCGTGGCGTTCGCCCGGTTCCACACCTTGAAGCGGTAGCTGGTGAACAGGTCGACGTAGGCGCGCGCGTCGTCGTAGATGGGCCGGTTCGGATCCAGCGCCGTGATGACGGCCGGCAGCTGCTCCACGCCGTAGTAGCCGATGGCCCCGCGGTCCTCCCAGCGCAGGGCCCCGCCCACCGTGAGCCGCTTGAGCCACTCCCGGTCCGAGCCGAGGCCGGCCAGACGGTAGCTGGTGCTCAGGTTGAAGCGGTAGGCGCGGATCTGCGGGCGGCTCTTGCCCTGGTTCGCCACGGCCACGTCGTACGGTGTCTTCACGCTGCTGGCGAAGAACTGTGCGGGCGAGTTGCTGCCGTTGTAACGCTCCGTCCACCACGGCCGGTTGATCTCCGGATCAACGATGCTCGTCCACACCGGCATCCGCTCGGCGATCCAGCGGGTCACGGCGGGCGACATCTTGGAGTCGATCGACTCCTGCTTCGTCACGTTGAACTTGGTCGTCCAATGCGGGGTCGGGTTCCAGTTGACCTCCAGCTCGATGCCCTTGGCGGTGATGTCCTGCGTCTCGGACACCAGCTCGTTCTGCTCGTCGCGCGTCTCCGGCCGCGTGAAGTGGGCGACGTCGAGCTTCGTCAGCCGCACCACCTCCTGGATGATCTGGTCGTTCGTGAGCGTCCGGCCCTGCGCGGCGGCGGCGTTCGTCACCCAGGCCCGCGCCCGCGTGGCGAGGTTGAAGAACTGGTTGCTGTTCGGTGAGTCGAAATCGAGGTTCCGGATCCGCTGCGCGATGATCCGCATGCTCCCGTTGCGCGAGTCGATCTGCGTCGTCGTGTAGGCGTTGGCCCGCAGGACCAGCTTCCCGCCGGCCAGGTTCAACGAGAACCCGTAGTCGCGCCCGTGCCCCGTCGGATCCGGCAGCGGTCCCAGGTAGAGCCCGACCGCGTAGCCCTGCGGCTGGAAGCTGTTCGACTCGTTGTAGTGGAAATTTACCCACCGCGCCGCCTTCACCACGACGCCGGCGGTCCTGGTGTTGCCGCCCGCCCGCACCCAGTCGGCCGGGTTCAGGTTGAAGGTTGATGGATAGTCGAGCACGACCGAGCCGTCCGGCAGCGCGCGGAACAGCGGCGTGCCCCGCTGGCGCTGCGCGCGGGCATCCTTGCGGTAGCCCAGGGTCGTGATCACCCGGTCGCCCAACAGGTGGCTCTGCACTACGCCGCCCCGCGTCCGCAGCAGCGTGCGGTCCCAGGTGGTCGTCGAATCAAACCAGTAGTCCGGCGCGAGCCGCGCCTGCTCGGTGACGAAGTTCGGCGTCGCCGCCGGCGTTCCCGGGTTGATCCAGCCGCCCCAGCGGTAGGGATAGGTCCCGGGCTCGAAATCCCGGGGCGCCCGGTCGGCATTGTAGCCCACGTTGTCACCCACGTAGTACCGGTAGTAGGTGTAGGCGGTGTTGAGCGGCGTGAAGTTGGCGGACGTGCCGGTGCGGGCCGGGTTCCACGCGTGCGTCGACACAAGCATGTCGCGCCAGATCGTGCCGCGTGAGCGGTTGAGCTTGTACTCGCCGTAGCCGAGCAGCTGCTGCAACCCGAGCCAGCGCAGGACCCCGGGTTCCCGCCGCAGGTCCAGCCGGTAGGCCAGTTGGCCGCGGAACGTCTCCCGTTCCGAGGGCCCGCCAGAGATGCCCTTCGAGTTCCAGAAGCCGATGTACGGACGCTGGAAGAACGGGTTGGGGCTGCCGTCCGGCAGCCGCTCGTTGGCGTCGATGTGCAGGAATCCCGTCGCGCCCGAACTCCCCGCCGTGCCGTACAGGCTGCGGTTGTCGCGCCGCGAGGACTCCCGGAAGTAGCCCGCCTGCAGGGCCAGCAGCTGCCGAGCGGTCTCGAGCAGGATCTGCTCCCCCTGCAGGTGCGTCATCAGCGTCGTCTCATTGAGCCGGTTCATCGCTGCCAGGTTCACGTGCTCCCAGTCGTAGATCTCCCGGCTCGTGACCGAGGGGTCGCTCGAGAACAGCGGCTGCGTCGCGCGGATCTGCTCCGGGGTGGTGTTGACCAGCACGATGTTCTGGTTGCGCCCCTCCGGCGAGGTCGTGCTGCTCGTGCGGCCCGGGCCCCAGTACCCGATGCGGCCGTCGGTGTCGACGAACAGGGCGGACTGGTCGCGGAGGCTCGCGCTGCTGAAATAGGCGGGCAGGGTGGAGGCCGAGAACGTGCCCGGCACCGTGACGCCGTTGATTTTGGCCGTCGTCGTCACGGGATCCCAGGTGGGCCGGCCCGCCTTCAGCCAGCCCGTGATGGCGTCGCGGGGCGGCGTGGTGTTGGGCCGGTTGCCCGTGATGTGGTAGTAGAAGTGGGAGGCGGTCAGGGTGGTGCCCCGGAAGGGCTGGTAGCGCACCATGCCGTTCAGCCGCCGCGTGTCGGTCCCGGAGGGCTTCCGCGTGTATCCGTCCCGTTGGTACACGGCGCTGGCGCGGAGGGCGAGGACGTTGGGCCGGAGGACGCGGTTCAGGTCGAGGCTGGTACGGCCGCCATCGAAGCTGTCCACGCGTACCGACGCCTGGGTGCGGTCGCGGCTGAGGTTCGCGGAGGCCGGAGCCTTGTTCACGGTGCCGGACTCGTTGCCGAGCCCGAAGACCGTCGAGTTTGGTCCCCGGCTGATCTCGACCGCGTCGAGCACCGAAGGGTCGAGGGGCATCCGCCCGCTGGTCTCGAAGTTGCCGAAGGAGATGTTGGCGGCACCGACGCCGCGCACGCGGTTCGATCCGTTCGGGTTTAGTGAGTTGTCGGTCGGGCTCCCGTTGCGGTCGACCGCGAACTCCGTGTAGGTCCCGATGCCCTCGGTGCCGGCCTCGTAGAGGAAGATGTCGTTGAGGTTGAGGAGCGCGAAGTCCGTCATCTGCTCCTTGGTGATCACGGTGATCGACGAGGCGAGGTCCTCGACCCGCGAGTTGAGCCGTGTGCCGGACATGGTGTTCGAGGCGTAGTAGCCCCGGCCCGAGCCGGAGACCTCGAACGGGGAGAGCACGATGGTGTCTCCCGTGCGTGCGGCGGGGGACGGGGTTGCTGCGGGCGGTGATGTCACACCGGCTCCGGACTCACGCCGGTTGACCGGGGCGGGATCCGCCGGCGCGGTCTGGGCAGGTAGGAACGGGGCGGTCAGGGTCAGGAGCAACGCGTGCGCGGCAAGGCGGCAACGCGGCGGCAGGGCGCGTTCGTGGGGCATGGTGGGGTGGGGTAAGCTGCGCTGGCACGGGTCCGGCCCGACGCCGGATCTCGCGGCGCAGCATGGCCGGCGGAGGTGCCGGGACAAGCTCAGGCTGGTTATGCCTGTGACGGCAGAACGCGCGATCTTGCGGTCCCGGCAGGCTGCCGCGTGCTTATCCGGAGGGGGCCGTTACCAGGGCAACTCGTAGACCTCGACGAGCACGAGCCCCTCCGGGCCGGATGCACTTCACACACGGACCGAGTAATTTCCTGGCCCGAGCGTGGCCAGCAGCGCCGCGTCGCGGGACTCCGACGGAAGCGCAAATGCCCCAGCTTGGGTGAAGGCTGCGCTGAGGGCAGCGGAGCCTCCCCAGTTGTCGTTGTTGGCGATGGTGTCGGACCCGGCGAAGAGGGTGAGCTTGGGGTCGGGCGAGGCGCCGCCCACGCCGAAGGCGGAGGCCAGCGTGGGGCCAACCGCCCGCACCAGCACCCGCTTCTCGGTTCCTCCCGCGATCACGAATCCGGCGGTGAGTCCGCCGGCGGAATCCTTCAGGACCGAGAGGTTGACCAGCCTGCTCTTAGGAAACAGCTTTTGCAAGTCGTTGGTGGAGCGGAAAAGCTGTTTCTTCCGGTCGGGACCAAAACTCGTTTTGGGGGGTGGGCTCCTAAGAAACTACATTTGTTACTCGTTGGGGCGTAACGTTGGTCCTGTTTCTTTCTGTCGCTGCTAGGAAACTGGATTTTCAGGGGGATCGGATCCGGGAGGGGTTTGTAGCGCGGGTCGGAGGTCCGCACCAACACCCTCATCTTCATCGGCCGAAACCTCGACCGCGAGGCCCTGAATGCCGGCTTCAAATCCTGTCTCGCCTAGCGCTCAAAAGCTGTTTCGTTGCCTTG
>JBJTCH010000178.1:0-15297 GCA_046091745.1 Opitutaceae bacterium
CAGCACCCGCCCCACCGGAATTCCGGGCCGATCGGACCCACCAACTGCCATGCAATAGAATCGCTCCAAGCCTGAACCCTCTTTTTCCTCTCAAAAATCAACTCCTATTGAATCGTTCCGGCTAAGGGGTCAGCCCGCTGATTGTTGAATCCCTGGCAGTTGGTGGGTCCGATCGGCCCGGAATTCCGGTGGGGCGGGTGCTGGAGAGGAGGCCGGGAAGGTCGCTTCGTTGGCGGGATGGCGCGTCGATTGCGGATCCAGTTTGCGGGGGCCAGATACCACGTGATCAATCGCGGGAACCTGCAGCACGACGTGTTTGCGACGTGGGGTGCGATCGGGTCCTTTGTCCGGACGTTGCCGGCCGCGGTGGAGCGATTCCGTGGGCGGTCGGCGCGCCGCCGTGCCCCCAACGCGTGGATCGCCGCTCAGCTGCGGATGGGAACGCCCTCCTCCGTGCGCGCGAACTGATGCCGGCGGGCGATCCGGATCGCGGGGGAAGGGGAGTGTGCCGGGGGCGTAATCGGGACGTCTGGATCACCCAGTTGAATCAACATTCAGCGGACTGACCTCATCTGGCCGCATCCCGGTGAGGTTTACTGGAAGGAAACCGGATTTTCAGGGGGATCGGATCCGGGAGGGGTTATCAGCGCGGCGTCGAGGCGGTGGTCTTCGGGTGGACCGGCGTAGCCGCAGTAGATCGAGTCGGCCATCACCAGGGTGGCGATGCGGTTGAAGGCGGCCGGTTGGCGGAGCAGTTGCCGGACGCCGCCGAAGCCGGCGCTGAAGGAGGAAAGCGTGATCCCTCCCGGGGTCCAGTCGGAGCCCGGTGAGCCCGCGCGGACCGCGGCGGTGACCGCGCGGAGCAGGCCCTCGAATGCCTCCGGATCGGCGAAGTGGTCCGCGTAGACCTTCGAGAGGCCGGGCAGCGTGAGGGTGACGAGCACGCCGGGTGTCCCGAGTGCCGCGAACGCCGGTTCCACGGTGGCCGTGGCCCCGTGCAGGTGCAGCCAGAGTGGGGTGGACGCGCCGGGTGGGAGGGCCTCCGCGCGCAGTGAGACCGTCGCCTTGCCCGCTGGAATCCGGGTGAAGGCCGCCTGGCCACTGGCCGGGACCCCGGCGGCTGCAAGGAGCGGTCCCAGGAAGAGAAGGGCGGTACGAAGGAACATGGCGGGGTGCATCCATCCTGACGGGGAAGGCGATTGGCCGGAAGCCTCCAGCGGAGGGTTCCGGAGGGGAGGCGTGGATTCCTCCACCCGGTCGTCCTTTGGCCGAGTGGGGGTGTTACCGTGCGGCATCATGCCCTTCCTCGCGCACCCGCCGCTCCAGCCGCTCATCCGGTCGATTCCGGTGGCCGAACACTCGGTGAACGTTTCGGCCGCGTTCTGGGAGCCCCTGTGCCGGGTGGCTGGCCGGGGGGAGGCCTTCAGCGCGCTGTTCGCCGCCCACAGCCACTGCCGCGGGGTCCGGACGCTGGCGATCCTGCCGTGGGGCTACCCGTCGGGGGCGCGGGCGCGGATCCACGAGGCGTGGCTGGCCCGGTTGCCGGAGATCGCCGAAAAGACCGGGCGCACGGGGCTCACCTGGACCCGTTACCATCAGGACCTGGTCGACTGCGGTGGACTGGGCATCTCGACCATCACCAAGCTGGCGCACTTCCGGGGGCAGACCTTCGCCGGACGCTCCGCCCTGATCCTCGACCAGCGCATCCTCGGCGTGCTGCAGGCGGATCGCTGGGGCGAGCTGCGCGAACTGACCGGCCTGCGCTATCACAACGCGGCGGCCAACTACCTCCAGTACCTCGAGGTCCTCCACGGTGTCGCCGTCGTGGGTGGTTACGCGGCCGCGCAGCTCGAGTTCTTTCTCTTTGCGCTCGGGGATTCGTTCTGACGCGGGTGGCGGAGGCGATGGGGTGTTACGGGCGCTGGCGTGTCATGATGGTTGCCAGCCCATGGGTTTACCGTCCCTAGTCCACATAGCCTGCCGCCCATCCGGGCGGTGACGGCGCCGCCCCGCATGCCGGAGTCCGACCAGCGCCCCCGCAGTTTCGCCTCGTTCTACCGGACGACGCTGGAGCCGCTGCGCCGTTACCTCGGGCGGCTGCTGGGCAACCGGGCGGATGCGCAGGATGTCGCGCACGACGCGTACTCGCGCGTCTACCGGGCGATGGACCGGGAGCCGGTGGCGCACCCCGAGGGCCTGCTGTTCACCACCGCGCGCCGGCTGGCGATCAACCAGCTCCGCCGTCGTGGCAATTCACCGGTCCAGAATGTCCCGGACAATGTCGTGGAGCTCTTCCCCACTCCGGCGCCGGGCGTGGAGCGCGTGGTGATGGCGCGGCAGGAGTGGGCCGAGACCGAGGCGGCCATCGCGCGATTGCCGGCCGGCTGCCGCGCGGTGTTCCTGCTGTGCCGGTTCGAGGGCCTGACCCATGCGGCCGCGGCTGCCCGGCTGGGTATCTCGCCCAAGACCGTGGAGAAGCAGCATGCCCGCGCGCTCCGGCTGCTGAGAGCCTCCCTGCGGCCGGCCGAGGCGGCCTCGGCCCGTGCCGCCGGAAAATCCGGGGCGGCCGGTGGCTGATGCGGATGACCATGTCCATGCTTCCACCAACTTCCCGCGGGGACCGTGACCGCCAGGCGTCCGTCTGGGCGGCGCGGCTCGAGTCGGGACCTCTGGATGATGCGGGCCGGCAGGAATTGGCCGCGTGGCTGGAGGCGGCTCCGGACAACCGGGACGCATTGGCTGGCTACCGCGAGTTGTGCGCGGACTTGGCGGCGCAGGTTCCCCTGCTGGCTGACGCCGATGAGGTTGGGGCGCTCGCCGACCGCGTCGCGGCCGGGCACCGGTGGCGCAGGCGGGCCGCGCGCGGGCTGGCCGTGGCGGCAGTATTCGCCCTGGGGGTGGGTTTCTGGTGGCTTCGGCCGGAGCGGATGGAGACCCGTCCGGCGGAGCGGCGGACGGTGGCGCTCGCCGATGGTTCCCGGATCGAACTCAACGCGCGGACCCGGCTGCAGGTGTCCCTTTCCGGCCGGGAACGCCGGATCGGTTTTGCCGGCGGTGAGGCCTTTTTCCGGGTCGCCCATGACCCGGCGCGTCCCTTCCTCGTCGAGACCCGGGCGGGGGTGGTGAGGGTCACCGGCACGGCTTTCAACGTGAGGGAAACAACGGCGGGCCAGACCGAGGTCACGGTGCTGGAGGGCATGGTGCAGGCGCGGGCGGCACCCGATCAGGGACTTCCGGAGCCGGTCGGTGCCGGGTGCCAGGGGCTCATCAGCGACGCCGGGGTCGTGGTTCGCCCGCTGCCGCCCGAGGCGACCCAGGGGGTTATTGCCTGGCGGGTGGGGCAGGCCGCCTTCGAGTCCGAGCCATTGGGCGAGGCCATCGGCCGCTTTACCGCCTACCACAGCCGGGGAATCACCGTGGCGCCGGAGGCCGCCGTCCTGCGGGTGGGCGGCCGCTACAGTCTCGACGACCTCGACGGATTCCTTGCAGCGCTCGAGCAGGCCCTGCCCGTGGCCGTGCTGCACGCCGCCGGCGGGGAGGTGCGGATCGTCAGCCGCCCCCCGCGGCCCTGACCGGCCTCTCTCCGCTTCATCAATCCTCACCACCCCACCATGATCACCCGCCGCGCGCGCCTCGCCTGCCTTCTTCTCAGCCTGCTGGCCGGCGCGGCATTGAGTGCCGCCCCCGTGGCGTTTGACGTCCGCGTGCAGCCGGCGCCGGCCGCGCTCATGCTGCTGGCGCAGCAGGCGGGCGTGGAAGTCGTATTCCCGGCCGATGCGCTGCGTGACATCCGGTCCAACGAGGTGGCCGGCCAGCTTGAGCCTGAGGACGCCATCGGGCGCCTGCTCCGGGGGACCGGCTTTGCGGCCCGACGCAGCGCGGGAGGCAAGTTTGTCGTGACGGCGGCGCCGGCGGAATCCGCCGGGGCGGCCCAGCCGGCCGGCTCCGTGCGCGGCATGCTGGGCTGGGGGGATGGCCGCCCGGCGGCCGGCGTCCTGCTGGTCGTAAACGAGACCGGCCAGACTGCCCGGACCGACCGTTACGGCGAGTATGCCTTTCCCTCCCTGAGGGCCGGCACCTATCTCCTGGTGGCCACCGCGGAAGGACACCAGCCCCTGCACCTTTCCGACGTCGTCGTGCATCCCGGAGAGGATCTCACGCTCAGCCAGCAGACCATGCGCAAGGCCGTCGACGTGACCAAGCTGGCTCCGTACGTCGTCCGCGCCGGCGCCGCGACGGTCCTCGACCCCTACGAGGTGGCGAGCAACCGCGTGCAGCCCTTCCAGAGTGCCAACGTCGACCTGCCGCGCACGATCGACGATGCGCAGCCCTACCTGATCTTCGAGCGGCGGGCGATCGAGCAGTCCGGAGCCACCAGCGTCGAGGCGTTCCTGCGGCAGCGGCTGACGATGGACTCCACGGATTCGCCGAACAACTACGGCGCCAACAACGGAAACCTGAGCTCGTTCAACCTGCGCGGCCTCGGAACCGACCACACGCTGGTCCTGATCGACGGGCGCCGTCCGGCCGACTACGCGATTCTGACCGCGAGCTACCAGGCCGACATCAATGGCGTGCCGCTCGCCGCGATCGACCGCATCGAGGTGCTGCCGTCTTCCGCCTCCGGCATCTACGGGGCGAGCGCGGTTGGCGGTGTCATCAACGTCATCCTCCGCCGCAACTACGCCGGCGTGCAGGTCACGACCTCCTACAACAACACGTTCTCCAAGGACGCCCCCATCCGGACTGCGAACCTGGCGGCGGGATGGTCGCTGGAAGACGGCCGGACGCAGGTGATGGTGACCGGCAGCTGGTCAAACACGCGCACGCCGCTCGTGCAGGACCGGAGCTTCGTCCGGGCGGGCAACGAACGCATCCGGCAAAACGCACCAGCCACCTTCCTCCCGCCCAACTCCCAACCGCTCGGCGCCACCCCGAACCTCCGCAGCAACACCAACACGCCGCTCTTCGGACCCGGCACGCCGTTGTTTACGACCGTGCCGGTGGGCTTTGCGGGTGGGGACAAGGCGGCCACCCTGGCCGCGCTGCAGTCCAAGGCCGGCACCTACAACTACGATCCGGCTCCGACCCATCAGAACGGCGCGGCGCTCTTCATGATCGGCTCGCCCAGCACGGTGACGGCCGCGCAGGTCAAGCTGTCCCGGCAGTTCCGCCCGTGGCTGGAAGGTTTCCTGGAATACCGGCGCAGCACCAACTTCAACGTCAACACCGAGCAGACGCCGTTCTCGGGAACGGCCAACTTCCAGGTTGCCGCGACGGCGCCGACGAATCCGTTTGGCCAGGCCGTGCGGCTGTCGATCCCGAGCGATCCGCCCGGTGCGGTCGGCGAGTTTGCCCTCCAGTTGGTCAGCCTTCGGGCCCTCGCGGGCCTCATCGTGACCCTGCCCCGTGACTGGCGGGTGCACGCCGACATCTCCTGGAATAACAGTCGCACCAGCCAATCGCAGGGTGCGGTCAACACCAACGTGATGAATGCCGACTTCAACAGCGGCGTGCTGAACCCGTTTCGCGATACCGTTGCCTACCCGCTGAACCTTACCCCCTACCTGGGCAGAATCACCGTCGGATCGAAGAATACTCTGGAGGAGTATTCCTTCCGCACCGCCGGCCCGCTCTGGTCGCTGCCGGCGGGTGCGATCAAGCTGGCCGGCACCTACAGCTACCGGAAGGAGATCCTGCCCACCTACGTCATCAACTACGTCTACAACACGCCGCCGAACACCTGGGTGATGATCCCTTCGCGGAGCCGGGGAACCGATGCCGGTTATGCCGAGTTGTGGGTGCCGGTGGTCGGCACGCGGAAGAACTGGCCGCTGCTGCGCCAGTTCGACTTCCAGGTGGCGGCCCGCGAGGAGAAGTTCAAGGTGACCTCCGCGGTGGCCCTCTATTCCGGGGTCGGTGAGATCGGCCGGTCCAAGTCGCGCTACTCCGCTTCCACCCCGACCTATGGCCTGCGTTACCGTCCATTCCAGGAGGTCCTGCTGCGCGGTGCCTACAGCGTGGCCTTTCGCCCGCCCGCCTACAACCAGTCGGCGCCCTCACTGGCCACCGGGAGTTCGGCCCGCGTCACGGATCCCAAGCGCGGCAACGCGTTCGTCACGGTCGCCTCGCAGGCCGGTTCTAATCCGGACATCAAGCCGGAGTGGGGCTACGACACCAGCCTGGGGCTGGTCTGGGAGCCGCGGAGGCTGTCTGGCCTGCGGGTCTCGGTCGATTACTCGCGCATCCGCAAGCGCGACAACATCGCGACCCTGAGCGTCCAGAACGTCGTCAACTTCGAGGACTACCTGCCGGGACGCGTCGTGCGCGAGCGCCCGGTGGCGGGCGACCCCTTTGCGGCGGGCCCCATCCTCTCGGTCGACGCGCGGAGCATGAACCTCAACCGGGCGGTCACCGCGAGCTTCGACGGTGGCATCACGTACAGTCGCAACACCCGGAGCCTGGGCATCTGGAACTTCTGGAGCCAGGCCACCTCGTGGCAGCACTACCAGATCCAGCCAACCTTCAATGCCCCGTTGGTGGAGTACATCGGCACGCCGGGGTATGTGAAGTTCAAGGCCAGCGGCGGGCTGAATTGGGATTACCGGCAGTGGACGCTCGGCTGGTCCATGCGCCACGTCGGCTCCTCGCTGCAGCGGGCTGCGTATGTCGCGCAGCAGGGGGCCGACCACATCCCGAGCCAGCAGTACCACGACGTCTTCGTGGCCCGCCGCTTCCCGCAGGTCACCGCCCGCGACGCCGCATGGTGGCAGCGGGTGCTTAGCCGTTCCGAACTCCAGGTGGGCGTGCAGAACGTGCTGAACAAGGTGCCGCCATTCGACGCCTACTACAGCCCCAATTACCTGATCAGCCGCTATGGCGACGCGCGGCTCGCCACTTACACGCTCACCGTCCGCAAGAATTTCTGATGCCAGCGCCGCTGGCCCCGTCCTCATGTCCATCCTCCACGCACCTCCCTTCCCTCATCTTCGCGCCGGGCTCCTGTTGATCGCCCTCGCGGTCGCCCCGCTCCCGGCGGCGGCACCCGGCTTTCCCCACGAGGGCAGCGACCTCCGGCCGGATCCGGCGGCTACCTTTGGAGTGCTGGAAAACGGGATCCGCTACGTGATCCATCCCAACTCCGAGCCGAAGGGCCGGGCCTCGCTCCGCCTGTTGGTCCTCGCGGGCTCGCTGCACGAGGAGGAGAACGAACGGGGCGTCGCCCACTTCCTGGAACACATGGCCTTCAATGGCAGCCGGAACTTCGCTCCTGGCACCCTCATCGAGGTCTTCCAGCGGATGGGCATGAGCTTTGGGGGCGACACCAATGCCTCCACCGGCTTCGACCGGACCCAGTACCTGATCGAGCTGCCGGACACGTGGGAGGCGACGCTGGCCGAGGGCTTGCGGGTGCTGGCCGACGATGCGGGCGGGCTCCTGCTGCAGCCGGCGGAGATCGACAAGGAGCGCGGGGTCATCCTCAGCGAAATGCGGGCACGGGACACCATCGGCTACCGGACCCAGGTGGCCCAGTTCGGCTTCATGCTCGGCACGACGCGTTTGCCGGCCCGCATGCCGATCGGGCTCACGGAGGTGATCGAACACGCGCCGCGCGAGCGCTTCGTGGAGTTCTGGAACGCTTGGTACCGTCCGGAGCGATTGGTGGTCGTGGTGGTGGGGGAGGTTGAGGTCGAGGTCGTGCGGCGGCAGATTGCGGCGGCCTTTGGCCCGCTGGCGGCGCGGGCGCCGGCCCGGCCGGAACCCGACTTTGGAACCGTCCCGTCCTTCGATGGCGTGCGCGCGGGTTACCATGGGGAGCCGGAGGCGCCCTCGACGCGCGTCTCGCTGAACTGCTTTTCCCGCTCGCCGGCGGAACCTGATGCCGCCGCAAAGAGGCTGCGCGGCGTGCCGCGCCCCCTCGCCCTCGGCATGCTGACTCGACGGCTGGCCGAACTTGCAAAGGCGCCGGGGTCCCCCTTCCTGCAGGCCGCGGCCACGGCGGGAGAAAGCTTCCGTTTCCTGCGCGAGGCCTCGCTCGACCTGACGTGCAAGCCGGACAAGTGGCCGGCCGCCCTCGCGGCGGGTGAGCAGGAACTCCGTCGGGCGATGGAGCATGGGTTCCAGCCGGACGAGCTGAAGGAGGTGGTGGCCTCATCCGTCGCCGCCCTCGAGCAGGCGGTCAGGGCCGCGCCGACCCGCCGTTCCAGCGCAATCGCCAATACCCACCTGGCCAGCCTGGTCTCCGGCGAGGTCTTCACGTCCCCAGCGGACCGCCTGGCGCTGCTGCGTCCGGCAATGGAGCAGGCCACGGCGGAGGACTGTGCCGCCGCCCTCCGGGAGGCCTTCGGGATGAACGGCCTGCACGTGATGGTGTCCGGCAATGCGGTCATTCCGGGCGATGCGGTGGCCGCGGTGGCGGCCGCTTACGAGGAATCCCGGGTGGTGGCCGTGCTGCCCAAGGCGGCTGAGGAGGCGCGGGCGTGGGCTTACACCGATTTCGGCCCGACCGGCCAGGTGGCGAAGCGGGAACACGTGGCCGACCTGGACCTTGACCTGGTGTCCTTCGCCAACGGCGTGCGCCTGAATCTGAAACGGACCGACTTCGATGCCGGCCGTATCCTCGTGAGCGTCCGCCTGCCGGGTGGATCGATGACGGAGCCGGTGAACCAGCCCGGACTCGCGCAGATCGCCTCGAGTGTTTTCAATGGTGGCGGTTTGGGCCGGCACAGCACCAGCGACCTGCGCCGGCTGCTTTCGGGGCACCAAGCCGGAGGCTCGATGGCGCTCTCTCCGGATGCGCTCGTCTTGGCCTATCCCACGCAGTCGGGCGCCCGCAGCGGCCGGGCGGCCGGTGCCAGCGGGACCAATCGCGAGGATCTTCTGCTCACCCTGCAGGTCCTTGCTGCTCACCTGAGCGATCCGGGTTTCCGTCCGGAAGGTTTCGCCCAGTACCAACGGACCGTCGACCTGATCTACGGCACCGTCGAGCGGACGCCGACCGGCCCGATCGTCACGGAGGTCGCGCGGCTCGCCGCCGGTGGCGATCAGCGCTTCGGCCTGACGCCCAGAGACGTGGCGGCCAAGCGGACGCTGGCGGAGCTGCGCGCGTGGCTCCTCCCGCAACTGGCGAGCGGGCCGGTGGAGATTGCCATCGTGGGGGACCTGGATCCGGAGGCCACGATCGACGCGGTTGCCCGGACCTTCGGGGCCCTGCCTCCGCGGGCCTCGGTCGATTCGACCGAGAAGCCGCGTCCGGTTTCGTTCCCCGCCCAGCCTTTCAACCAGCGCTACACCATCGCCTCCCAAATCCAGAAGGGGCTGGTTGCCCTCTACTGGCCCACGACGGATGGCATGGATCCGCGGCGGGCGCGGCGGCTTTCCCTACTCGCCAGCGTCTACAGTGATCGGCTCCGCCTAAAGATCCGGGAGGAGATGGGTGGTTCCTACAGTCCTCGTGCTCAGAGCAACGCCAGCGATACCTATGCCGGCTACGGCTATCTTTCGACGCAGATCGACGTGGCGCCGGCCGAGGCGGACAAGGTCGCCGAGGCGGCGATCGCCATCGCCGATGACTTGGCGCGGAATGGGGTGACGGAGGAGGAATTGAACCGCGCTCGGCAGCCTGCGCTCACGGCGGCCCGCGATTCCGGGCGGAGCAACACCTACTGGCTCGGCAGCGTCCTGGCCAGGGCCCAGGGCAAGCCCGAGGTGCTGGACTGGGCGCGCACGCGCGTGTCGGACCTGGAGGCCATCACGACCGCTGAGCTTGGCGCCCTGGCCCGCCGTTATCTCGGCCGGGACCGGGTGTCCCGCGCCACCGTCCTGCCCGCAAAATGAGCCCGTTCCCAACCATCGGCCGATTCATGATGACGCGCTTCCTGTTCACCTGGCTGCCCCGACTGGCCGTCTTGGCCACGCTGCTGGTTCCGCTCGGCGCCGCGGAACCGGCGCCGCCTACCTCTGCGGCGGACCAGGATTGGAAGGCGTTCCAGGAGACCTACAGCGCCCGGCCAGCCCTCAACACCCTGACGGGCCTGCCCCCCCTTGAGCTCCAGCGGGCGGTAGAAGGCTACTACGCCGCGGTGCAGGCCCGTGGGGTAGCGTTCATGGAGAAACATCCCTCGGACCCGCGGCGGTGGAGCGTGGTGATGCGGCTGAATCCGACGCAGCCGCGCTTCGTGAAGGCGTGGGAAACCGACGAGCGGGGAGGCCCGCGGCCGGTCATCGACGAGGCAGCGGCGGCCGTGTGGAAGGCCCGCTACACCGAGCTCCGGGCCGCGCTCCCGACGGCGCCGGACCTGCCGGACGATGTCCGGGAACAGCTCCGCCTGCAGGAAGCGATGGTGCCGTTCAACGCCGCCACGGCCGCTTTGCGCAACGGCCAGAAGCTGGACCTCGGCTACCTCCGCGGGAAGGTGGTAGCTTATGCGGTGCGTTATCCGCAGGCGCCCTCCGCCGCCGGCCTGCTCTTTTCTTACATGGGGCTCGTTGAAAAGGTCGAGCCGCAGCGGGTAGGGGACGAGTGGGCGTCCTTCGCCAGCAGCCCCAACAAGGCGGTGGCGGAGATGGCGGTCGGCAAAGCGGGAGCCGCTGCCCTGCTGAAGCGGCCGCTGGAGATCAGCTTCACCGCGGTCGACGGCCGGAAGGTCGACCTCAAGGAGCTGCGAGGCAAGGTGGTGCTGGTGGACTTCTGGGCCACCTGGTGCGGTCCCTGCATCGCCGAATTGCCGAATGTAAAGAAGGTCTACGCCAACTATCACGCGCGTGGTTTCGAGGTCGTGGGGATCGCGTTGGAGAATGGCGGGTTGGCGGCCGCGGACACTCCGGAACAGGCGGGCGCCAAGCTGGCGAAGGCGCGGAAGGTGCTCAGCGACTTCACCACACGGGAAAAGATGCCCTGGCCGCAGTACTTTGACGGTAAGTACTGGAAAAACGATATCTCCACCCGATTCGGCATCAATTCGATCCCGGCCATGTTCCTCCTCGATCAGGAGGGGAGGGTCGTCTCAACCAACGCCCGCGGTCCCGACCTCGAGGCAAACGTGAAGCGGCTGCTCAAGGAGTAGCCCGCGGCGGTCGACCGCCTCCGGCTCAGGGGCGACAAGGGGAATGTTGGCCCGAGCGGCAGCGCGGAAGCACTGCCCTCCAATTAGAAACGTCCGCTGGCGGCAGGGCGGATCTCCGTATCCGCCGCTTCGGAAGCGACCGCGTCGGAGCCCGGAGAACCGCCCTCCCGCCGGATCAATCGAGGCGGGGAGGGCGGACTTTCCCTAGGGGCGGACTCAGGCCAGATCGAACCGGTCCGCGTTCATCACCTTGTTCCAGGCGGCAATGAAGTCCCGAACGAACCTGGCCTGGGCGTCGCGCTGGCCGTAGACTTCGGCGATCGCGCGGAGCTGGGAGTTCGAGCCGAAGATCAGGTCCACCCGGGTGCCGGTCCACTTCACGTCGCCCGTGGTCCGGTCGCGGATCTCGAAGAGCTCCTCGGACGGCGAGGTCGGCTTCACCTCGCTGCCCAGGTCGAGCAGGTTGATGAAGAAGTCGTGGGTGAGCGTCTCCGGACGGCTCGTGAAGACGCCGTGCTGGGATCGGGCGTGGTTGGCGTTGAGGACCCGCAGACCGCCGATGAGGACGGTCATCTCCGGGGCGGTGAGGCCGAGGAGCTGGGCCTTGTCGACCAGCAGGTGCTCGGCCGGCAGCGTGTAGCGGGTCTTCTGGTAGTTGCGGAACCCGTCGGCCGTGGGTTCCAGGACGGCGAATGACGTGGCGTCGGTCTGCTCCGCGCCCGCATCCATCCGGCCCGGGAGGAACGGGACCTCCGCCTTGACGCCGGCGCGGCGAGCCGCCTCCTCGATGGCGGCGGCGCCGCCGAGGACGATCAGGTCGGCGAGCGAGACCCGCTTGCGGGCCGTGCCCTTGGCCGGCTTGGGCTGGGCGGCATTACTGGAAGGAAACCGGATTTTCAGGGGGATCGGATCCGGGAGGGGTTAGCTGGCGACGCGGGGCTTCGAGCTCACGATGAACGAGAACTTTCTCGCCGTCCTTGAGGGAAAAGGTCTGCCGGCGCGCGTGCACCGGCTGGATGGCGGTCACGAGTTTTCCTTGGTTGAGCGCGCCCTGCCGCTCGTCCTCGCCGACGCCGCGGAATGCTTCCGGAGTGGGGCCGCTGTTCCGTGAGTGTCGTCTCCCATCATTCCATGGAATGCGACCTCCTGGTGGCGGGAGGCGGTATGTCGGGAGTGTGCTGTGCGCTCGCGGCGGCGCGGCTCGGCGCGCGCGTGATCCTCGTCCAGGACCGGCCGGTGCTGGGCGGCAACGCCTCGAGCGAGATCCGCATGCACATGGTCGGGGCGACCGGTCTGCACGCAGGCTTGCCCTTGGCTTTGGAGCCCCGCGAGGGCGGCTTGATCGAGGAGATCCGCCTCGAGCTCGCCGTGCGCAACCCGCAGCGGTCGCCGGCCGTTGCCGACCTGATCCTGTACGAGCTCTGCCGGGCCGAGCCCAACCTCACGCTGTTGCTCAACACCAACGTGACCGGCGCGCGCGTCGAACAAGGTCGCATCACGGAAGTCACGGCCGAGCGGCCGTCGACCGAGGATCGTTTCACGCTCAAGGCGGCGATGTTCGCCGATTGCACCGGCGACGGCCGGCTCGGCGTCGAGGCCGGCGCGCCGTTCCGCCGTGGACGCGAGGGGCGGGACGAATTCGGCGAGCGGCTCGCGCCCGATGCGGGCGACGCGCGCACGCTGGGCTCGACCCTTCTGTTCCAGGCCCGGAAGCACGATCGTCCGATGCCCTATGTCGCACCGCCTTGGGTGCGGCGGTTCCGGGCGGGTGATTTCGCCCTGCGTCCCTTCGGCAAGTCGGGTTCCGACCTCGGACTCGAGTACGGCTACTGGTGGATCGAGTGGGGTGGGTGCCTCGACACGCTGAAGGACAACGAGCGCATCCGGGACGAACTGCTCGCGATCACCCTGGGGGTTTGGAACCACATCAAGAACGAGTCCGGCCTCGATGTCTCCCACTGGGCGCTCGAGTGGGTCGGTTTCGTGCCGGGCAAGCGGGAGAGCCGGCGCTTCATCGGGCGGCATACGCTCACCGAGTCGGACGTTTTCTCCTCCCGGCCCTTCGCCGACGCGATCGCCTACGGCGGCTGGCCGATCGACACCCATCCCCCGGAGGGTGTCGACGCGCCCGCCGAACCTCCCTGCACCCAGCACCACGTGCCGTGGTTCTACGACATCCCCTTGCGGTGCTGCGTGACGCCGGCTGTGCGAAATCTATTCTTCGCCGGCCGAAACATTTCGGCGACCCATCTCGCCTTCGCGTCAACCCGCGTGATGGCGACCTGCGCGGCGGTTGGCCAAGGGGTCGGCACGGCGGCGGCGCTGGCCCTGCGCGCCAACGTGGAACCGATCGCGATCGCGGATCATGCGGACCTGCTGGAACGCATCCGGCAGCGGTTGTTGCGGGACGACGCTTACCTGCTCGGCGTCCGCCACGCGGACGATGACGACCTCGCCCGGAGCGCGACGGTGCGCGCATCGAGCGCGCAGGTGGGCGGGGAGGCGGTGCTGGTGCTTTCCGGCCAGACGCGGGCGGTGCACGGCGTGGACGCCGCCAGCGTCACTCCCGCCGATGCCGCCGCGGCCAACCAATGGGAGGAGGTTTTGCGGGAGATCGAGACCGGCCGCGCGCGCGTGCGGTACACGGTCGCGCCGCCCGATCGGGCCCATCCAGGCACCCATCGCTGGATGAGTGATCCGGCGGCGGGTCTTCCCGCTTGGCTCGAACTGCGCTGGCCGGCCACCGTGACTTTTGGCGAAGTGCAGTTGGTCTTCGACACGGGGCAGCACCGCTTCCTCACGCTCTCCCAGGCCGACGGCTACACGCGTCGGATGCATTGGGGGGAGCCGCAGCCCGAGACGGTCCGCGACTACGCGCTGGAGATCGAGACCGCCGACGGCTGGAGCGTGGTGCACCGCGAGAACGGCAATTATCAAAGGAGACGCGTCCACCGGCTGCCTTCGCCTGTATCGACCGCGGCGCTGCGTATCAGCATCGGGGCGACGAACGGCCTCGATCACGCGAGGCTTTTCGAGGTGAGGGTGTACGGAACCTAGGGTCGCGCTGGCCGTATCCGTCGCCGGCACCGGCGTTTGACAGCCTTCGCGCCAGCGGTGACACAAGGGCCGCTCGCGGGCCGATAGCTTAACGGTTAAAGCAGAGGACTCATAATCCTTTGAGTCTGGGTTCGAATCCCAGTCGGCCCACCAGCCTCCGCCAAGCCTACGGCTGGCAGGCCAGCTTCCGCTCGTTGAGCTTCGGATGGCGCGGCCATCCTTCGTCGAGCCCACGGTGGATAGAGCCAGCCTTCGCTGAGCCTACGGCTGGCGAGTTGGGTGTAGCCGCGGCTGAAGCCGCGGATTCCGAAACCCATACCCTCCCGAATGGCGACTCTTCGGCGGCCGAATCCGCTGCTACGTCACGCCGAGGATCCAGCCTTCGATGGCGGCCCGGGTTTGTTCGGCGGGGGTGAGCGGCGGGCGGAGGAAGCGCGAAAGCGAGTCGTTCTGGTCCGCGCGGCGCAGCCACTCGGCGACAGCGAAGGCCGCTTGTTGGTCGCCATCGCGGTCACCGGCGGGGAAGCGTTTCATCCAGAGCGAAGGGTAAACCTCCGCGACGGCCGACTTGCCGGCGGGCACGTCCCAGCCGTCGAAGGGCCAGAAGTGCAGTTTCCCACCGCACTTTTGCCGGAGATAGCGCAGCCACGGCAGGCCCGCGTGCGTCGAGTTCGCCACCTGGCCCTGCACGTCGAACTGGAAGACGGATTTGGCGGACGCGGTCCATTGCTCGGTGAGCCGCAGCCACTTCGGGTCGCCTTGCCGCTTGTGGCCGGCGCCGTGGTTGCCGTCGCGGATAAAGCAAACGTAGGTGTTCTCCTCGTCCGTCGGCCAATGCGCCTGAAAGTCGTCGAGGAATACGGGCCAGTCGGGCGGGAGGTGGTGCCGCTCAAAGTAACGCAGCGGGAAGGAGAACCCGTGGTCGATGCCGATAAGCGCGGGCGGGCCGGCGTTCACCTGGGCGGCGAGCCACCCGGCCAGTCCCTGACGCGTCCAGTGTTTGCGGTGGCTCGGCGGTGGCCGCATCTCCTCGGCCGGTGGTCCGGAGCCGTCGGCGGTGAACACCCGCAGGCCCTTGAGCCCGGAGTTCGGAGCCTCGGCGCCGGAGTAATCCACCCCGATGTAGCGGGCGAAGCGCGGCATGGCTCAGAGCGCGCCCGATGAGGCGCGGAAT
>JBJTCH010000179.1:0-6269 GCA_046091745.1 Opitutaceae bacterium
GAATTTGAGGAAGAGGGTTTTCACGGGGGGTGAGAGCTGAATTCGTCGATGCAACCAATGACCCGTGGAACGTGAAAATGTGCCCTTGCCCAGCGCACGGCGCGCGCTCAACTTAGCCGCGTCAGCGTTTCTACCCCTTGAATTTTTCCGCTGTCTCCCGCCTTGGCCGCCCGGCCTGAAGCCGTCGCGCGCGCATCCACTTGTTCGTTCCTTAACTCCAACCAGTCAAAATCCCGTTATGACGAGTAATCCAGCAATCAGCAACGAAGGCACCGTCCCGAACGCCAATCGGCTTCTGTGGGCGGGCTTCATGGCCATCCTCGCGGCCGGCGTGGGCTTCGCGCTCCGCGGCGGCATCTTCGGCGCGTGGGCGTCTGAGTACGGCTTCACGGCCACCCAGCTTGGCGCCATCGGCGGCGCCGGTTTCACCGGCTTCTGCTTCGGCATCATCATCGGCGGCGTGATCGTCGACAAACTGGGCTACGGTAAACTGGTCGCCCTCGCGCTGCTGGGCCACGTGCTTTCCGCCGTCGTCACCTTCATGGCGACCAAGCAGAATGCCTACGACTTCCTCTACTGGGGCATGTTCATCTTCGCCTACGCCAACGGCACCCTCGAGGCGGTGGCCAACCCGCTCGTCGCGACCGTCTTCCCCCAGAATCGCACGCACTACCTCAACATCCTCCACGCCTCCTGGCCGCTCGGCATGGTGGTGGGCGCCGTCGCCTCCTACCTGCTCGGCAGCGTGATGGGTCTCGGCTGGAAGGGCCAGCTGGCCTTCTACCTCGTGCCGACCGCCGCCTACGCGATCATGTTCATGGGCCAGTCGTTCCCGAAGTCCGAGGCCGCCGCCAAGGGCGCGAGCTTCGCCGACATGTTCAAGGACGTCGGCCTGCTCGGCGCGGCCGTCGCCTGCTACCTGCTGGCGCTCTTCTTCGGCGGCGCCGCGATGGGCTTCGCCATCGGCGGCGTGCTGCTGATCGCGGTCGGCGTGCTTACCCGCTTCTCCTTCGGTTCCTTCCTGCTCTTCGTGCTCTTCGTCACCCACGCGCTTGTCGGCGCGGTCGAGCTCGGCACCGACGGTTGGATCGAGGCCATCACCGGCAACCTGTTCACCGCCGAGCAGGGCAAGATCATCTTCATCTGGACCTCGGCCATCATGTTCGGCCTGCGGTTCTGCGCGAACTTCATCGAGACCAAGCTCGGGCTTTCCCCGATCGGCCTGCTGCTCACCTCCGCCATCCTCGCGGTGGTCGGCCTGCAGCTCGCCTCGGGCATGAACTCCTTCGCCATCGCGCTCTTCGCCCTCGGGCTCTACGCGCTCGGCAAGACCTTCTTCTGGCCGACGATGCTCGCGGTGGTCGGTGATCGTTTCCCGCGCTCCGGCGCCGTCGCCATGTCCATCATGGGCGGCATCGGCATGCTCTCCGCCGGCCTGATCGGCGGCCCGGGCCTCGGCTACGCCACGGACCGTTACACCGCGGAAAACCTGAAGACCTCCAACGCGGCCGTCTACGAGGCCAACAAGGCTTCCGCTCCCTCGCAGTTCCTGTTCCTCGCGCCGGTGACGGCCGTCGACGGTTCCAAGCTCGAGGCCGCCAAGAAGGCCGGCGACAAGGGCACGCCGGAGCGGAAGGCCATCGTCGCCGCCAATCAGGCCGGCGATCGCGCCACGCTGAAGGCCGACTCCTTCATCCCGATGGCCATGGCCGCGATCTACCTCGCGCTGCTCCTCTACTTCAAGAGCGCCGGCGGTTACCGCGCCCTGAAGCTCGAGGAACAGACCTGAGTTTCCCGCCGCTTTAGGAAAAAGGCCGCACCCTCCGGGGCGCGGCCTTTTTTTGGAAGAATCCGACGAACTCAGGCGACTCGCGGCAGTGCGGAGTTCGCCCGCTTCGGCAGGTTCACGGTGAGCACGCCGCGCGTGATCTCCGCCGCCATCGCGCTGAAGTCGAACCCGTGGCCGAGCCTCAGGCGCAGCAGATAGTCGCGTTGCACGCCTTCGAGGTGGAGCGAGTCGAAGTTCACGCGCACCGGGTGCGGCTTCCGCGCGTGCACGGTGAGGTCGGCGCCATGGCCCTCGATTTCGACGCCAGCAGCCTCGACCCCCGGTATGTACACCGTCAGGCGCAGGCCTTGGTCCGTCTCGCGGCACTCATACGCGGGCTCGCGGAAGGCGACGGCGTTTACGGCCGCGCGCGCGCGGCGGACGGACGGGGAGCGGGGGGGGAGCAACGTGCTGTTCATGGGGAGGAGGAATGCGGAAACGTCTCCTCGCGGGGGTCTGGTGACCGCCGGGCTTCAGAGCCTGAACGTTTCCGCGGTAGCGGAGGTTCAGTTCTGGTGGCCCGAGCCGGCTTGTTTGTTCCAGACGGAAACAATGGCCGGCCGCGGCGCACCCGGGCGCTGCCAGGCCTGCATAAAGCAGGCGCCGGCGCGGCGGACGTGGTGCTGGTGGCGGGCGGACATCGTTAAAACAGTGGGCGAAGATTCATGCTGCAGGCGGCGTGCCAAGTAAAAACTTGGATTTGGCGCGGAGATTGCGCGTCCCCGCCGCCCGCCCCAGCTTCGCCCGATGACCTCCGCCTCTGATACCCGGACCACCGTCGCCGAATTGAAATCCCAGGTGCTCGCGTTCGTCCGGGAGCGCGATTGGGAACAGTTCCACTCGCCCAAAAACCTCAGCATGGCGCTCGCCGCCGAGGCGGGAGAGCTGATGGAGCACTTTCTCTGGTCGACGCCCGACGAGGCGGCCTCGGTGGCGCGCGATCCGGCGAAGCGCGAGCGGATCGCCGAGGAACTCGCCGATGTCGTGATCTACGCGCTCGAATTCTCGAACATGACGGGGATCGATGTCGCCGCCGCCATTGAATCCAAACTGGCGTCCAACGCCCGCCGCTACCCAGTGGAAAAGGCGCGGGGGCGATCGGACAAGTACACGGAGCTTTGACCGGCCCCGGCGCGGCGGGGCCGCCGCTCAGCCCTTGCCGCCGAAGCTGTTGTAGTCGTCGAGATCGAGCAGATCGGCGAAGGACCGCACGTCGTCGCGGTCCGCGGCGACGGCCTTGATCGTCTGCGCCATCCACTCGTGGCCGGCGGACCCGCCCGGACCGCTCTGCTCGAGCCAGGCGCTCCATGCGTGGATCTCCGCGGGCAGACGACGGCAATGGGCGCGCACCCAAGCGAGCATCTCGGAATCCGTGCCGCCCTTTCGGGCCTCCGCGAGGAAGGCGTCGGCGTTGAGACCGGTGAAGGCGAAGAAATTCTTGTCCATCGGACAATCGTACTTGTACGCGCCGGCCTTGCCGGCCGCGGTCGCGCGGGCCTTGTCGAGCAGGCGCGGCAGGTGGGCGAAGCCGCCGAGGCGGACGCGCACGCTGCGCGGCGGATGAGCGGTAAGATCGGGCGTGGAGAAGTTGATCATGGTGAAAACGAGGAAGGTTCAGTTTTGGCCGAAGCAGCCGCACTGCGAGCCGCAGGGACGCGGCGGCGGCTCCGCTTTTTGGGCGATGAAACCGAAGCCTCCCGCGATCACGCGGCGCACGGGCTCGCCGGTGTCGGGATGGCGGGTGAGGGGCGCGTCGTTCATCGACTGGCGCACCTCGAACCGGCGCGGCTCGATCCCGGGCTTCTGCGGAACGGTTTCGTAGACGTAGGTGGTCATGGTTGAGACGGGGCTACGTTGGAAAACGCTCGGGGCCGCGCAAGTCCCGGTCTCGCGCTTTCCCCGTCACGCCTTCGGGCGGAACGCCTTCATCACGGCCTCGTTGGTCTCGAGACGCGCGCCGCCGATCAGGTCGATGCAGTAAGGAATCGCGGGGAAAACGGCCTCGAGGTTCTCGCGGATCGCCTTCGGTCGACCCGGGAGGTTCAGGATCAAGGTGCGTCCGCGGATGCCCGCCGTCTGGCGTGAAAGGATCGAGGTGGGCACGTACTTCAGCGAAGTCGCGCGCATGAGTTCGCCGAACCCGGGCAGAAGTTTTTCGCAGACGGCTTCGGTGGCCTCGGGGGTGACATCCCGCGGCGCCGGACCCGTCCCGCCGGTGGTGACGACCAGGCAGCAGCCGGCCTCATCGGCGAGACGCCGCAGCTCCGCCTCGATCACGGGCCGCTCGTCGGGAATGACGCGGTAATCCACCTCGAACGCGGTCACGAGCCACTCGCGCAGGAGGGCGACGCAGGCCTGGCCCGGGGTGTCCTCGTAAAAGCCGGCGCTCGCGCGGTCGGAAATGTTGAGGACGCCGATGCGGGGAGGGTGGGCCATCGCGCGAGGAAAGGCGGCGCCTCGCACCGAGGCGAGACTCAGGTGGGGTCCGCCGCGAACCCTGCGATCAGTTCATCGGGTGTGCGGCCCGCCGCCCGTACTGCGCGCAGCGCGAGGGGGTCGTGGCGTTTCGCCAGGCGCGCGCCCCGTTCGTCGCGCAGCAGGGGAGCGTGATAATAGGCGGGCTCGCGCCCGCCGAGCGCGCGGAGCAGGAGAATCTGGCGAAAGGTGCTGCGGATGAGGTCCTCGCCGCGCACGACCTCGGTGACAGCGAACTCCGCGTCGTCCACTGCGCAGGCGAGTTGGTAGCTCGGCGTGTCGTCGCGCCGCCAGACGAGGAAGTCGCCGAAGTCGCGTCCCGCGACCGCCGCCTGCCGTCCGAGGCGCCCGTCGTTGAAGACGATTTCCTCGCCATCCGGCACGCGGAACCGCCAATTCACTCCGAGGCTCGGCCCGAGCGGTGGCGGCGGAGTGCCGGCGGGCGGACGGAAGGCTGCGGGATAAACCGGTTCGTCGTCGACGCCGCCCTCGTGGGGCGCGCCGGCGGCCTCCAGCACATCGCGCCGCGAGCGCGTGCATGGGAAAACCAGCCCGGCGGCGTGCAGCCGTTCCAGCGCGGCGCGATAGGCGGGCAGACGCGCGGATTGCGAGATCAGCGGCTCGCGCCAGCGGAGGCCGAGCCACGCGAGATCCTCGCGCAGCGCCTCGACGAATTCCGGCCGGCAGCGGTCGCGGTCGAGATCGTCGTTGCGCAGCAGCAGTTCGCCGCCGGCCGCCGCGGCCCGTTGCGCCGCGATCCAGAACGTGCGCGCGTGCCCCAGGTGGAGGAGCCCGGTGGGCGAGGGCGCGAGGCGTCCGAGGTAGGTTGGGCGAGTGGCGTGCACGACGAGCGGCTGCGGGCGAAAAATGCGCTTGCCGTCCGGAAGTCGAGTCGCGACGTTCCGCGCCCCGCGCTGGTAGGATACTCAAGTGGCCAACGAGGGCAGACTGTAAATCTGCTGGCTTACGCCTTCCCTGGTTCGAATCCAGGTCCTACCACCAACTCGCGCATCAGCAGGTCCGCGAGGGGGCGACGACGGATGGTCTCGAATGGGCCTAGCGCGGCGGAGCCGCAACCGGAGGGGAGTTGAGTTGGAACACAGAGGGCACTGAGGACTGATCCGAGTTCACGGAGTCCGATTCACCGGACCGAGGCTCAGTTCGTAACGCGCTCCTGATCCGCTCCGCGGTGAGTAACCACGGACGGACACGGTTGGACACGAATAAGGAGGGTTTGGTGTAGCCGCGGCTGCTTGCCCGCCTGAGGCGGGCCAGCCGCGGACCATGACGAATGAAGAGCGGCCGACGGTGTTCCTCACCATCCGGAGTTCACCGCAGATTTCGCAGATGGCGGGGATAGAGACCACAGGGCGTTCTGCGCTGTCGACTGGCCGGAGCGAACGGGCGGAGAGGAACAGGAAGGCCGGGAAGGTCGTGAAGGCCGAGGGCGTCAGATCTGTGATATCTGAGTTATCTGCGGTGGGCCCACCGCCGGGTTCCGCCGTCCTGTCCTCCGTCTTGTCCTCCGAAGCCTTGGCGAAGGAGGAAGCCTCGGCGAAAGAGGTTGGTATTTCTGAATCGCTCCGCGTCTTTAACCGCAGATTTCGCAGATGGCGCGGATACAGACCGAAGGGCGTTCTGCGCGGTCGACTGACCGGAGCGAATGAGGCGAGTGTGGTGCGACCGCGGGCGCGATCATGGCCTCGCGCCTTCGTCGCAGCCGCGGATCCGAGGGAAACGGGAAAACGCGCGAGGTGTCGCGGTGGCCTTTACTTGTTCGCCGCGGGGAGCTTCAGGGGTCCACTCTCGCGCCACCCACCATGCGCTTTCCCCTCCTTGCCCTGACATTGCCGGTCCTCGCCGGCTCCGCGCTCGCCCAATCGGTCGCTCCGTCCGCCCGCCCGGCCACCGATGACACCACCGTCGTCCTGAACCCCTTCGTCGTGGGCACCGCGGCCAACAAGGG
>JBJTCH010000180.1:0-20123 GCA_046091745.1 Opitutaceae bacterium
GCAGCCGCGCCTGCACCGAGCCCGGCTCATCCGTGTTTATCCGTGTCCATCCGTGGTTACTCACCCGCGGAGCCGCGCCGGGATTGAAGCGCCTTGCGGCGCACAAGGGCGGCCCTACGGTCCGCGGCCGTGATCCGCGGCATCGACCACATCAATCTCGTGGTGTCCGACCTCGAGCGCTCGGTGCGCTTCTACACCGAAGTCCTGGGCTTCCGGAAGACGGCCGACGTCGTGATGGAAGGCGCGTGGATCGAGGAGATCATCGGATTGCGCGGCGTGCGCGGACTGGTGGCCTTTGTGGAAGCGCCCGGCGGCGGGCCGCGGATCGAGCTGCTGCAATACGTGACGCCGGCCGGCGCGGTTCTCCCCGAAAACTCGCGGGCCAACACCCACGGCCTGCGTCACCTCGCGTTCCGCGTCGACGACATCGCGGCGATGTCCGCGCGGCTCCGGGCGGCGGGCGTGACGCTCTTGAGCGACCCGGTGCGCGTTCCCGCCGGCGTCGTGAAGTTCGCCGCGGGCGACAAAACCCTCCTCTACTTCCTCGACCCCGACGGCGTGATCCTGGAGCTGGCCGAGTACCGGTAAGAGCGAGCCGGGCTAAAGGCGATGGGCGAGAGGCGATCGGCGACGATCGTACCCTTAACCCATGACCGGCTTGCTCTGCTCGGCACGCTGCCCGTCGTAGGCTCGGCGGAGGCGGGTCGCTCCTTTGTTCCCCTACCCGGCCTTCCTGTTCAAAAGCTCCGGCGTCCGCCTTCCGTCCCTCGTCCCTCAGTCCCTCAGTCCCTTGGTCCTTTGGTCCTTCAGTCCCTCATCCATCCCCTCACCGTTTCTTGTTGAGCGCGGCGCTGAACCAGTCGCCGGAGAGACTTTGCGGCGGACGCGGCGCGGCGGGAGCCGACGGACGCGGACCACTGCCGGGGCGCGGCCCGGGCCCGGTGCGCGGTCCAGCGGCGCCGGGCGCGGTCTTGGGGCCGAGAACCGGATTACTGCGCATCGAGAGCGCGATGCGCTGCCGCGGCAGGTCGACCTCCAAGACCGTGACCATCACCTTCTGCTGCGGCTTCACGACCTCGGCGGGGTCCTTCACGAAAGAGTCGGCCAGCTGGCTCACGTGGACGAGGCCGTCCTGATGCACGCCGACGTCGACGAACGCGCCGAACGCCGTGACGTTGGTCACGATGCCGTGCAGCTTCATACCCGGCCGCAGGTCCTCGGGCTTGTTCACGCCCTCGGTGAAACTGAACGCCTCGAATTTCTCCCGCGGATCGCGCCCGGGCTTGGCGAGTTCGGCCAGGATGTCGTTGAGCGTCGGCAGGCCGACCTCCGGCGTGACGTATTTCTCGGGCCGGATGCGCGCGCGCAGCGTCCCGTCGCGCATCAGGTCGGCGACCGTGGCGCCCACGTCGGCCGCCATGCGCTCGACCAGCGCGTAACGCTCGGGGTGGACGGCGCTGGCGTCGAGCGGGTGGGCGCCATCGCGGATGCGGAGAAAGCCGGCGGCCTGCTCGAAGGCCTTGGGCCCGAGGCGCGGCACCTCGCGCAGATCGGCGCGGGAGCGGAACGCGCCCTTCTCGTTGCGGCGCGTGACAATCGCGGCGGCGGTGGCGGCGTTGAGTCCCGAGACGTAGCTGAGCAGCTGCTTGGACGCGGTGTTGAGCTCGACGCCGACGCCGTTCACCGCGCTGACGACAGTGTCGTCGAGCGAACGCTTGAGGGCGCTCTGCTCGACGTCGTGCTGGTACTGGCCGACGCCGATCGACTTGGGATCGAGCTTCACGAGCTCCGCGAGCGGGTCCATGAGCCGGCGGCCGATGGAGACGGCGCCGCGCACGGTGAGGTCGTGATCGGGGAACTCCTCGCGCGCCACCTCGCTGGCGGAGTAAATCGAGGCGCCGGACTCGTTGACCATCACCAGCGGGATGGAGGCGGGCAGTCCGAGGGTGCGGACAAACGCCTCGGTCTCGCGGCCGGCGGTGCCGTTGCCGATGGCGATGGCCTCGACCTTAAAAAAGTTCACAAAGCCGAGCAGCTTCTCGCGCGCCTCGGAAGGATCGCGGTCGGGAAACACGACGTCGTTGTGGAGCAGCTTGCCTTGCCGATCGAGGAGCACGGTCTTGCAGCCGGTGCGGAACCCCGGGTCGATGGCCATGACGGCGCGCTGGCCGAGCGGGGCGGCGAGGAGCAGCTCGCGCAGGTTGCCGGCGAAGACGCGGATCGCGGCCTCGTCGGCACGCTTCTTGGACTCGAGCCGCATCTCGGTCTCCATCGCGGGGCACAGGAGCCGCTTGCAGGCGTCCTGGACGGCGAGCACGACCTGGTCGGCGGCGGGATTGCGACCGCGGACGAACAGCGCCTGCACGGCGGCGAAGGCCGCGCTCTCGTCGGGCAGCTGCACGCGCAGCATGAGGACCAGCTCCTTTTCACCGCGGCGCATCGCGAGCACGCGATGGGAAGGCGCCTTGGCGAGCGGCTCACTCCAGTCGAAGTAGTCCTTGAATTTCGCGGCCTCCGGATCGGTCTCCTTGCTGGAGAGGACCTTGGTCGAGATCACGGCGTCCTTTTGGAACACCGCGCGGAGGCGGGCCCGGGCGTCCTTATCGTCGCTCACCCGCTCGGCGATGATATCGCGCGCACCCGTGAGGGCCTCGTCGAGGGAGGCGATCCGCGCGGGCTGGTTCTTGCCGTCATCGGGCACGTACTCGCGGCCGACGTACGGCTGGGCGGCGGCGTTGACGTCGGTGGCCGGATCCTGGGCGAAAAGCAGGTCGGCGAGCGGCTCGAGGCCCTTCTCGCGGGCGATGGTGGCGCGCGTGCGTTTCTTCGGGCGGAACGGCAGATAGATGTCCTCGAGCGCGGTGAGCGTGTCGGCGCCGGCGATCGCCTTCGCGAGCGCGTCGGTGAGCAGGTTGCGCTCCTTGAGCGAGGCGAGGATGGACGCGCGGCGCTCGTCGACGGCGCGGAGCTGCTCGAGGCGGTCGCGGATGGCGAGCACCTGCACCTCGTCGAGCTCGCCGGTGGCTTCCTTGCGGTAGCGCGCGATGAACGGCACGGTGGCGCCCTCGGCGATCAGCTGCGCCGTGGCGGCGACCTGGAAGACCTTGACGTTGAGCTCGCCGGCAAGGCGGAGCACGTGGTCTGCGTTGAGCGAAGGCTGGGTGGAAGCCGGGGCGGCGACGTCGGACATCAGGAAAAGCCGCCGAGCACACGTCGCGGCCGCGGCGGGGCAACCCGGAAAAAACGCGGAGAGCGTGGAACGGGCAGGCCGCAACGCGAATCGGCCCAGATTCCAAAGGACCAAGGGACCAAAGGTCCCCGATGATTTTGAACAACAAGGCCGAGTAGGCGGGGAAGAAAGGAGTCGGCAGCGACCAGGCACCCCAGCAGGAAATGGGTGCGAGATGCCGCCGAGGCTGCTCCCTCGGATGGTCCGAAGCTTCGCCGAGCAGACGGGTATGGCCTTCGGCCGGAATTCCCCCGCGGGTATTTTCCGGGGCGGCGCGGCTTCACCCTTCCTTCGGCGGACAAGCAGTCCCGGCTATATCTCGTACGTTTTGCTCGGAGATCGCCGAAAGAAAGGCGCGGGAAAACAAAAACGCCGCCGCGGCGCGAAGCCGACGGCGGCGGAAAGGAACGCGGAACGCGCGTCAGCTCTTGGACTTCTTGGCCTTCTCGGCCGAAGCCTCGGCGCCCTTCGGCGCGGCCTTGTCGGCGGCCTTGGCACCCTTGGCCGCGTCGCCCGACTTGCCCTTGCCGTCGTCCTTCACGTCGGCGGCGGTGGCGGCCATCCGGTAATAGACGGTCACCTTGCTGCCGACGGCGAGTTTGCCGGTCACTTTGGTCGCGGCCGAGCGGCCGATTTCCCATTTCTCACCGCTCTTATCGACGGTGATGACGTCGTCGGTCAGGGCCACGATCGGGCCGGTGACCTGATACTCCTTGGGCTGCGCCGCAGACGCGCCCAAGGCGAAGCTGAACACCAGGGGGAGGAGGTAACGGAGTTTCATATGGAGGGGGTCAGCATTGGGGAACGCCGGCGCCGTTTTCAATTCCGTAGTGCGGTCCAACCCGGGGCCGAAGGAATCACTTCAGCTCGCGGATCTTCAGGTTCCGGTACCAGCAATCGTCGTTGTGGTAGGTGAGCAGGAGGTGGCCGTCGATTTTGTCGCCGAAGCCCGCCTCGTTCTTAAATTTGCTCTTCGCAAGACCGGCCTTCACGGCCTCGCTGCCGAGCTCGTAGGCGAGGACCATCCGGCCGTTCAGCCAGTGCTCGACCTTCTTGCCGCGCACGACGAGGCGGGAGGAATTCCACTCGCCGGGCTTGCGCATCGGCTTGTCGGCGGCGGGCGGCAGCACTTCGTAGAAGGAGGCCGTCTGGCGGTGCGGTCCGATCTTGCCGTCGGGATGACCGGCGTCGTCGAGCATCTGGTACTCGGGGCCGGGCGACTTGGGGCGGTCCTCGGTGACGAAGTATTTCACGCCGTTGTTGCCGCCGGGCAGGATACGCCACTCCCACGAAAACTCATAGTCGCGGAACTTGCGGTCGGTGATCGGCTGGTCGCCCTTGGCCTTGGGCAGGCAATGGAGCGTGCCGTCGCGCACTTCCCAACCCACGATGGGCTCGCCGGCCTGCTTGCGGTAGGCGCGCCAGCCATTCCACGACTTGCCGTCGAAGAGCAGCTGCCAGCCGGCGGCTTTCTCGGCGTCGGTGAGCGTGTTTTCGGCCGCACCGGCGCGGGGCGCGGCGACGAACGCGGAGAGCGTCAGGGAGAACGCCAGGAGGCGGACGAGATGTCGGGTATTCATGCGGATGGGGAGGAGGATTGCGGGAGAGGTTACGTTGGGAGAAAGACGCCGCCGGACGGCCGCGGTCACTTGGCGTAGATCACGAACCACTTGTCGTCATACAGCCGGTGCTCGGCGAGCAAGCGCAACCCCGCCTCGGCCATCAGCCGTCGCGTCTGCTCCTTGGTGATCTGCAGGGCCGGGTCGTTGCGGTGCGGCCCGCGCTCCGGGAAGAAATCGATCACCGCGATACGCCCACCGGGCTGGAGGTAACCGGCGAGGTTCCGAAGATAGGTCGCACGGTCCTCGATGTGGTGCAGCACGTCGTAGATGAACGCGAGGTCGACGTCCCTCGCCGGCAGCGACGGATCGGTGAATTTGCCCAGCACACCCTGCACCTGCGTTGCCTTGGCCTCGCGCGCCTTGCCGGTGATGTGGTCGACCAGCCCCTGGTCGATGTCGACCGCGTAGACCCGGCCGGAGGACGTGACCGCACCGGCCAGCGGCAGAGTGAACACCCCGGACCCCGCGCCGATATCAGCCACCTTCGCCCCGGGCGGGAGCGCGAGCGCCGCCACCACGTCATCGACGCGCAGCTTCGACACGCGCGTTTGCGCGTCGAGCATCCGCAGCCACTCGGCGGTGGAGCGGGCGCCGAGTTGCGCGCGCGCCGCGGGGCTCAGGATAAGCAGGAGGAAGACCGGCACGAGCAACGCGACGGCGGGGCGGACGGGCGGGTTCATGCGGAGGGTGATGCCGGTGCGGCCACGCGGGCTCAAGCCCCCTCGCGGCTTGCTTCGCCGCGGAGCGCCGCTTGCCTCCGGCGATCGATGAAGGAACTCCTGCGCGACTCCCGCGTGCGGCGGCTGCTGGTCGCGAACACCCTCGGGTCGATCGGGTCCGGCATCACGATCTTTTCCGTGCCATGGCTGCTGGTGCACCTGCCCGGCGGCAACGAGGCCTTCCGCTGGGCGACCATCGGCACGACCCTCGTGCTCGTGGTGACGACGCCGTACTACGGCGCCTGGGTGGACGGGCATTCGCGCAAGACCGCGCTGCTCACGAGCGAGCTTTGGGGCCTGACCGCGACGCTGGCGATGGCCGCGATCGGCCTCGCGACGGGCGGCTTCGGCGCGCCGGCGCTCATGGCGGTCTACTTCGCTGGGATGCTCTACTACACGCTGCATTTCCCGGCGAAGTTCGCGCTCGTGCAGCAGATGTTCGCGCCGTCGCAGTACCGCGCGCTCACCGGTTTGCTCGAGGTGCAGGGCCAGACCGCGCTGATGATCGCGGGCGGGCTCGGCGGCCTGCTGGTGGAACGGGTGCCGCTCTGGGCCATCCTGCTCTTCGACGCCTCGACCTACCTCGTGAGTTTCCTGCTGCTGCGCACCCTCCCCTACCGCGCGACGCACCTCGAGTCGTCGAATCGCCCCGCGCCGCCGGCCGCCTCCGCTTGGTCGCGCATCCGCGAGGGCTGGGACTGGCTGCGCGCCCGCCCGCGGTTGGCGGTCTTCTTCACCTGCACCCTGATCCCGTTCGTGGTGGTGATGTCGGCCAACTACCTCTTCCCCATCTATGTGGCGCAAACGCTCCGAGCCGGAGCGGAGTATTTCGCCGGCGGCGAGATCACCTTCGCGCTCGGCGCCATCGCCGCGGGATTCCTTCTGCCGCGCCTCGGTGGCGAGCACAGCGCGGCCGCATCGCTGCCCGCGACCATGCTCGTGTTTCTCGCGGGGCTCCTCGTGGTCGTTCTGGTGCCGGTTCCCGGCGCCTACCTCGCGGCCGGCGTACTGCTCGGATTCGGCAACGCGGGCTGCCGCGTCGCCCGCAGCGCCCTGCTCCTGCGCCTCGTGCCCAACGCCGTGATGGGACGCGTCGGCGGCTTTTACCAGGTGCTCGACCGCCTGCTGCGCACGTCCCTCGTGCTTTCCCTCTCGTTGGTCGACACCCGCGGCGCGCCCGCCGGCTTCGCCCTGCTCACGGTGGTCTTCCTCGCGGCTTTCGCGGGACTCCTCGCGACGCGCTCCGCCGCGAACCGCGCGGACGCGTGACACGGACGCGGGGTTGCCAAGCGCCCCGCGGGTCCGCGGGATGGGGCTTCCGATGCTCCGCGCCCTGATCTTCGACTTCGACGGCCTGATCCTCGACACCGAGACGCCCCTGATCGACGCCTACGCGGCGGTGCACGCCGCCCACGGCGTGCCGTTCGAGCGCAAGTTGTTCCTGCACGGCGTCGGCCACGCCGACTATTCGTTCGACCCGTGGCACGGCTTCAGCCCGCACGCCGACCGGGCCGCGCTGGAGCACGAACGCCGCGCCGCGAAGGAGCAGATCATCCTCGCCTTGCCGGTGCTTCCCGGCGTGCGCGAGTTGCTCGACGCCGCCCGCACCGCGGGCCTGCGCGTGGGACTGGCCTCCAACTCTCCGCACAGCTGGGTCGACGGACACCTGCGGCGTCTCGGCCTTTTCGAGCGTTTCGAGTTCATCGGCTGCCGCGAGGATGTCGCGTCGCCCAAGCCCGAACCCGACCTCTACCGGCTTGTGCTGAACCGGTTCGGCCTGCGCGGACGCGAGGCGGTGGCGTTCGAGGACTCCAACACCGGCTCGCGCGCCGCCCGCCGCGCCGGGGTCTGGTGCGTCGCCGCCCCCAACGAGTCGACCGCCCACCACGATTTCTCCCACGTGGACTGGCTCGTGCCCTCTCTCGCGACGGTGGACCTGCCCGCGCTGCGCGCCCGCTTCGAATCCGCGTAACCGCGCCGCCAGCAGCCCGTCCTTTTCCGACCCCCCACTCCCCATGCGCCCCGCCCGCCTCGCCGTCCTGCTCCTGCTTTGCCTGCCAGCGTTCGCCGCCAACCCGCCGGCGCGGCCCAACGTGCTCTTCATCGCCGTCGACGACCTGCGCGACTGGGTGGGCTATTTCGGCCACAATCCGCAGGCGAAGACGCCCAACTACGACCGCCTCGCGCGCATGGGCACCTCCTTCACCCGCGCCTACTGCGCCTCGCCGGTGTGCAACCCGTCGCGCACCGCGCTGATGTCGGGCATGCGCGCGTCCACCACCGGCGTCTACGAGAACAACGTCGATTTTCGCCCCATCGTGCCGCCGGCGAAGATGCTCACGTCCGCGTTCCGCGACGCCGGCTATTTCGTCCATGGATCTGGCAAGATCTACCACGAGGCCTACCGGCGCCGCGACGAATGGGACGATTACCTCGACAAGGAACGCGGTGATCCGCGGCCGGCGGCCGGCCAGAGCGAAGGCGTCGGCGGCATCAAGTTCGCGCCGCTCGACTGCCGCGATGACCAGCTTTCCGACTGGGGCATCGCCGACTACGGCATCGCCTCGCTGCAGCGGAAACACGACCAGCCGTTCTTCCTCGCGGTGGGTTTCCACAAGCCGCACATGCCGTGGAACGTTCCGCGCAAGTGGTTCGACCTGTTCCCGCTCGAGAGCATCAAGCTCCCGCCCTACCTCGAGAACGACCTTGATGACCTCCCGCCCGCCGCCGTGCGGATGGCGCATCCCGAGACCGACCACGAGCCGATGCGGAAATCGGGGCGCTGGAAGGAGGCCATCCAGGCCTACCTCGCCACAATCGCGTACTGCGACATGAACCTCGGCCGCCTGCTGGACGCCCTCGAGAAGTCCGCCTACCGCGACAACACCATCATCTGCCTGTGGGGCGACCACGGCTGGCACCTCGGCGAGAAGCACCACTGGCGGAAATTCGCGCTGTGGGAGGAGGCCACCAAGGCGCCCTTCATGTGGGTGGTCCCGGGCGTCACCAAGCCCGACACGATCTGCGAACGCACCGTGGATTTCATGAGCATCTTCCCGACGCTCACCGACCTTTGCGGCATCCCCACGCCCGCGCACAACGAGGGCGTGAGCATCCGCCGCCTCCTCGCCGATCCGAAGGCGCCGTGGGACCTGCCGGCGCGCACCACGTACCGCTTCAACAACCACACCGTGCGCAGCGAGGGCTGGCGCTACATCCGCTACGCCAACGGCGACGAGGAACTCTACGACGAGGCCAAGGATCCCAACGAGTGGACCAACCTCGCGGCCAAGCCGGAGTTCGCCGCCCGCAAGGCGGAGCTCGCCACCTACCTGCCGAAGACCAACGCGCCGGACCCGTCGGAACGCCCCGCCAAGGACGAGCGGCAGGGCAAGAAGCGGAAGAAGGACTGATCCGAATGAACACCCCAGCCGCGCGGAGGCGCCGGCAATGGGGTCAGGGCGTTCGTTGTTTTTCCGTGCCCTTGGCCCCGGCCGCGCGAACGCAGCGCCAGGAAAAACCCCGGCGCTTCGTCACCCTTCCAGTTCCGTCCAGCGCGCGTAGACCTTCGCCAGCTCGGCCTCGATCTCGGCCAGCCGCGCCGTGGCGCGCGAAACCTCCGCGCCGGCCGTGCGGAAGAACGCGGGGTCGGCCAGCCGGGTGTTGAGCGCCGTCTGCTCTCCCTCGAGCACCTCGATGCGCGCGGGCAGCGCCGCGAGCTCGGTCCGCTCCTTGTTCGAGAGCTTGCGCGCCTTGCGTTCCGGCGCGCCCGGCGCCGCGGGCGACATCGCGGACGCGCCGCGCGAAACCGCGGCCGCCTTCGCCGCGGCCTGTTCCCGCGCCGCGCGCTCGCGCTGCCAGTCGTCGTAGCCGCCGATGTATTCGGAGACGGCGCCGTCGCCCTCGAACACCAGCAGGCTCGTGGCCACCTCGTTCAGGAACGCGCGGTCGTGGCTCACCAGCAGCACCGTGCCGCCGAACTCCACCAGCAGATCCTCCAGCAGCTCGAGCGTCTCCGCGTCGAGGTCGTTCGTCGGCTCGTCCAGCACGAGGACGTTGGCGGGCTTGGTGAACAGCCGCGCCAGCAGCAGCCGATTGCGTTCGCCGCCCGACAACGCGCGGATCGGCGTCCGCGCCCGCGCCGGCTCGAAGAGAAAATCCTCCAGGTAGGAGATCACGTGCCGCGTGCGGCCGTTGATCGTCACGGTGGCGTTGCCGTCGGCCACCGCGTCCTGCACGCGCATGCCTTCGTCGAGCTGCGCGCGGAGCTGGTCGAAATAGACGATCTCGAGGCGCGTCCCCTGCTCCACCTTGCCCGCCGCCGGCGCCAGCTCGCCGAGCAGCAGCCGCAAGAGCGTCGTCTTGCCCGCGCCGTTGGGGCCGACGATCCCGATCTTGTCGCCGCGCTCGATGCGAGCGTCGAGGTCCCGGACAATCCACCGTTCGCCCCAGCGGAAACCCGCGCCTTCGGCGGAGATGACCTTGAAGCCCGAGCGGTCGGCCTCCTGCGCGGTGAGCTTCGCCACACCGGTGCGATCGCGCCGGGCCGCGCGTTCCGCGCGCATCGCCTTCAGGGCGTTGATGCGGTTCTGCGCCCGCGAGCGCTGCGCCTTCACCCCGCGGCGGATCCACACCTCCTCCTGGGCCAGCTTCTTGTCGAACTGCGCCCGCTCCACCTCCTCCGCCTCCAGCACCGCCTGCTTGCGGACGAGGAACGTGTCGTAGTCGCACGACCAGCCGATCAGCCGGCCGCGGTCGACTTCCACGATACGCGTCGCGAGCCGCCGCAGAAACGCGCGGTCGTGCGTCACGAAGACCAGCGCCCCGCCCCAATCGAGCAGGAACTCCTCCAGCCAGCGGATCGACTCGAGATCCAGATGGTTCGTCGGCTCGTCGAGCAGCAGGAGTTGCGGCTCCGCCACCAGACCCTGCGCCAGCATCACGCGCCGTTTCTGTCCGGCGGAAAGCGAGGGGAACTCCGCCTCCGGCGGCAGCCCCATGCGCTCCATCAGCCGCTCGACGCGGTCGTGGCGCTCCCAGTCGTTGTGCTCCTCGAAGCTGCCGCCCTCCCCTTCGATCACCGAGCGCACCGTGCCGGCCAGTCCGGCCGGAACCTCCTGCCGCAGCGTCGCCAGCACCGCGTCGGGCGGCGAGCGGAACACCTGCCCGTCGTCGGGCCGCAACTCCCCCGCGATGACCTTCATCAGCGTGGATTTCCCCGCGCCGTTGCGCCCCACGAGGCAGACCCGCTCCCCGCGGTCGATCTGCAGGTTGACGCGGTCCAGCAGCGGGGCGCCGCCGAAGCTCAGGCTGACATCGAGAAGACTGACAAGGGCCATGGGAAACCGGCCAGCATCAGCCCCGCCGGCGACGAAGCAAGGCCCGCGGCGCGGATGACCGGCGAATCCTCCGCGGCCGGCGGGTTTGTAACGTGATAGGTGACGTGTACCCGGCGTGACGCTGCGCGATTGCGGCGGACAGCGGACGGCGGCTTGCTGGCGGCCATGACGGACCGGTCCGCCCCGCTGGCACCGGCGGCGGAGGCCGCCGCGGAGCCGCCGCGCTACAACGTCACCGGGGTGGGAGTGTCGGCGCTCACGCTGTCGCGCGCGACGGCGCTCATCCTTGGCGCGAAAGGCCGGCCTCGCCGCGGCTACATCTGCCTCGCGACCGCGCACGGCCTCACGGAGGCGCGGCGTGATCCGGCGCTGCGCCGCATTTACAATGAATCCTGGCTCACGACGCCCGACGGCATGCCGCTGGTCTGGCTCGGGCCACCTGGTACCGGCCGGGTATACGGCCCGGACCTGATGCTGGCGGTCTGCGGCGCGGGACGCGCGACCGGCCTGCGTCACTTTTTCTGCGGCGGCACCCCGGGCGTGGCGGAGGAATTGCGGGAGAAACTGAGCGCGCGCTTCCCGGGGCTCGACGTGGCCGGAACCTATTGTCCTCCGTTCCAACCCTTCACGACCGAGGAGCGGCTGGCCCTGAGGGCGGAGGTGGCGCGGACGCGTCCCGATGTCCTGTGGGTGGGGGTGAGCTCGCCGAAGCAGGAGCGGTTCATGGCCGAGTGGTGGCGCGAGCTCGACGCGGGGGTGCTCGTCGGCGTGGGCGCGGCGTTCGATTTCCTGAGCGGACGCGTGCGCCAGGCGCCGCGTTGGGTGCAAAGGAGCGGTTTCGAATGGTTGTTCCGCGCTTGCACGGAACCGCGGCGGCTTGGTCCGCGCTATCTCCGCACCACGCCGCTCTTCGCCCTGCGCGTCGTGGCGCAACGGCTCGGACTACGGCGCTACCCGCTCGAATAGGGAGCGCTCCGGACCGGCCGAGCCCTTGCGATTGGCTCAAAAGAGCTCGGTCTGCCGCAGATCGTCGCGACGGCGGCCGTCGAGGGTGCTCAAGGCGAGGAGCTGCATCGTCGAGAGTCCGGCCACCGCGGGATCGCGCGCGAGCGCGGCGAGGAGGAGCGCGCCGGCCAGCGCGTCGTAGAGCGCGGCGTGGTAACGACGACGAGCGGGCGGGCAATGTTCCGCGGCCAGCACGTCGAGCTCCGGCTGCAAGCCCGCCGCGGAAATCAAGGTCTCGAGCCGGCCCGAACCCACGCCGGGACGGAATTGCGACCAAAGGCGCGCGGAGTCGACCCACGGGCCCCAGTCGACCACCTGTGCACCCTCCCGCGCAAAATCCGGCACGCTCCGCGGGTAGGGCCAGACGGATTTGAGCAGGCCGTTCTCGACGCCCGCGTAATGCGCGGCGAGCGGGCCGCGGGCGCGCAGATCGACGAAGTACTCCCATTCCTCGGCGAACACCGCGTGATCCCGCAGCGCCGGCGCGCGCAGTCCGTGCACGGCGGCGTCCTCCTCGCGCACGGTTCCCGTGGGCCGGCAGAGCCGCGTGCGGGCCGATGCCACCCGGCCGCCCAGCAAACCGGCCACTCCGAACTCAAGGATGCCCGACGCCAGGCTGCCCTCGAAATCGACGAAGAAGATCGGCTGCTCGGTCCAGACACCCATGGGGACTCCAACGAACACGCCGCACCGGCCCCGCCCAACCTTTTTCCGTGCCTTCCGAGGGTCGCATCCGCCATGGTTCGCACCGTGGATCTCGCACCGTACCGCGCCCTCGTCCTGGAGCTCGCCCGGGAAAGCGGCGCCCTGATCACGCGGCTGTACGGGCAACCCGGGCTCGCCGTGGAGACCAAGGCGGACGCCTCCCCGGTGACGGCGGCGGACCGCGGCGCCGAGGAACTGATGCGGACGCGCATCGCGCAGGCGTTCCCCGAGCACGGCATCATCGGCGAGGAATTCGGCGAGGAGCGCCCTGACGCGGAGTTCACCTGGGTGCTGGATCCGATCGACGGCACGAAATCGTTCATCACGGGCGTACCGCTCTGGACGACACTCATCGCGCTCCTGCACCGCAGGCAGCCGGTGCTCGGTTGCATCCATCAGCCCGTGCTCGGCCAATTGCTGGTGGGCGACGGGGCGCACACCACGCTCAACGGCCGGCCCGTGCGGTGCCGCCCGACGACCACCTTGGCCGAGTCGACCGTTCTCACCAGCGATCCGCTCAATCCCGCGCGGCACCAGGACGGCGCGGCCTTCGAGCGCCTGCTGCGCGCCGCGCGGCTGGGCCGCACCTGGGGCGACGGCTACGGTTACCTGCTAGTGGCGACGGGCCGGGCCGACGTGATGCTCGACCCGATCATGAACCCGTGGGACATCGCCGCACTCGTGCCGGTGATTCGCGGTGCCGGAGGGACGATCACGGATTGGAGCGGCGGTCCGGCGTGGCCGGCGCGTTCCACGATCGCCAGCGCCACCCCGGAGCTCCACGCCGCGGTCTTGCGGACGCTGAAAAACTGATCCGCGCGACGCGGCTCAGCGCCGGCGCGGTGCAGGCCGCCACTCGGCGGTGACGCGAGAGGAGAAACCGCCGCGGGCTTTCCAGTCGGCGATGATGGTGAGCGAACGCGGTTTCAGCGCGGCGCCGATATCATCGCAGATGCGGTTGGTGGCGGCCTCGAAGAAGATGCCCTCGTTGCGGTAGGCGTGGAAATAGAGCTTGAGCGACTTCAGCTCCACGCAGGCCTTGTCGGCCACGTAGCGCACGGTGATGTGCGCGAAGTCGGGGTGCCCCGTCATCGGGCACACCGAGGTGAACTCGTGATGCGTGTGCTCGATGACGTAGTCGCGCCTCGGCGCGGGATTGGGAAAGGTCTCGAGGATCTTCGGGTCGGCCATCCCCGCATCACACACGGCAAACCCGCGCGACGGGAAACCAAAAAAGCGGAGCGGTTCGGAACTGCCTTCGGCGGGATTCCTTCGCGGATATTTTCCGGGCAGACAGCCCCGGCTACAACGCGGGTATTTCCGCCGGAAGCGCCGGACGTGACTTCGTGGTGAATTTCGCTCGATCCAACCGAGGGTGTTAACCCACCGCCGTCCTTCACGATCTTTCCGGTCTTCCTGTTCCCCTCCTCCCGTGCGCTGCGGTGATCCGGAAACGCCGAACGCCCTTTCGTTTTTATCCGCCGCATCAGCGAAATCCGCGGTCAAAAACGCGGAGCGGTTCGGAACTACCTTCGGCCTACGCATCCGCGGTATTTTCCGGGGCAAGCAGCCCCGGCTACATCGTGTGCACTGCGCAAGGAAGCCTCGAGCGAACCTACGTGAGGAAAGGCGTACGATGCAACCGAGGGCGTTCCTCTCGGATCTTCGGGAATTCAATCCCGCCGCCCCCTCCATTCGTGACCCTTGGCGTCAATGCGTGGTTCTCCCTCACCCAACAAAACAGCCCGGGGGTGACCCGGGCCGTTGTAAAGACGCGCGTTGACCGGACCGCTCAGCGGAAGCGGTAGTCGACCCGCAGCGTGTAGGCGCGACCGCGGGGGTCGGCGACGCGGGGCTCCCAGCTGCTGCCGGCGCCCGTGTTGGTATCGTACACGGCGGAGAACGGCGGATCGGTGTTGAACAGGTTCTTGATGCCGGCGGTGACGGTGGTGTTGCGCAGGCCGCGGTAGGCGAACGACAGACCGTAGAGGCTGTAGGGCTTCACCTTGGCCTGCCAGTCGACGGGCTTCACAGTGCCGTTGGCGACGCCCGGCAGCACGGAGTCGATGTAGCCGCCACGGTAGAGGTTGTTCACCTGCACGCTCCAATTGCCCTGGCGGTAGGAGACGAACGCCGAGTGCTTCCACTTGATGCCGATCTCGGTGGAACGGGTGAAGATGCCGACCTCGTTGGCGCTCCAAGGCGCGGTGGGCAGCAGCTTCGACTGCTTGCCGAGGAGGTACGACAGGTCGAAACCGGCGGCGAGCTTGCCGCGGCCGAACGCCGTGTCGCCCTTCAGGCCGAAGTCGATGCCCTTGGTCGAGGTCTTGCCGGCGTTGACCCAACGGGAGTCGACGCGCGAGATCGTGCCGTCGGCGCGGCGGGTGAAGCGGTCTTGGAACAGAGCGTAGTTCTGCAGCAGGACGGTGGTGCCGAAGCTCTGGATGGTGCCGGTGCGGTCGACCTCCCACCAGTCGACGTTGCCGCTGATGTTCTTGGTCGGCTGCACGACGATGCCGGCGGAGTACATCTTGGCTTCCTCGGGCTGGAGGTCGCTCTTGCCGCCGAAGAGGGTCGTCACCGAGTTGGCCGGAATCTGCTGGCCGGTGGCGGGATCGATCAGACCGGTGGCGGCGAGCGGGCTCTCCGTCACGGGGTCGAACATCTGCTTGAACGTCGGCACGCGGAAACCGGTGCTGTACGAGCTGCGGACGAGGAACTTGTCGGAGGGCGCGTAACGCAGGGTGAACTTCGGGTTCTTGGAGGAACCGAAGCCGGTGTACTGGTCGATGCGGCCCGCGGCGTTGAAATCAAGCCCGCGCAGGATCGGGATCTGCAGCTCGGCGTACGCCGCCTTGATCGTGCGCTTCAGCGTGCCCGCGGTGGCGAGCGAGTTGTCGAACGGCGCGTTGAAGATCAGCGCGTCGGCGGAGTTCAGGTTGGTGCGGGTGTCGCCGGAGAAGAAGAAGCTCTCCTCGCGCCAGTCGACGCCCACCGCGCCCTGGATCGTGCCAGCGAAGAGTTTCGTGACGGGACCGGAGGCGGAGAAGTCGGCCTGGTCGGTGCGGTAGGTGCCGCCGTAGAGGCGCACGCCGTTGGCGCGGACCTTGTCGATCGCGGCCATCGCCTCGGGCGTCTGCGTGTAGGAGAACACGTCGACCACGCCGGTGTTGATCAGGTTAACGAACGGCAGCGTGTAGACGTAGCCGCTGGTGAGGAGGGAATTGCCGCGGCTCTGGGCGCGGGAGGCGCCGGCGCGGTAGTCCCATTGCGAGAGGAAGCCGAGCGGGCCCTCGAGGCCCACCATGCCGCGGTAGGTGTCGGTCGTCGTCGTGAAGCCGCGGTTGCCGAGCGGCAGCGAGCGCCAGCGGAAGGCGATCGGCGCGCCGCGGTTGGCGGCGAGCGCCGGGAAGTAGCCGGCGAGGGTGTTGAACACCTTGTTGTAACTCGCGCCCGTGCTGGGGTACGCCATGTTGTAGAGCGGGTTCGGGACGACGGTGCGGCCGTCCATCGCGGTCGTGGTCGCGCCCGTGCCGCTCGACCATTGGTTGGGCGAAAAGCTCTTGGTGGACTCGCTGCGGCCGAACACGCCCTCGACGAAGAGGCGGTGGCGCTCGGCGAGCTTGAACGTGGCCCGCGAGACGACGTTGGTGTTCTTCACGGGCTGTTGGAGCACGGCCGCGCGGCCGGTGTCCCAGGCCGAGCCGTACTTCGACGCCGGCGAGGCCCACAGCACCTCGTCGTACGGTCCCATGCCGTCGAGGCCCGCGTAACCGGGGCCGTTGGGGAGATCGACGTAGTTGATGCCGTTGACGCGCAGCGCCGCGTTCTGCGGGTCGACCGGGCCGGTGCTGCGGCCGGTGTTGTCGATATTGTCGCGGCTCAGCGCGGTATAGAGCGTGCTGATCGCGAAGGCCGTCGCGATCGGCGTGCCGCGGGTGTCGGGCGAGAGGCCGCGGTTGACCTGGAAGGTGTTCACGAAGTCGCGCTGGTCGCCGCGCAGCGCGGTCGAGTTTGAGAGCGAGACGGAGGTCATCAGGTTGAAGCCGTCGCGGTTGATGTCGCCCCAGCCGCCGACGAGCGAGTAGCGGAAGATGTTGGCGCCGCCGTCCTCGGTGACGTCCGCCGCGGCGCTGGCCGCGAGGCCCTGGTAGTTGGTCTTGACGATGAAGTTGATCACGCCGCCGACCGCGTCGGTGCCGTAGATGGCGGAGGCGCCGTCCTTGAGGACCTCGACGCGCTCGATCGCCGAGAACGGGATCTGGTTGAGGTCGACCACGCCGCCGTTGAGGCCGTGGGAGGAGACGCGGCGGCCGTTCAGGAGGATGAGCGTGGCGCCGGCGCCCTGCATGCGGAGGTTGGCGGAGGTGGCGCCGTTGTTGCCGCGCTGCTGGCCGGCGACGACGTCGGCGTTGGACGCGAGGTTGTCGAGGCCGTTGCTGTTGATGTTGAGCTCCATCAGCATCTGCTCGACCGAGGTGATGCCGCGGAACTCCATCTCCTCGGGCTTGAGGGAGACCACGGGGAGGGCGCCCTCGCCCTCGACCCGCTTGATGAGCGAGCCGGTGACGACGAACTTCTCGAGCTTGAGCGACTCGTCGGCGGCGGCCGGCTTGGCGGCCGGCGCGACTTGCGCGGAGGCGGACGGGGCGGAGCACGCGACGGCGAGGGCCAACAGGCCGGCCGCGCGGATGCGCTGGGTGCGTAGGTTCATAGGTTTGGCGGAACGCGCCGCGGCTCAGAACGCGACCGTCCCGGCGAGAGCCGATTTCATAGCCCCGCGACGGGCAAGCCCAATGACGGGGCCGCAGCCACGGACGACCGCCGGCTTTCGACTCGCGCCTCCCGCCGGCGTGGGCCACCTGTTCGCCACCATGAAACTCCGCGTTCTTCTCCCGATCCTGCTCCTCGCGCCAGCGGCGGCGACGGTCCGCGCCGACGAGGGCATGTGGCTCTACTCCGCCCCGCCCCGCGCGCAGGTGAAGGCCAAGTACGGCTTCGAGCTCACCGACGCCTGGCTGGAGCACCTGATGAAATCGTCGGTGCGCTTCAACAGCGGCGGCTCAGGGTCGTTTGTGTCGGCTGATGGCCTCGTGATCACCAACCACCACGTGGCGGCGGATGATCTCCAGAAGCTCGGCGACGAGCGGAACAATTACCTGCGGGACGGTTTCCTCGCGCGGACGCAGGCGGAGGAACGCAAGGCGGTGGACCTCGAGTTGAACGTGCTGCAGTCGATCGAGGACGTGACGGCGCGGGTGAACGCGGGAGTGGCCGCGGGTTTGGCGGGCGCCGAGGCGGCCGCGGCGCGCCGCAAGGTGATCGCGGAGATCGAGAAGGACTCGCTCGCGAAGACCGGCCTGCGGAGCGACGTGGTGACGCTGTATCAAGGCGGAGCCTACCATCTTTACCGGTTCAAAAAATACACCGATGTGCGCCTCGTGTGGGCGCCGGAGCAGCAGGCGGCTTTCTTCGGCGGCGATCCCGACAACTTCGAGTTTCCCCGCTTCAACCTCGATGCGGCGGTGTACCGCGCGTACGAGGACGGCAAGCCGGCGCGCATCACGCATTTCCTCAAGTGGTCGGCGGCCGGCACCAAGGAAGGCGACCTCACGTTTGTTTCGGGACACCCCGGCAGCACCAACCGCCAGTTCACGCTGGCGGAGCTCGGCTTCCTCCGCGACGTGCAGTACCCGTACGTCGTGCCGCGCCTGAAGCGCCTCGAGGTGCTGCTGCTCTCGTGGGGCGCGCGCTCCGCGGAGAACGCCCGCCGCGCGAAGGAGGATCTCTTCAGCATCCAAAATTCGCGCAAGGTTTACGACGGCCGGCAGGCGGGGCTGTTCTCTCCGGCGATCATGGGCCCGAAGGCCGCGGCCGAGGAGGCCTTCCGCCGCCAGGTGGCCGGCCGGCCCGAGGGCCGCGACGTCGAGGCGGCCTACGGACGCATCGCGGAGGCGGTCGCCACGCAGCGCCGGATCTACACCCGTTACCGTCAGCTCGAGGGCGGGCACGCCTTCGCCAGCGACTCCTTCGGCCTCGCCCGCAACCTGCTGCGCGCCGGTGACGAGCTGCCCAAGCCGAACGGCGAGCGCCTGAAGGAATTCGGCGACGCCCGCCGCGAGTCCTTCGAGCTGCAGCTCTTCTCGGAGAAACCGATCCACCCCGACCTCGAGACGGTGATGCTCACCGAGGCGCTCACGATTTTCGCCGAGCTCACCGGCTTCAACGACCCGCTGGTGCAGCAGGTCCTCGCCGGACAGTCGCCCGCCAACCGCGCCGCCGCCCTGGTCGGCGCCACCAAGGTGCGCGACGTCGCCTTCCGCAAGCGCCTCCACGCCGGCGGCGCGGCCGCGGTGAAGACCGCGAACGATCCGCTCATCGAGCTCGCCCGGCTGGTAGACGCCGAGGCGCGCGAGCTGCGCAAGCAATGGGAGGCCGCCGACGAGACGAAACAGCAGGCGCACGCCGTCATCGAGAAGGCGCGCTTCGCGCTTGAGGGTCCGGGCCGCGCGCCCGACGCCACCTTCACCCTGCGCCTCAGCTACGGCCCCGTGCGCGGTTACCAGGAAGGCGGCCGTCCCGTGCCCGCTTACACCACAATCGCCGGGCTTTACGCGCGCAACGCCGAACACGGCAACCGCGAGCCGTTCGACCTCCCCGCCCGCTGGCTCGAGCGGAAGGCGGCCCTCGATCCCGCGACACCGTTCAACTTCGTCCACACGCCCGACATCATCGGCGGCAACAGCGGCAGCCCCGTGGTCAACCGCGCCGGCGAGTTCGCGGGCATCATCTTCGACGGCAACATCCAGAGCCTCGTCGGCGACTTCGCCTACGAGGACGTCCAGGCGCGCGCGATCAGCGTCGATTGCCGCGCCATCATCGCCGCCCTGCGCAAGGTCTACGGCGCCGACGCCCTCGCCGACGAATTGCTCGCCGGCCGCCGCGGCAACTAAACCCACTCCGCCACGAAAAACCCCGCCACCCTGCTGCTGATCCTCCTCGCCGCCCCGCTCGCCGCGCAGGAGTTCGACCTCGTCATCCGCAACGCCCGGCTGGTCGACGGCACCGGCGCGCCCGCGACCACGGGCGACCTCGCCATCCGCGGCGACCGCCTCGCGGCCGTCGGACGCGTGAACGGCAGGGGCCGCCTGGAGATTGACGCCGCCGGCCGCGTCGCCGCGCCCGGGTTCATCGACGTGCACACGCACTCGGAGGACATCACCGACCTGCCGCTGGCGGAGAATTTCCTCCGCATGGGCGTCACCACGATCGTCACCGGCAATTGCGGCACCTCGCGCGTCGATGTGGCGGACTTCTTCGACGCGATCCGCCGCGTCAGCGTGGGACCCAACGTCGCGACGCTCGTCGGCCAGGGCAGCGTGCGCGGCCAGGTGATGGGCGGCAGCTTCATGCGCCCCGCGACCGCCGCCGAGGTGGAGCGCATGCGGGAGCTGGTCGCCAAGGCGATGCAGGACGGCGCGGTCGGGATGAGCACGGGCCTGAT
>JBJTCH010000181.1:0-46294 GCA_046091745.1 Opitutaceae bacterium
GAATTTGAGGGTGTTTCATGGATCTCCTTCCTCGCCCGCCCCCGCGTTTCCGTCGCGAAACTCCCTCCTCCGCTTCCGTTGCTCCGGTTGTTAGACGGTTGCCACGGATCGGAGCCGCGCGTCTTTTTTCCCGATGCTCCGCCCCGCCCTCGCCTGCTGGCTCGCGTGCGCCGTCGCGCTGGCCGCCGCCGAAAAGCCGCCCCTGCTGCCGCTGCCGGAATACCGCGCGCCCCGCGCGGCCACGCCGCCGAAGATCGACGGTGAGTTCGACGAGGCCGCCTGGGCCGCCGCTCCGTCCGCGGGTGATTTCGTGTTCACGTGGTACCAATCCGGCCGGAAGGAGCAGACCCGCGCGAAGCTGCTCTGGGACGACGAGTGCCTCTACCTCGCCGCCGTGTGCGACGACGCCCACCTCACCGCGCGCCACACGGAGCGCGACGGCAAGATTCCCGAGGACGATTGCCTGGAGATCATGCTCGCCCCCAACCCCGATAAGCCGCGCGTCTACTTCAACATAGAGTTCAACGTCATCGGCGGGATCCTCGACAACTTCCGTCCCAACGGCCCCGACCAGCCGCGCGCGCCGAAGTGGGACGCCGAGGGCGTGCGGATCGCCGGCAAATGGTCGGGCACGCTGAACGACGATTCCGACACCGATCGAAGCTGGCAGGTCGAGGTCGCGATCCCGTGGCGTAATTTCGCCGCGGTCGGCGCCGCGGTGCCGCCGCGCCCCGGTACCGTGATGCGCATGAACCTCAACCGGCACGGCGGGAAAACCAACCCGCAGTACAGCCAGTGGGCGCAGGCCGCCACCCCGAAGCCATCGTTTCACACCCCGGACCGCTTCGGCCGGCTGATCCTTTCACCGGAAGTCGCCGGAGCGAGCCGCTGAACTTCCGGATGCCAACGCTGCGTCACACCCTGCTCCTCTTCGCTACCGCCCTTACCGCGGCGACGGCCGAGCCGCTGCGCGTGGCCTTGATCGCCCCACCGGCGGAAAGCGCCGTAATCTCCCAGCTGGGCGAAACGCTCGAGGCGAACGGATCGGTGCGCGGCTCTTCTCCCGCGCAGGCGGAAGCGCTGCTGATTCTCCGCGGGCCGGGCCCCGCCGCCGCACCGGATGTCCGGCGACTGATGGAAACCGGTCGCCCGACGGTCGTGATCGGAGCGGATCCCGCGGCCTGGGGCGGGTCCGCCGGGTTCATCGCGGAACGCCTCGGGGCCGATCGCGGCGTGGCCTTCGCGGGTGGGACGCCGCTGCGGACCATCAGCCTCTTTCCCCATCCCATCCTCACCGGGACGGAAAAGCTGGAGACCGAGGAAGCCATCCCGACCTGGACAAAACTCGCCGAAGACGCGCAGCTCATCATGGAAGGCATCACCGGCGAAGAAACCACGCCGCTCGCCTGGGTGCGGACGACCGGTTCCGGCCGCATTGGCCATCTGGTTCCTTCCACGCCCACGCTGCTCGCCACACCGGAGTACCGTCGGATCATCACCCACGCGCTGCTCTGGACGGCGCGGCGTCCCATCCCGGGCGCAATGCCGGTGCTGCAACGCACCTTCCTGCCCGAGTCCCATCCCGGCGCGTTCGCGATCACCTTTCCCGAAGGCGTGGGCGTTTGCCTCGATCCGGTGCGTGGCGGCGTGAACTTCGCGTGGGAAGGTGACTTCGTTGACCTGCGCCCACGCTGGCTCACCAAACAGGGCGCACCGGCGCGGATTTTCGGCCCGGCGTTTTACACGGAGAAAACGTGGCAACCGCTGCGGGCTGGCGCCCCGGGCGCGAACTCCTCCTGGCGCTTCCGCGGCTACGCGCTGCGCGATGGTGCGCCGGAATTCCGCTACGCCGTCGCCGGCCGCGAGGTCGCCGAAACCTTGCGCGCATTGCCGGACGGCACGGGCTTCACGCGCTCGTTCACCATCGCCGCAGGCAAGGACCCGCTGTGGCTTTCGCTCGAGGAGCAACCGAACGCGGAACTCATCGTCGAGGGCGCCGCCCGCGACGGCAACACGGTCGCGTTCATGTCGTCGGATTCCGGCGGCTTCAAAATCACCGTGCGCCGCCGTAACGCGGTCATCGCGCCATGAAGCGGCTCTTCACCCTCGCACTCGCGTTCGCCACTGTCGCGTCGCTGGCGATTTTCCCGGGGCTCCATGCCGCCGCCCCCGCCACGGGTCGCGTCTCCGGCGCCGTGCGCCAGGCGGGGACGGACGGCCCCGTGCGTTTCGCGCAGGTGCGCATCGAGGGAGCCGGGCTCACCGGACGCGAAAACAACCAGATCATCCAGAAGGTCGGGACCGATGGACGCTACCGCTTCGACGTGCCGGCGGGAGCCTACGAGCTGTGGGCTTCCGCTCCGGACCACGAGGAAACGCTGCGACGCGTCGAGGTCTCCGCCGGCGCCGCGCTGCAGATCGATCTTTCGTTGCCGCCGCTGCAGGCCTCGCCCTACCGCGTCGAGACCGTGCCCCTGCCGCGCCAGATGGTCGGCGAGTTGTCCGGCGTGGCTTTTACTCCCACCGGCACCTTGGTCGTGACGACCCGCCGCGGCGAAGTTTGGACACGTACGGCGGAAGGATACCGGTGGCGGCGATTCGCCGCCGGCCTCTACGAGCCCTTCGGTGTCGTTGCTCCCGCCGACGACGAGATCCTCGTGATTCAAAGACCAGAGATCACGCGGCTGCGCGACCGCGACGGCGACGGCGTGGCGGATGAGTTCGCGACGGTCGCCGATGATTGGGGCATCACCGGCAGCTACCACGAGTTCTCGTACGGCTTGGCCCGCGACCGCGCCGGGAACTTGTACGCCTCCTCGGGCCTCTGCTCATTCGGCCGCGGCGTGGAACTGCCGTGGGTACGCGGCCCGCTCCAGACCGCCCAGTACCTGCCCTGGCCCGGTCCCGGCGCTGTGCCCGACGGACATCGCTCGGTGGCGCTCTACCAAGGCTGGGCGTTCCGCGTTTCACCCGAGGGCCGCTTCGAGACGTTCGCGTCGGGCTTCCGCCAGCCGCTCGGCGTAGGCGTCAGTCCCGACGACGAACTGTTCATCAGCGATTGCGCCGGCGCCTGGGTGCCGACCTCGACGTTCACGCACGTCGAACGCGGCGGATTTTACGGTCACGCGGACAGCCTGAAGTGGCACCCCGAGTTCAAGGACCGCCGCCTCGGACACACGGAGATCACCGCGCTGCGTCGGCCGCCGAGCGTTTATCTCCCGCGCGGTGTGCTGGGCACCTCACCCGGCCAGCCCACGTGGGACACCACCGGTGGTCGCTTCGGTCCCTTCGGCGGGCAGGTTTTCATGGGCGACGTTTCGGCGATCCTCTCCCGCATTGACCTCGAGCGCGTTGCCGGCGCCTGGCAGGGCGCGGCGTTTCCGTTCCTGCGCGGCGGCGGGCTGCGGCTCGGCGGCATGCATCAGGCCTTCGGCCCTGACGGCGCGCTCTATCTCGCGCAGACCGTCCGCGGCTGGATGCCGACCGGCGGGAACGAGGGCCTGCAACGCATCGTCTGGAACGGTTCTGACCCCGTGGAGGTTCTCACCCTGCGCCTCGCCGCGCGGGGTTTCACGCTCGGCTTCACCGTCCCGATGGGAGCCACCGCCGGCCAGCCGGCAAACTACCGCGTGCAGCGCTTCCGCTACCTGCACCACCCGCTCGACGGTTCGCTCCGCGTCGACAACGTCGAGGTGCCGGTGACCGCCGCCCGACTCGTCGCCGACGGACGCACGCTGGAATTGGAACTGCTCGAGCTGCAACCCGGCCACGTGCACGAGCTGACGGTGGACGCAGGGGTCACGGATCGCACGGGGCGGCCGCTGCTCAACCGCGTTGCTTACTACAACGTCAACCGGCTGCTCTCGGGTGAGACCCAGCCCGGTCCCACGCGGCTGGCGGTCGCGCCCCCCGCGGCGCTTCGCGCCGGCGACGCCCGGGCGGGTACGGAGGTCTATCGTCAAAACTGCCTTGTCTGCCACCCAGCCGACGGCCGCGGCTCGCGCGAGGCCGGCACGCCCGATTACACCCTGCCCTCGGGCCTTCGCGCCAAGTCCGACGCCGAGCTGATCCGCATCGTGGCGGAAGGCCGCGTGCCCGCCCCGCCCGCCGTGAACCCGATGCCCCCGTGGGGCAACGTCCTCACCGAACAATCGATCCGCGACGTCGTCGCCTACCTGCGCGCGTCGTTTGGTGACGCGAAGCCGTGATTCTCAACGCCCCGCCGAGCGGAGGGCCTCCGTCATCTCGAGCAGCGCGCCGAGCATGAGATCCGCCGCCTTCGGCTCGAGGTAGTTGGTGCCGGGCCACGTCTCGTAACCGCCGAGCTCGAAGTGCCGCGGCGGCGGCAGATACCCGAAATAGGCGTGGTTGAGCTCGATCAGGAAGGAGCGCGCGAAAGGGCTGCGCCGCTTGAACTCGAGTCCGGTCTCCGCGAAGGCCTCGCCCGGCATCGTGCCGATCGCGATGTCCCCGATGCGGAGCACCTGCAGGGGAACGCGCGCCGGACCCTGCGCGCGGGCCAGCACCTGCACGCGGCCGGCGTAACTGAGCCGCTGCACCCAATCGGGTGTGGTCGGCCACTTCGCCTCGACCGGGACATCCCCGCGCGTCAGCCGGGGCGACCGCTCCTCCGTCTCCCGCGCCCACGCCAGCAACTCGGGGCTGATCGTGCGCCACGCCAGCGGCAACTCCCGGTAGCTCGCGGCCAGTTCGGCGCGATCCCGCCACGTCACGCCCGCCAGCGCGCCATGAACCCGCGCGGCGACATCGCGACCCACCAGGCGCATCTTCTCGTAGGCGGGCCGCCGCGGCTCGGGCTGCCGGAAATTGATGTTGTTGATGTCCCCGCTTGTCCCGTTCGCGAGTAACGCCACGAACGGCGGCGCGTCCTCCCCCGACCCCGCCAGCCGCGCGAGCTCCTCGCAGAAGACGCCGAAGTAATCCGCCGAGATCGCCCGCCCCGCCACGCCACCGACATAGTGCAACGAGTACGCGGCGAACACCGAGATCAACCGCCCGCCCGGTTCGCGCAACGCGATGAACGAGACCGCCGGATCGACCGGACCCACCGGCTCCACGAGGTTCGGGCTGCCCGCCGGCGGGTTCATCTTCACCCGCTCCACCTTGCCGAACGGGCTGGCGGGCGCCGTGCCCTCGCGCATCAGCCAGCGTCGGTTGAAGACGTGCTCGGGCGCATCCACCGCGCCCGAGGCGATCTCCGCCGGACGCAGCCGGCTGATCGCGAGACTCACCGCGTCGGTCACGCGCCGCGCGATGAACTTCTGGTAGTCGTCCAGCGGCTGGTCATAGGCCAGCCGGCTCACGCCGAGCGCGCTTCCTGCCGAGTGCGTGTGCGTGCCGGCGAAGACCACGTTTTCCGGTGGGATGCCCGTGACTTCCCGGATGAGCCGCCGCGTCTCGAGGCTGAGCGTGCGATGCACCCCCAGCAGGTCGCAGATCACGATCGCGAGCCGGGTGCGCCCGTCGTCCAGCACGAGGCAGCGGGCGTGGAGCTCGTCGTGCACCTCCTGCGCGGGGAAGGGTGCGAAGCCGCCGATGATCGGCGTACCGAGCGGCGACGTGATGTTGGTTATCGCGGCGCCCGCGCGCAGCGGGGCGTTCGGCTGGGCCGCCGGCAGCGAGGCGCAAAACAGGCAAGCCAGGGTGAGGAAGCGGACCGGGGTGAGTCGCGTCATGCCCGGAGTCAAAGGCACGCGCTTCGCCGCACACAAGCCGGAGTCGGCGCGTTCGATCTCCGGATGACGGCGATGCCGAGAAAGGTGATGCGGACGATCCGCGGGAGCACCCGCGGCTACATCGAACGCGGAGGGCTCGGGAATGGCGGAGTCACGGCCGTGATCACCAGCCAGGATCGAGGCTCCACGCCCTCTCGGCGCAGACGTTTCTAGAACGACCCCTTCAACCCCAGCGCCAGCGCGATGCCGAACTCCGACGTCCGGTTCTGGCGCGCGTACGCGGGGGTCTCCTCACCGTAGCGCAGCAGGGTCTGCGGGACGTTCAGCACGTTGCTCGCGCTGCCGATGAGCGACAGCGACTTGGTCAACTGCCACGAGGCGTTCACATCGAGGGTCGTGCGCGCGCCGATGTACTGGAAGGCGTTCGTGCCCACCGCCGGCATCGCCGTGCGCTTGTCCAGCCCGCGGTGGTTCCAGCGCGCCACGAACCCGAGCCGGCGCCAGTTGGCCGAGAAACCCCAATTGCCCGTGCGCGGGATGAAGCTGGTGAAGTCCGCCTGGCGGTCGCCTTCCAGCCGCAGCCAGGTCGCGTTGGCGAAGACCGTGAACGGCGCGCCCCAGCGCCCGAGCCGGCGCAGGGATTGCCGGAAATTCATCTCGCCGCCGCTGATCCGGGCGTCACCCGCGTTGAACTTCGAGCTGACGTTCCAACCGGTGTAGACGGAATCGAGGCCCAGTTCCTCGAGCAGCGCGGCGTCGGCCAGCCGCACCTGCGTGCCGAAGAAGTTGCTGATCTGCTTGCGGAACACCCCGGCGCTGATGATGCCGCCGCCATCCGTGTAATACTCCGCCGAGAGATCGAAATTGTCGGCCGTCCATGGCCGGAGGGCGGTGTTGCGCAGGGTGATCGTGCCCTTCACCACCGCGGGGTTGTTCTGGTCCTGCTCGTTGAGGTCGTTCTCGGCGAACTGCGCGTTCGGGATCACGTCGACCAGGTCGGGCCGGCCGTAGGTGCGCGCGTAGGCCGCGCGCAGCAGGAAGCGCTCCGTCGCGTCGAACGTCGCGTGCAGGCTCGGATAGATCCCGTCGTAGTCACGCGTCACGGCGTACGCGCGTTCGCGGCGCACCAGCTTCAGCTCCTCCATCGAGCCCGCGGCCCCGGCCTCCGGCCTCCGGATCCGCTGCCCCGCGGCGTTGCGCGCGAAGGTGCCGTTGGGGTTGCGCACATACACCGCGGCGAGGTCGACCAACGGCCCGCGGCCGGAATCCTCCGTGCGCTCGAAGCGCGCCCCGCCCAGCAGCGTGAGGCGGTTGTGCCACAGGCGGGCCTCGGCCTGCGCGTAGGCCGCGGAGACCGTCTCGCGCAGAAACTCCGACCCCGTGATCCGTGACTGCTCGGCGGCGACGAGGTTGGCCGGGGTGCGCACGAACTGGTCGAGCCGCTCGTAGGCGCGGTTCACCGAGATCCACGGCACTTTGGTGAAGCCGTAGAAGGAGTCTTGGCCGCGGTAGGACTGCATCTGGAACGGCGCCGCGGAATCCGGCGTCGCGACATTCCCGTCGGGCCCGGCGTAGGTCCAGGTGATCGTCTGCACGCGCGCGTCGACCTGGAGGGCGCTGCGGGAGCCGCCGATCTCCAGCGAGGCGGGGAACGGCAGGAACCCGAAGCGGCGGCGCGCGGAGAGCTGTGCGGAGCGGTGGTCCGAGCGGTTGTCGTACGGCTGCTCGGTGGCCGTCGTGAGCGAGTAGTTCGAAAGGTCGTACGGCTCGACGGGCCGCTCGCCCGCGCCGAAGACCTCGATGATCCGCGGGCGGTCGAGCACGATATCGCGCAGGGCGATCCGGGGCGTTCCATTCAACGTGGCCGTGATGCCGCCGAAGTGACCGGTGTTGGGACGCGAGCGGTCGGAAAGCGAAAGGCTCGTGACGGCATCGATCTTCCAGCGGCCGTCGTCGTGGCGATACCTCAGCCCGAACTGATCCGTGCCGCCGAGGAAGGTCTGGCCGCCGCCGGAGAGCGTCACGGCCCCGCGACCCGTGGCGCCGATCACCTCGGACTCGGAGAAACGAAACGGCACCCCGGTCGCCGGGGTCGGCGCCGCGACCGTGCCGGCGTTGAAGGACCACGTCTGCGTGCCGATGTAGGTCTTGTAGGCGTTCACCTGCGCGTTGAAGGAGAGGACGCCGTGCACGGTGGCCCGCCAGTCGGCCTTCAGGCCGAAATTGCTGCGGGATTGGCTGCGGGGTCCGTCCTGCAGCGTGTACTGCTGGAGATACGGCCGCGCGAACGTGGCGCCCGTGCCGGTCCCGCCCGCGTTGAAGAGCGTCGTCGACAGGTGCTGCTCGTTGAACTTGTCGCTCCGCATGCCGGTCACCACCACGCCGAAATCGCGGTTCACCGGCAGCGTGTAGTCGAACTCCCAACCGGGAAAAATCTTCCGCGTGGGATGATCCCCCAGTGTGTGCGGAGTCTTGCGCAGGGTCAGGTTCTCGCTGTTCGCCATGAGCGTGACCCCGTAGTTGAGGCGCGCCCGCGGACGCTCGAAGGCGCTCTTCGTCACCAGGTTCACCGCGCCCGCCAGCGAATCCGCCGGCGTCGCCGGCGTCGGCACCTTGGTCACCTCGATGCGCGAGATGTTGTTCAGCGCGAGGGTGTTCATGTTGAAGGTGCGGCCCGGAGACGCGTTCGCCGAGACCATCGAGGCGCCGTCCGACGTGAACGCCGTCATCGACCCGCCGATGCCGCGCACCGACGCGCCCACGATCTCCACCTCGCTGTACTCCATCGCGAGACCGGGGATGAACTTGAGGAACTCCCCGACGTTGCTGCCGAGCACGTCGCCCAACTCGTCCGTCGCCATCACATTCTTCAGGTTCGGCGCGAAACGCTGCTCGTTGGTGGCGATCGCGCGCGCGTCGGTCTCGCGGTCCGAGCCGACGGTGAAGCGGTCCATCCGCACCACCTGACCGGAGCCGTCGCCGTAGCGGGCCCGGCTGGTGAGGGCGACGTCACGCGCCGCGGTCCCGCCCGCCGGCACCTCGATCCCGATCACCTGCGGATCCAGGTCGGTGTAGAAGAACTCCACCTCCCGCGGTCCCGCCGGCACGTCGATGAGGCGATAGCCGCCGAAGTCATCCGTGAGCACAACGAGGTCGGTGCCCTTGACCGAGACCCGGGCCTTCCCGAGCGCGTTGCCCGTGGCCGCGTTGGTCACGCGGCCCGCCAGCCCACCCGTCGCGGCGGCCGCGGTGAGCGGAGCGAGCCAGGTGATGACGAGGAAACAACGGAGGAACCGGAGAGAGCGGATTCTCTTCATGGGATGGGGCGATTGACCACCGCGGGATGAAAACCAGCGGCGTCGGGGTGCCCGTTCCTAGCCTGCGACGGCTTCGCTCAACAAGGAATTTCCCGGCGGCGCCGCGCCCGGCCCGGATCGCCGGCGTTTGAGGTTTGCGCATCCGCCGGGCTGCCCGGACAACGATTCCCTCGCCTACGCCGCGCCACGCGGCGGAGCGAACTTCCCCCCATGAATTGGACCGGCGTCATTCCCGCGCTCACCACCAACTTCCGCGCCGACGGCTCGATCGACCATGCGGCGTTCGCCCGGCATTGCCGCGCGATGCTCGACGCCGGCTGCACCGGGCTCGTCTGCGCCGGCTCCCTCGGCGAGGCGGCGACGCTCACGTCCGAGGAAAAGATCTCGCTCGTGCGCACGGCGGTGCGCGCCGCGGGCGGGCGGGCTCCCGTCGTGCTCGGGATCGCCTCGCTTGCCACCGCCGAGGCCGTGGCCCTCGCCCGCGCGGGAGCACGGGCCGGCGCGCAAGGCCTCATGGTCCTGCCGCCGTACGTCTACAGCACCGACTGGCGCGAGATGAAGGCCCACGTCGCCGCCGTCATCGGCGCGACCCGGCTCTCCTGCATGCTCTACAACAACCCGGTCGCCTACCGCACCGACTTCCTGCCGGCGCAAGTCGCGGAACTGGCGGCGGAACACCGGAACCTCGCCGCCGTGAAGGAATCCAGCGGCGACGTCCGTCGCATCATCGCGCTGCGCGCCGCGCTCGGCGAGCGGCTCACGCTCCTCGTCGGCATGGACGACGCCGTGGTCGAGGGCGTGCGCATGGGCGCGCGCGGCTGGATCGCCGGCCTCGTGAACGCGTTTCCCCGCGAGTCGGTGGCGCTGTTCGAGGCCGCCGCGAAGGGTGACGTGGCCCGGGCCGACGCTCTTTACCCATGGTTCCTGCCGCTGCTGCGGATGGATACCGTCCCGAAGTTCGTGCAGCTGATCAAATGGGTGCAGGAGGAGACCGGTACGGGCACCGCCACCGTGCGCCCGCCGCGTCTTCCCTTGGTCGGCGCCGAGTTGGCGGCGGCGCGACGCACCTTGCGCGAGGCGCTCCGCCGCCGGCCGCGCCTCGGCTGAGACCGCCCAGCGGTCAGGTGTAGTCGTACAACTGCGGATCGCGCCGCGGCGCCGTGCGGCGCACGCGGAAACGATGCCGCGGCTCCTTCGGGTCGGGCGCCGGACCTCCCGCGCCCGGGCCACCCATGCCCATGCCGTCGCCGTAAGGGTCATCCATGCCGCCGCCGGCCTCGTCGCCACCACCAAGCTGGTCCTCGAGCGAGTCAGGATCCGCGCCTTCCTCGAGTTTGCGCACGACCTCCTCCATCTCGCCGTCGATCTTCTCGCCAGTGAGCTCCGACATCCGGCGCATCATCCGCGCCATCGCCTTGGGGTCGTTTTCGTCGACGCTCGAAAACTCCTTCTCCATCGCGTTCATCGCCGACTCCATCCGCGCATCCTCGGCCGGATCGCCGCCCGCCGCGCCGGCTTCGCCGGGCTTCTTCTCCGCGGCCTCGTCCTTGGCTCCGCCGCTGGTGATCGCGAAGGCCGAGACCAGCTTCCTCAGGCGGAAAGACGGATTGGCCGGGCATTTCGGCACCGTCTGCCCCTGGGCCAGGGTCTTCGCGTAGAACTGGTAGATCGTGTGGTTGTCCGGACAGTAATACTCGTAGATCGGCATAAAACGGAGACGCGGAATTAGGAACGCCGCGCCGGTTTGGCAAGCTGGTGGCCATGCTGCACGCCGCCGCCGAGGCCCGTGCGGTTCAGCCGGTCCATCGCCGCCGCCAGCCGCCGGCGCTTCTCGTCGTCCGCACCGAACATCTCCATCTGCCCGGCCGCGGACTCCACCCCGGAGAAACGCACCGAGACCAGCCGCAGGGGGCGTTTCAGTTTCCAGGCATCCCGCAGCAACGGCCCTACCAGCGGGTAAAACGGCGCCTCGAGATCAGTCGCCTCGGCGAGGCTGCGCCCGTGAGCGGCTTGGGAGAAATCCGGATAACGCACCTTCACCGTGATCGTGCGCACGCGCTTGCCGTCGGCGCGCACCTTCACGAGCAGTTCGTCGACCATCCGCTTGGCGATGCGCTCGACCTCCGCCGGATCGGCGATGTCGGCGGCGAACGTCTCCTGCTGCGAGTAACTCCGGGCGTCCTCCTCGGTGGTGTCCACCGGCGAGTCGTCCTCCCCGCGGGCTGCCGCCTGCATCGCCCGCCAGCCGTCGCCGAACGCGGCGCGGAGGAGCGTCTCCGGCGCCGCCGTAAGGTCACCGATCAGCCGCAATCCGTGCGTGCCGGTGAGGATCGCCTCGGTCTTCGCGCCGATCCCCGGCAACCGGCCAACGGGCAGCGGCGCGAGAAAGGACGCTTCCTCCCCGCGAGGCACCACCACGAAGCCGCGCGGCTTCCGGAGTTTCGACGCGATCTGCGCGACGAGTTTGTTCGCGGCGATACCGAACGAGACCGGCACCTGCAACTCCCGCCAGATCCGCGCCTGCAAGCCCCGCACCGCCGACTCCACCTCCGCCGGAGTCGCCAGACCGCAGGGGCTCAGATCGAGATAGCCCTCGTCGATCGAGTTCCGCTGCACCATCGGCGTGAGCGTCTCGCAGAGGTCGAACATCCGGCGCGAGACCTCGCCGTAGAGTCCGGCCGTGTGCGGCAGCAGGACCAGATCCGGGCACACCTGCAGGGCCCGCCGCGAGGGCATCGGCGTGTAGACCCCCGCCGCGCGCGCCTCATAGCTCGCCGACGAGATGATCCCCCGTTCCCCGCCGCCGACCGCACACTTCCGCCCGCGCAACTCCGGCCGCCGCGCCAGCTCGCAGGACACGAAAAAGGCGTCGGCATCGAGGTGCACGATCATGGCGGGACCCCCGGACATCACCCCCGATTGCCCGCGCCGGGCACGCACCGCGCAAGAGGGAAAAGGCGCGAAGGACCGACCGCCTCGGGCCTGACCGTGCGCACCGGAAAACACACGGACCGGGAATCACCCCCGCCCGGCGCCCGGAGGGACTCAGAACGTGTAGTCCGCCCCGACGGTGGCGCGCCATCCGAAGCGGCTGTTGTCTTCCACGTACGCGGGGAACGATTGATAGGAAACCTGCGGCCTCGAAGTCAGGTTGATCACGTTCGCGTTGAGACGGAGCTGGCGCGTCACCCGGTAGCTCGCCTCGACATCCACCTGCTCCCTCGCCGCGAAGGTGTCGTCGACGTAGCGGTTGTCGCCGATCGCCGTCAGATAGTCCGACCGGTAGGAGTAACGCACGTTGGTGCGAAACTTGCCGATCGCGTAGTCGAGCGACGCGTTGAACATGTAATCGGAGAATCCGAACGTGGGCAGGGTCTCGCCCTGCCGCAGCGCGCCGTACCTGGCGCGGCTATCCCCGACCGTCACACTCGCGTTCGCGGTCAGCCCGCGCAGGGCCGCGGGCAGGAAGTGCATCTTCTGCTGGAGGATCACCTCGACTCCGCGATTGGTGGCGCCCTCGGCGTTTTCCCAGCGGCGGTAGCGGCGCGTGCCGGCCGGATCGATGATCGGGTCGCCGGTCACCGGATCCGTGGTGAAAAACCGCCGGTCGCTGTTGTAGTAGAATCCCTTCATCCGCTTCCAGAAGAGGCCGATGGAGTAGAGCCCGCCCTGCGCGGTGTACTTTTCCAGCTGCACGTCGACGTTGTGCGCGGTGGTGGGGTCGAGGTACGGGTTTCCCTCCGCGATGTTGCCGTTGATGTCCTCCGAGCGGCCGAGGGTCAGACGCGAGATCGTCGGCCGCGCGTAACTGCGGTTGTAGCTTTCTCGGAGAATCAGGTTGGGCTGCAGCGCGTGCCGGAAGTGGATGCCGGGCAGGTACTGGTCGTAGTCCCGCCCCGGCCGGCGGGCGACGACGCTCAAGGTGCGCGCATCGACGGATTTCCGGAGCGATTCCCATGTGTTGCGCTCGCCGCGGACGCCGCCGACGACCGTGGTGCGCCCGAGCTGCAGGGTGCCCATCAGGTACGCGGCGGTCGTGGTCTCACGCGCGTCGAAATCCGTCTCCGTCGAGCCCTTCAGCGAGTCGTACGGCACGTAGGGGAAGAGACCGGGAGAACTCCGGAGCAGCGCGCGGACCTTGGCGGGCTCGACTTCCATGAAGAGCTGGCGGCCGTTGATCTCCGTCGCGACCGGACGCATGACCGACGCGTACGGGAAGGACGCGGTGGTGTCGTAGGCCGCGAGCGTGCGGTCGTACCGCACCTTGGTCCGGACGAACTTGCCCCCCGTCTTCACGGCGCCGGCGAAGCGGTCGCCAATGAACTTCCGCTCCCAGTCGAGCTTCGCGGAGAAAACGTTCTCCCAACGCCGGTCGAGGTCGATGTCGAGGTCGCCGCGCGTGACGCCCGAGAGATCAAGCGGATCGATGCCGTTGACGATCCACGCGAGCGGCCGCAGCGGATTGGTGGCATCGTACTCCCAGGTGAAATAACCGCGGGCCGAGTGGACGTTGCGGACGATGAAATCGGAGTCGACCGTGCGGGCCGAGTGGGTGTGCCGGTAATAGAGGTCGTAGTTGAGGGTGGACGCGCGCAGCTCGTGGCGACCGCCGATGGAGACGGCGGAAAGGTCGGTGAAGGAGTTGTTCTCCTCGGCGCTGTAACGCAGCTCACCGCGGGAACCGTTCGTGCCGGTGGTGCCGCGGCCGCGGTTGAAGGCGAGGAACTCGAAGGTCTTCCGTCCGTTGATGATGTCCTGGAAGCGGGTGTCGATGTACGGGCGCGTCAGGTAGCGCGAGGAGTCCACGGCGGAGTGGCTGTGCAGAGGCTTGAGGTAAAACGTGTGCTCCTTGCCGATCCGGAAATCGATCGCGGCGTTGGCGGCGTACGACTTTGTCGTCCGCAGGTTGTACTGCACGGTGATGTTCGGGATGAAATAGAACGGGAACCCGGGGAGCCGGTAGGTCGGGTTGGTCTCCGGATTGATCAGCGTCCAGTCCGTGTCGTTGTTCTCGTAGAACCGGTCCGTGACGTACCGCGACAGGGTGAAGCCGACCCCCAGATTCCTCCGCTCGCCGAATACCCCGAACAGGTCGCTCGCGGAAAAACGCAGGTTGTGTCCCCACCTCGCGGGGAGCGCGAGGTAGTTGAGGCTCGCCCCCAGGCGGATCTCGCGGCCGTCACGCTGGAACGCCGAACGGGAAACGACGTTGATGGTGCCGCCCAGCGCGTCGCCATCCTTGTCCGGCGTGGCGGCCTTGATCACCTCGATGTTCGCGATGCCGTCGGCCACGAGGTCGCGGGTGCTGAAGCCGCGCGCGCCGAGCCGGTTGCCGTCGAGCTGGAAGGAATTGAACTCGCTGGAGAGCCCGCGGATGTTGACCCCCTCCGGCGCGCCGTCCTCGCCCTCGTTCACCGTGATGCCGGGCAACCGCTGCAGCGCGTAGCCGATGTTGCCGTCGTTCATCGCGCCGAAGGTCTCCTCCGAGACGATGTTCACGATGCCGCGGGCCGTCTTCTGCTGGTTGATCGCCAGCGCCTGGCCGCGCGCCGCCTCCGCCACCTCGAAGGCGGCCATCCGGAGCACCTCGCTCCTCAGGTCGGCGTCCACCACCACCGCGCCACCCGCCGGAACCGCGACGGGGCGCCGGAACGGGTCGAGACCGACGTACTCCACCTCGATCGTGATCGTCCCGGCCGGCACGCCGGCGAGCGAGTAGCGACCGTCGGCGTCCGTCGTATCCACAGCGGTCGTACCGGCGGCCCGCACCACGGCGCCCTGCAGCGAGCGACCGGTGGCGCCCTCGTACACGCGGCCGGTGACGACACCGGTGACGGACTGCGCCGTTGCGGCGGGGAGCCAAAGCAGGACGGCGAACAGGCAGACGACCGGGCGGACCCGGGAGAGATCGGGACGCAAGCGCATGGGGTGGCGGGGTTGGAGGGACGTTGGCGGTATCGCCCGCGAAAGCCAAGGTCCGGAACGCGGCTCGCTGGCGAAGAAGCGCAACGGTTTCCCCGCCGGCGTCGAAACCCGGCGACCGGTCATGATCGTGAGGCCGGACGGCATCCCGAAGCCCCTTCACCGCGGCCCGAAGGCGCGGAGTGCGGGAAAATCCTGGAATCGGGAATGACGGTGCGACGGGTTTCGGAACCGTGGCGCCGCGGGCTCCCGCCTCCCCCGACCCTGCTCAGGCGGAACGGCCCGTCGGTTGCGGCGGGGCCGCGCCGGACAATCACCGGTGTTGCGCGCCATGAAATGACCGGCTGTTCTCACCCCATGAACCGACGGCGGTTTCTAACCGGTGCACCCGGAATTTTTCCGCTGGCCGCGATCGCGGCCGGACGAAGCGATTCGGGTCGGCGGCAAACCAGCGTGGTGCGGGCGGGCCGCAGTCTCGGCGAGGAAGTCTGGCAAGTGGCGGACCGGAGCTTTCTGCATGTGAAATTGAATCCGAGCAGCGACGGAAGCGGCCCGTTGATCGTCGAGCAAAGCCAGCTCCGTTGCTTCGGGCCGCCCCGGCATCTGCATCTTGAGCAGGACGATTGGTTTTATCCGCTGGTCGGGACGTTCGTGATCGAGGTCGGGGACGAACGGTTCGAGCTGCAGCCCGGGGATTTCCTGCTGGCACCGCGCGGCGTGCCGCACGCGTGGATGCACCGGGAGGAGGAGCCGGTCCGGATGCTGATCGGCTTCGAGCCGGCGGGGAGGATGGTGTCCTTCTTCCGGCGCTTCACCGCCGGCGGCGTGCTCCCCCGCCCCGATGAGATGCCGGGCCTGATGGCCGAGCACGGCATGAAGCTCGTCGGACCTCCCCTCAGCGGTTGAGCGACTGAGGGGATCCGAAAATGTGCGGCGGGAAGTCCGTGTGAATCCGTGTCCATCCGTGGCTAGAAAAACGCGGAGCGAGTCGGAGCTTCGTCACGACCAGGCTGGCTCTGAACAGAAGACCGGGAAGGCCGGAAAGGAATCGCAGCAAAGGACTATAGGACCAAGGGACCAAAGGACTAAAGTCTGCGGTTCAAATCCGGCTCCTTCGGAAAGGCCTTCCGTCGACTGACCCATCACATTGCCCGCGGCAGGTTGCCGCGGCTAACAGCTCGCGGTCTTGCTCTCTCCCGCTCCCACCCGTCTCCAACTCTTTTCCCGTCCGTGGTTACTCACCCGCGGAGCGAGTCGGGATGGCCTTCGGCTGTACTTCCTTCGGCATAGTCCGCGGCTGCCAGCCGCGGCTACAGCGAGCTCGCGCCGTCACACGTCTTTCTCTCTCCCGCTCTCATCCGTCTCCCACTCTTTCCCCATCCGTGGTTGGAACAACCCGGAGCGGGCAGGAGTTTCGTCACGACCCGCGCAGGTTTTGAACAGAAGACCGGGAAGGCCGGAGAAGGAATCCGACCCGCATCATTCGTGATTTTTTCGTGGGTATTCGTGGTTCCACCCCGCGGAGCGATTTCGAAGCGCGTCACGAAGTTCAGCCCATCCGCGTGAATCCGTGTCCATCCGTGGTTAAAAAACCGCGGAGCGCTTCGGGGCTTCATCACGATCAAGCAGGTTTTGAACAGAAGATCGGGAAGGACCGGAAAAGTAACCGGACCCGCATCATTCGTGGCTCTTCGTGTGTATTCGTGGTTCCACCACGCGGAGCGAGGCGGGATGACCTTCGGCTGTACCTCCTTCGGCATAGTCCGCGGCTGCCAGCCGCGGCTACAGCAAGCTCGCGCCGTCACACGTCTTGCTCTCTCCCGCTCTCACCCGTCTCCCACTCTTTCCCCATCCGTGGTTAAAAACGCGGAGCGATTCAGGGGCACGGCCTAGGGAATCGTACGACATCATCGCCCGGGTTGGCGCGCGGCTATCCGGACCCGCGGCGCGCGGCGCGTTGACGCCGAAGGGCGCGCGGCGTGAATTCGCGCATGCTCCCACCCCGCGTTTTTTCACTCCTCGTGTCGGCCGCGTTCCTGTTGACCGCATCGCGCGGCGTGTCGGCCGGCTGGGTCATCGAGTCCGTGGCAGGCACGGGTGAAAAGGGCTTCTCCGGCGACGGCGGACCGGCTCGTTCCGCGCAACTCGACAACCCCTTCGGCGTCACGCGCGGGCCCGATGGCGCGCTGTGGTTCTGCGAATACACCGGCCAACGCATCCGCCGCATCGCTCCCGACGGCACGATCAGCACGATCGCCGGGACCGGAGCCAAGGGTTTCACCGGCGACGGCGGACCGGCCCGCCTCGCGACGTTCAACCTGCCGCACGAGATCCGCTTCGACGCGGCGGGCGATCTGTACGTCGTCGACATGGCCAACCACGCCGTGCGGAAGATCGCGCTCAAGACCGGCGTCATCACCACGATCGCCGGCGACGGCCAGCCGGGCTACAGCGGCGACGGCGGACCCGCGCGCGCGGCGCGCCTCCGGCAGCCGCACAGCATCCAGTTCGACCGCGCGGGAAACCTCTTCGTGTGCGACATCGGCAACCATGTCGTCCGCCGCATCGACGCCCGCACCGGCGTGATCTCCACGTTCGCCGGCACCGGCCGGCCCGGAGACACGCCCGACGGTGCGCCGATCGCGGGCACTCCCTTGCGCGGACCCCGTTCGCTCGACTTCGACCGCGACGGCAACCTCTGGCTCGCCACGCGCGAGGGTAACCAGGTGTTCCGCCTCGATCTCGTGCGCGGCACGATCCACCACGTCGCCGGCACCGGGAGGAAAGGCTTCACCGGCCATGGCGGCCCGGCGCGTGAGGCGACGTTGTCGGGCCCGAAGGGCATCGCACTCGATGCGGACGGCAACGTGTGGCTGGCCGACACCGAGAGCCACAGCGTGCGCCTGATTGACCGCCGCACCGGCCGCCTCGAGCTGATCGCCGGCACCGGTGAGAAAGGCGACGGCCCCGACGGTCCCGCCCTCGCCTGCCGCCTGGCGCGCCTGCATGGCATCTTTGTCGACACCGACGGCAGCATCTACGTCGGCGACAGCGAGACACATCGCATCCGCGTGATCCGCCGAGCGTCGCGTTGAACGCCGCCGCGCGGCCTGAAGCGACGCCGGGGATTTGCGGTCGACGCTGACCGCACCACGGTGGTGAATCCCCGCCGCCCCTCGATTCGTATGCTCCCCGCGATCGTACTCCTGCTGCTGCTTCCGACCCTTGTTCTCACCGCCGCCGATGCCCCGCCTGGATGGGCCGCGGCGATCGTGCGCGACGAGATCGCTCCCCGCTTCACGTTTGATCCCGCCGGCGGACCCGCCCGTGACGGCGCCCTTGTTATTTCCTCGGACGCCCAGCCCGGGCGCATCGGGCGCTGGCAGCGCGTGGTTCCCGTCGAGGGTGGGGCGAATTACACGTTCTCAGCGCTCCGTCGCGTGCACAACGCCGACGGCCGCCGCGCGGCGGTCGTACGGATCCATTGGCAGGACGCGCAGGGCAAGGCCGTGATGCGCGACGAACCCTCCCCAGCGTCGTACCAGAGCGGCAAGAAACCGCGCGCGGAACCGGAGTATCCGGAGGACGGCGCCGAGAAAAAACCCGGCTGGACGGAGGTACGCGGCACGTATCGTGCTCCCGCCGCCGCCACCCGCGCGCTCGTCGAGCTGGAGTTCCGCTGGGCCGCCAACGCCAAGGTCGAATGGGCGGAGGTTGCGCTCACCCGCGCTGATGCCGCCGCTCCGCGGACCGTGCGCCTCGCGGCGGTGCACTTCGTCCCGCGCGAGGCCCGCACGCCCGACGCCCGCCGCCAGGCCTTCGCGCCGCTGATCGCCGACGCCGCGCGGCAGAAGGCCGACTTCGTCGTGCTGCCGGAAGTCGTGACGTTCGGTGGTGGCACGAATTACGCCGCGGTGGCGGAGCCGGTCCCGGGTCCCTCGACCGAGTATTTCGGGCGGCTTGCCCGCGAACACCGGCTTCATCTCGTGGTGGGGCTCGTTGAGCGCGACGGCCCGCTGATCTACAACATCGCCGCGCTGATCGGCCCCGACGGCAGCTTCATCGGGAAGTACCGGAAGATCTGCCTCCCGCGCGGTGAGATCGAGGGCGGCATCACGCCGGGTCACGAGTACCCCGTCTTCAAGACCGCTTTCGGCACGGTCGGCCTGATGGTCTGTTACGACGGCTTTTTCCCCGAGGTCGCCCGCGAGCTCAGCAACCGGGGCGCGGAGGTGATCGCGTTTCCCGTCATGGGCTGCAACCCCCTCCTCGCCGCCGCCCGCGCCTGCGAGAACCACGTCTACGTGGTCAGCAGCACGCACACCGATGCGAAACAGGACTGGATGGTCTCCGGTGTTTACGGCCAGGACGGCCGCCTCCTCGCGCAGGCTAGCGATTGGGGCACCGTCGTCGTCGCCGAGGTGGACCTCAATAAACGCCTGCATTGGTCGAGCCTCGGCGACTTCAAGGCCGAGCTGCCCCGCCACCGTCCGTGAGCTGTTCCGACTCCCCTCGCCTGCTTAACACCAACCCCGTCTTGAACCGCCTGCGCCTCCTCCTCGTCCTTGCAACCGCCCTCACGGGCTTCCTCGCCCCAGCCGCTCAGCCCGCCACCGGCGGCGTCACCGGCCGCGTGCAAAACCTCGTCGCGGGCAAGTTCCTCAACAACGCGCGGGTGTCCGTGCCCGGCACCGACCTCGTCGCGTTCACCGACCAGTACGGCACCTACCGTCTCGCCAACCTTCCGGCCGGCCCGGTGACCCTCGAGGTGTTCTACACCGGCCTGGATTCCCAGCGCGCCACTGTGACGGTGAACGCCGGCCAGACGACCAACCAGGACTTCGATCTCTCCAGCACCACGCGGTTCGGCTCGGGCGACGTCATCAAACTCGACGCCTTCACGGTCGCCTCGGCGCGGGAGACCGACAACGACGCCATCGCGATCAACGAGCAGCGCTTCGCCCCCAACATCAAGACGGTGGTCGCCGCAGATTCCCTCGGCGACGTGATGGACGGCAATGTCGGCGAGTTCCTCAAATACCTGCCCGGCATCACGGCGGAGTACGACACCGAGTCGGGCGGATCCGTCGCTTCGGTCTCGGTGCGCGGCTTTCCCTCGAGCATGGCGGTGCTCTCGACCGACGGCATGGAGATGGCCAACACCGGCAATCCACAGGGCGCGTCGCGCGTATTCCAGTTCAAGGAGGTCTCGATCAACAACATCTCCCGCCTCGAGGTGACCAAGGTTCCGACGCCCTCCACACCGGCGGACTCGATGTCGGGTTCGATCGATATGGTCAGCAAGAGCGCGTTCGAGCGGAAGACCGCGCAACTCCGCTACAGCGCGAGCCTCGCCGGCATCCACAACCGCCTCAGCCTCAGCCGCGAGCCGCACGTGTCGGACGAGATGATCCACAAGGTGCGCCCGAGCTTCAATTTCGACTACACCCTGCCGGTCAACCGGGACTTCGGCCTCGTGATCACCGGCCAGGTGCAGTCGCGCTTCGTCGAGCAGCAGCGCTCCACCAAGGGCTACACCGCCAACGCCGCGGGCACCGGTGCTTCGTTCGACCGGCCGTTCCTCTCCTCCTACCAGGTCATCAGCGTGCCACGCCTCACCGCGCGGCAATCGGGCGCGATCAAGGCCGACTGGCGGCCGCACGCGAACGGTGTGCTCTCCCTCAACCTCGAACGCAGCCGCTTCATCGCTGACCGCTCCAACGCCTCGGTGAACTTCACCACCGGAACAGCCGCCACGCCCACGGTGACACCCGGCGTCGCGTTCAGCTTCGGACCTGAGTTCACGACCGGCGCCACGGGCCGCGGCGGTGTCGCCCTGATGGGCGCCGGCGCCTCGGTCGTCCAGCGCCTCGACACGCAGGCGGCCAACCTGCGTTACCGTTTCGACGACGGCACCTGGCGCATCGTCGGCGGCCTCGGGCTTTCCCGCGCATGGGGCGGTTATTACGACACCAGCGAGGGCCGCTTCCGCACCCTCGGGATTGCCCTCACTAATCCCGCCCGCGTGAGCCTCGGCGCGATCAACACCCTGCGGCCTTACGAGCTCAGCGTCTTCGACAACACCAACCGCGCCGTCGATTGGCGCGATCTCAGCAATTACCGCCTCAACACCGCGCAATCCACGCCGCGGCCGAGCACCGACAGACTGCGCAACGCCAAGCTCGACGTCCGCCGCGCGCTCGGGGTCCTGCCGTTCACCGCCGCGGTGCAGACGGGTGGCCTGTTCCGCGAGAAAGTCCGCGACGTCCGCCGCCAGAGCATCAACTGGACCTACCTCGGGCCCGACGGCAACGCGACCACGCCCGACAGCCCGGCGCCGTTCGGCATGAAGAACTACGTCAACCAGCCCGAGTTCTACGGCCTGGGCAACCTGCCCTGGGTGTCACTCTACCGCGCATGGGACGGGTTCACGGCTAACCCTACCCACTGGACCAAAACTCCCGCGCAGGTCGTCGCGGAGGAGCAGTTTCGTCTCAACAACTCCGAGCGCCTGCAGGAAAGCGTGGCGGCGCTCTACGCGCAGTCGGAACTCGGGTTCTTCCACAACCGCGTGCGTCTGCTCACCGGCGTGCGCTACGAGAAGACCACCGCGCGCGGCGAGGGCGTGGCCTACGATCCCAACGCCGTCTGGGTGCGCACCGCCGGCGGCGCCTTCGCCCACGCCGCCAACGGCGCCCGCATCCGCAAACCCGAGGCCGGAGCGGCCGGTTCGCTGGAGGAACTGCGCCTGACCCGCACGGACCGCGGCTACCGCGCGAAGCAATCCTACGACGGCTACTACCCCAGCGCGCACCTCACCTGGAACATCCGCGAAAACCTGCTCCTCCGCGCCGCCTACGCGCGGACGTATGGACGGCCCGATTTCACCAATCTCGTGCCCAACGCGACGATCGATGAGACGGACTTCGACGACAATATTCCCGACCCCGACAACATCCCCGGGCGCATCACGATCCGGAACACCGGCCTCAAGCCGTGGAGCGCCGACAACTACGACCTGTCCCTCGAGTTCTACACCGCGCAGGGCGGACTCCTCAGCGCGGGGGTGTTCCGCAAGGACATCCGCGATTTCTTCGGCAACGTCGTGAAGATCGCCACCGCCGCCGACCTGCAGGCGCTGAACCTCGACTCCCGCTACGCCGGCTGGCGCCTCTCGACGACGTACAACCTGGCGAGCGTCGCGCGCGTGACCGGCTTTGAGTTCAACCTGCGCCACTCCCTAGGCTTTCTCGGCGCGTGGGCCCGCGGCCTGCAGGTGTTCGCCAACGGCACCAAACTCGATCTCGACGGCGATCAGGACGCGGAATTCGGCACGTTCGTGCCGGAGAGCGCGAATTGGGGCCTCACGTGGTCGCGGAAGCCGGTCACCGTGATGCTAAAGTGGAACTACCGCGGCGCCCAGCAGCGCGGCGCGCTCCCCGGTCTCGGCGCCGACGCCTACGAATACGTGCGCGGCCGCATCCCCGTGGACCTCAATGTCGACGTGCAGCTGCGCCCGAACCTCTTCCTCTATTTCAACGGCCAGAACATCTTCGACCGCCCGGAAATCCTGGAGCGTTACGGTTCCCAGACCCCGGCCTACGCGCGGCGCTACCAGGAGATGACCCACGGCGTGCAGCTCACCCTCGGGGTGAAGGGAACGTTCTGAGCTGACGGCCGCGTGCGGCGGCTTGCGTCGCGCGCGGCGCTGTGTGCGGCTGGGGCATGGCGCTGCTCGTCGTCGTTTCGCTGCTCTGGGCCTTTTCCTTCGGGCTCATCAAGCGCTTCCTCGGCGGCGTCGATTCGACGCTCGTCGCGGCGCTGCGGCTTACGCTGTCCCTCATCGTCTTCCTGCCGTTTTTTCGGCTGAAGGACCTCAAGCCGGGAACCGGTTGGCGCCTCGCGGGAATCGGCGGCCTGCAGTTCGGCGTGATGTACCTCGCGTACATCGAAAGCTTCCGCCACCTCCGCGCCTACGAGGCGGCGCTGTTCACGATCACGACGCCCGTGTTCGTCGTGCTGTTCGCCGACGCCCTGGAACGACGCTGGCGACCGCTCGCGTTCGCCGCCGCCCTGGTCGCGGTCGCGGGCACCGCCGTCGTCGTGGTGCGCTCCAGCGAACTTCGCGTGACCCTCGCCGGCTTGCTGCTCGTCCAGCTTTCCAACGCCGCGTTTGCGGCCGGGCAGGTATTTTACCGTCGGCTGCGGGTCGCCGAGCCGACGCTGCGCGACCGCGACGTTTTCGCGCTGCTTTACGCCGGAGGCGCGACCGTGGCCGCGGCCGCGCTGGCCCTGCGGGCGCCGTCGCTGGCCCTCACCACCCCGCAATGGCTCACGCTGCTTTACCTGGGAGTGGGCGCGTCCGGACTTGGGTTTTTCCTCTGGAACGTCGGCGCCACCCGGGTTGCTCCCGCCACCCTCGCCGTGATGAACAACGCCAAGGTGCCGCTCGGCGTCGCGGCCTCGATCGTGGTTTTCGGTGAAACCGCCGATCTCACCGGCCTGCTTGCCGGCCTAGCACTGCTCGGCGCCGCGCTCTGGCTCGCCGCGCGCGACGAACGCGCGAGGTGACGCCCCTCGCGGGGCTCAGCCCTTGGCCGCGTAGAACGCGTTGATCTTGTCCGCCACGTCGCGGAACCCGATGTCCTCGCTGTAGATCGCCTTGAACTCCTCGATGGCGGCGTCGGGCTTGCCCATCTGCTCGAGACAGGAGCCGAGCTCGTAGAGGACTTCCTTCTTGGTGTCGTCCATCGTCGCGAGGTCGGCCTTCGCGAGATTGAACTGCGCGACGGCGAGATCGTGGAGGCGCTTGGCCTTGAAGCAGCGCCCGAGGCCCATGAGCGCGGAGACCCGCACCTGCGGGCCCTTCTGGGCCTGCTGGAACTGGGCGATCGCGGCGTCGACCTGGCCGCCCTCCAGCAACTGCACGCCGAGATTGTAGCGCGCCGGGAAGTCGTTCGGGTAGCGCTCCACGTAGCGCTTGGCCTCGCTGAGCTTGAAGTCGGCCAGCTCCTTGCGCGCGGCGGCGAGCTTAGCGGCGGCGGCGTTGTCGCCGGGCGCCGCGGCCACGGCCGCCTCGGCATCCTTCATGTGTTTCTCGATCACCGCCGTGGCGAGCTCGGTCTCCTGCTTGTCGAGCGCCGAGTCGGCCTTGCCGGAGGGCTGCTCTCGCGCCTTGCGCACCCACGCGAGGGCCTCCTCGAGGTTGCCCAGCTGCCGGTAGGCCTGGGATACGCTGCGGTAATGATTGAGGTTGTTCGGCTCCTTGGCGACGCGACCCAGCGCCTCCTCGAGGACGCGGGAAATCGCGGAATCGCCGGCGACGATCTTCGCTGAGCGCTCCAAAGCCTGCGCCTGCGACTCATCGCGGAGCTTGTCGCGGAAGCCCGCCTGGCTGTCCCACTTGTGCTTGTCGACCGTCTGGGCGACGGAAGCCTTGCGCATCAAGTTCTGCGCGTCGGCGTCGGTGGGTTTGTCGCGAAGAATCTCGTCGGCGGCCCGCAGCGCCTCGGTGGGTTTGCCAGCGGCGAGCCACGCCTCTCCGAGGGCGAGCAGGTTGGTTTTGTTGGTCGGCTCGAGTTCGCGCACCGCGTCGAGCGCGAACGCGACCGTCTCGAGGAGCCCCAGGCCCTGCGCCGCCTCGGCCAGCATCTTCAGGGCGGGTACATTGGTGGGATCCTTTGCCAGCAACCCTTCCGCACTCTCCATGAGTTTGGCGGGATCCTTCTTCGCCGAGCCAAACATGAACGGGGCGGCGGACAACCCGCTGATCGCCTTGCCCATCAAACCGCCCGGCCGGCCCTTCAGGCCGCGCATCTGGGCCACCCGCTGCAGCTTTCGCACCGGCAGACAGCCGGGCTGCATCTTCAGCACCTGCGCGGTGACCTCGAGCACGTACTCCAGATTGCTGCGATCAAGCGCGATGCGGGCATTCTCAATGAGCTTCTGGTGACGGGGGTCGAGCTGGGCGACGGGGATCTCGGGCATGGGATCAGAGAGACGGGGCGAAAGGTGCGGTCAACGTTGGACTCCGCAAGCGGCGGAAACGAAGCAGCGGAGCCCGGGGGCTCCGCTGGAATCGGTCAGAGGCGCAGGGCGCTCACTTGTCCTTCTTGCGGCGCTTCTTCTGCTCGGGGGCGCCGGAGTACTCCTCCTTCGTCAGCTTGCCGTCGGAATTCTTGTCGAGCGAAGCAAACTTCGAGGCCGCGCCACCCTCGCCGAGCTTTTCCTTCAAGGCGGTGACAAACTCTTCCTTGGAGACGGAGCCGTCGCCATTCGAATCGGCCGTGGCGAACGCGACCGGCAGCTGCTCGGGCTGGTTCTTGTTCTTGCGGTCGGCCTTGGCCGCGTGGACGGCAACGGGGCTGAGGACGGCGGCGACGAGGGCCGAGACGATCACATGGGATGATTTTTTCATGGGTTTGATTTGGGGAATCACGGCCGGAACGGACGGGACTTTGGGAATGACGCACCCCGGGGCGCCATGGTTTCAGCTTTGAGGACGCCCCGCCTCGACACAGCGGCGGGGTTCACCACACTGCCGCGACCGTCGACCCGCCATGTTCCGCCCCCGATTCCTCACACCCCTCGCCGCCCTTGCCCTGGCCCTCCCGCTGTTCGCCGCCACCCCGGCCTCGGCGTTGATTGTGTTCGCCGCGGGTGAGCCCAGCCACGGCCCCGGCGAGCACCGCTTCCCCGCCGGGGCGCGCCTCCTCGCCGACGCGCTCAACCAAAGCGGACTGCCGGTGCGGGCGGAGGTGACCTACGGCTGGCCGGACGAGGCGCTGCTCGGTGACGCCGCCGCGCTGGTGCTCTACTCCGATGGACTCGACCGCCATGTGGCGAAGGGCCGCGTGGCCGAGTTGAACGCCCACGCCGCGCGAGGCCGCGGCCTCGCGGTCCTGCACTTCGCGGTCGAACCCTCACCCGGGGATCTCGCCGACCACCTGCTCGAACGGCTCGGTGGCCGTTTCGAAACCGAATGGTCCGTCAACCCGCTTTGGACCGTGCGCGACCCGATCGTTCACGCCCACGAGGTCACGCGCGGAGTGAACCCATTCGCGATCGAGGACGAATGGTACTACCACCTGCGATTCGCGGCGGGCATCGTTCCGGTTCTACAGGCCCGGCCGCCGGCCGAAACCCTCGGCCAGGACGGCCCGCGCTCGGGAAATCCCGCTGTGCGGGCGGCGCTCGTCCGCGGCGAGCCGCAGACGCTCGCTTGGGTCCATACCGGCGCCTGCACGCGCGCGTTCGGCTTCACGGGCGGGCATTTTCACCGCAATTGGCGCGACGATTCATTCCGCACGCTCGTGCTGAACGGCATCGTCTGGAGCGCCGGCGTGGTGGTGCCGTCCCGCGGGGTCGCCAGCACGACGCCCGCCCTCACCAAGTATCCGACCCTCGACGAGGCGATCGCGCGTGGCGACCTCGACGACGTGAAGACGCACCTCAAGCAGAACCCCGGCGCGGCGCAAAAAGGCAAGGATCCCGCCCTCGCCCCGCTGCACCAGGCGATCCTGCGCAACCGCACCGAGATCGCGTTGTTTCTGCTCGAGGCCGGAGCCAGCCCCGACGTCCCCGATCGCAGCTCCCGCACTCCCCTGCATCTGGCGGTCGAGCGCGCCAACCTTGCGCTCGTCGAGGCGCTGTTGAAGCGGAAGGCCAAACCCGACGCCCTCGACAAGATGGGCTGGACGCCGCTGCACCACGCGGCCGCCAAGGACAAACTCGCCATCGCGAAGGCGCTCGTCGCCGGCGGCGCCAACGCCAAGGCGCTCAGCGAACGCGGCGGCACTCCCCTCCACGAGGCCGCCGCCAGCGGCAGCGCCGACATGGTGAAGCTCTTCCTCGACGCCGGCGTCGATCCCAAGGTGGTGTCGAAACTCGGCGTCACCGCGCTCGACATCGCGCGCGAGTTCAAGAACGAGGCGGCGATCGCCCTCCTCGCGCCGCTCACGCCGGCCCGGAAATAATCCGCCGACGCGCTTGCTCCTTTTTCTGCTCAAGGCCCTCGGCTGGCTGACCGCCCACACCCCGGAGCCCCTGCTCCGCGCGCTTTCCGCCGCGTTGGGTGACGTGGTTTTTTACCTCGGCGGCCGCCGGAGGCGACTGGTGCGGTCCAACCTCCACCACGCGTTCCCCGAGCGGACGCCCGAGTGGCGCGACCGGATCGGACGCGAGGGCTGCCGGCGGCTGTTCGAGACGGGCCTGCTTTCACTGGCCACTCCCTATCTGACGCCGGAACGCCTGCGCATGATCCTGCGCGCGTCGCCCGATTTGGAGGCGGTGTATCATCGGCACGCGACCGACCCGGCGCCCTCGCTGATCTGCTCGCCGCATCTCGCCTACTGGGAAACCCAGACCGCCAAGCCCCTCGTGCTGCCGTCGCCTTTTCCCGAGTTCGGCATCATCTACCGGCCGCTGGACAACCCCGCCGCGGACGCGTTCGTGAAAGCCGCGCGCGAGCGCTTCGGCATGAAGCTGCTTTCGCGCCGCGACGGCTTCGCCGAGGCGCTCAAGATCCTGCGGCGGCGGGGGTTCGTCGGCGTGCTTTTTGACCAGAACGCCGGCCTCCAGGGCGCGCTGACCACGCTCTTCGGCCGGGTGTGCTCAACCACCGAGCTGCCCGGATTGATGGCGGAGAAATTCAACGCGCGCGTCCTGGCGTTGTTCCCGCGGCGGCTTGGCTTCTGGCGGATTGAGGTTGGCGTCGAGGAGATCGTACACGACGGCAGCTCCAACGCGGTCACGCTCGGCCTGAACCGTTGGTTGGAACGCACCCTCTCGGCCGACGACAACCTCTGCGCCTCGTGGCTGTGGTCACACGACCGCTGGCGCCACCAGGACATGCCGTCGAAGCGGCTCCGGCTGGAATCGAAACGCGACCTGCTCGCGATCGATCTCGCGGCCCGCGGAATGGAACGACTACCCCACCGCACGCGGATCCTCGTTCGCCTGCCAAACTGGCTCGGCGACGTCGTGATGGCGCTGCCGCTCCTGCGCGCGATCCGCGCGGGCCGGCCCGACGCGGAACTCACCCTCATCGCCCGCGCACCGTTCGCGGCGCTGCTGCGCGATTGGGGCGTGGCCGACCGCGTGGAGCCGCTGCCGCCGCGCGGTCTGGGTTACTGGAGCTTCTTCCGGCGGATGCGCGACGAACATCCCGATTGCCATCTTCTCTTCACCAACTCGTTCCGCGGCGACCTCGAGGCCTGGCTGGCCGGCTCGCGCCAGCGCTTCGGCATCGTGCGCGCCGGAAAGTACCGTCCGCTGCTGTCCCACGCCTACCGGCCAGCACCCGGCTTCGACGAAACCGGCACGCACCAACTCGAGTTGTGGCGGGCGTTCCTCGCGCATTTCGGCCTGACCGCCGAGGCCGACTGCGCGCCGATTTTTCCCGCCACCGCAGCCAAGGAAAGTCCGATTGGCTTGATTACCGGTTCGGAAAACACGCCGGGGAAACGTTGGCCCGTCGCCCGCTGGCGCGAACTCATCGCGGGGTCGCCGGCCAACTCGTTTGTTTTGTTCGGCACCGCGACCGACGCCGCGCTTACCCGCGAGATCGCCGCGGGTTTTCCGTCGGGTAAGGTCGCGGATCTGGCGGGGAAGACGGATCTGCCGACCTTCGCCGCGAAGCTCCGGGCCTGCCGGCTGTTGGTGACCAACGATACCGGCGGCATGCATCTCGCCAACGCGCTCGGCGTGCCGGTGGTCGCGCTGTTCGGACCGACGAATCCGGTGCGCACGGGGCCGGTCTTCGCCGCGCCACGTGTGATCCTCCAGGCGCCGGGCTCGTCTCCGACCGGCGGTGGTCGGTTGGCCGATCTCGAGGCGGAAACGGTATTGGCAGCCGTGCGTCCGCTGCTTTCGTGAGCCCCGCCGTGCCGCTCCTCACCGTCACCGACCTCCGCACCAGTTTCCACACGCGGAGCGGTGTCTACCGGGCGGTGGACGGAGTGAGTTTCTCCGTCGATCGCGGCGAGACGCTCGGGATTGTGGGCGAGTCCGGCTCAGGCAAATCGGTGACGTGCTACTCCCTGATGGGGCTGATTCCGCAGCCGCCCGGCCGCATCGAGGGCGGGTCCGCGGTCTTCGACGGGGTCGACCTGCTCACGTGCACTCCGGCGCAGGCCCGCGGGCTGCGCGGCAAGCGGATCGCGATGATTTTCCAGGATCCGATGACTTCGCTCAACCCGTACCTGCGGGTGGCCGACCAGCTCAGCGAGCCGCTCCTGATCCGCGAGCGGGTCACGCGCCGCGACGCCCTGCGCCGCGCGGGTGAAGCCCTCGAGGCGGTCGGGATCAACGACGCGGGACGAAGGATGCAGCTTTACCCGCACGAGTTCTCCGGCGGTATGCGCCAGCGCGTGATGATCGCGATGGCGTTGATCACCCGGCCCGAGCTGCTGATCGCGGACGAACCGACCACGGCGCTCGACGTGACGGTGCAGGCCCAGATCCTCGAGCTCATCCGCCAACGGCAACGCGAGCTCGGCATGGCGGTCATCTTCATCACGCACGACCTCGGCGTCGTGGCCGGTCTCTGCGACCGCGTGCAGGTGATGTACGCGGGCCGGATCGTCGAGACCGCCCCGACGCGCGCGCTGTTCGCCGCGCCCCGGCATCCCTACACCCGCGCCCTCCAGCGTTCCATCCCCGGCCTGCAGCGCAAAGGCGCCGCGCTCTACTCAATCGAGGGTCTGCCGCCCGACCTCTCGCGCCCCCAACCCGGCTGTCCATTCGCCCCCCGGTGCGAATACGCGACGACCGGGTGCTCCAGCACACCCGCCACCCTCCGTTCCGCCACCGCGGAGCACGCGCACGCCTGCGCCCGCGTCCACGCCGGGGAAATCTGAAGTCCGCCATGCCCGAACCGCTGCTCGAGCTTCGCGAGGTGAAGACGCACTTCCCGGTGCGCCATGGCCTGATCTTCCAACACGACGTCGGTACCGTGCGCGCCATCGACGGCGTATCGCTCACCGTCGCGCCGGGCGAGGTGGTGGGGCTCGTCGGTGAGTCGGGCTGCGGCAAATCCACCCTCGCCCGCACCATCATGCAGCTGATCCCGCCGACGGCCGGCACGGTGCTGCTGGGCGGGCGCAACCTCACTTCAGGCTCCGCCGCCGAGGTGCGGGCCGCGCGGCGGGAGCTGCAGATGGTTTTCCAGGACCCGTACGCGTCGCTAAATCCGCGGCTCACGGTCTTCGACACGCTGGCGGAACCCATGCGGGTGCACGGCATCTGCCCGCCGGGGGAAATTCCCGCGCGGGTCGCCTCGTTGATGGAACGCGTCGGCCTCGCGCCGCGCTTCGTGCGCAAGTACCCGCACGAGTTTTCCGGCGGCCAGCGCCAGCGCATCGCCATCGCGCGCGCCCTCGCCCTCAACCCGCGCATCATCGTTGCCGACGAACCGGTCTCGGCTCTCGATGTCTCCATCCAGGCGCAGATCCTCAACCTCCTCGCGAGCCTCTGCCGCGACATGAACCTCGCGCTGGTCTTCATCGCGCACGACCTCTCGGTGGTGAAGCACATCTCCGACCGGGTCGCCGTGATGTACCTCGGGCGCATCGTGGAACTCGGCGCGGCGGTCGACGTCATCGAGCGACCGGCGCACCCCTACACCCGCGCGCTCGTCAGCGCCATCCCGGTGCCCGACCCCGAGCGTGAACGCAGCCGCCAGCGCATCGTGCTGGCCGGCGACCCGCCTTCACCGCTGAACCCGCCCCCGGGCTGCGCCTGTCATCCCCGCTGCGCCTACGCGACCGACGTCTGCCGCACCGCGGTACCGTCCCTCCGTCCCGCCGGACCCGGCCGCGAGGCCGCCTGCACGCGGCTCGGTGAGATCTGAACGCCCGGCGCGTTCGTCAGCCCGACCGGCCCCAGCGTTGCGCCAACCAGCCTCCGGCGAACAGCTGCAGGCCGTGGTAGATCATGAGCGGGAGCAACATCACCCCGAGCGCCGGGTGCGCGCCGAAGATCACCTTCGCCATGGGCACTCCGGCCGCGATGGTTTTCTGGGATCCGCAGAAAACCGCCGCCATCTGATCCTCCCAGCCCAGCCCGACGCGCCGCGCCGCCCAGCGCGTGAAGAAAGTCGCCGCCCCCAGCAACGCGACGCTCAGCAGGATGATGAAAGCCAGCGCCCACGGACCTTGGCGCGACCAAATGCCCCCGGCGAAGGAGTCGCAGAACGACGTGTAGACGAGGATCAGCACCGCCAGCCGGTCCACCACCCCGAGGGAAACCTTATGGCGTTGCGCCCAATCCGAGAGCAGCGGCCGCAACGCTTGCCCGACCGCCAACGGCAGCAGCAGCCAGCGCGCGAGGTCGATGACAACCGGTCCCAGGGGACGGGCCGTACCGGTCGTGGAGAGAAAGAGGGCGACCAACAGCGGCGTGATCAGGACCCCGGCCAGATTCGAAAGCGTGGCGTTGAACACCGCCGCCGCCACGTTTCCCCGGGCCACCGCGGTCAACGAGATCGAGGACGAAACCGTCGAGGGTACGACCGAGAGATACACGATACCCGCGCGCAACTCCGGCGCCAAACTTCCCTCCAAAACGACAAAGAGCGCGATCCCGACCAGCGGGAACACGAGGAAGGTTGTCCCCTGCACGATCGCGTGCAGCCGCCAATTAAGCGCTCCCGAACGCAGGGCGCTGAAGGGAAGACGCAGTCCTTGCAGCAGAAACCCCAGCGAGACAGCGGTCTTGGTGAGATACTCCGGCCGCAACCAACCTCCGGCCGCGCCCGGCGCGGGCGCCAACCAGGCGACCATCATCGCGGCGATCAGGCCCGCCTGAAACCAATCGAAGCGTCCTTTCATCCCGGATCAGTTTCCGCGTACCGCGCGGCGTCGGAGCATGGCGACCAGATCATCGCGTCCTTGGATCCGCAGGACCCAGAGCAACCCGCCGCAAACCGCCGCGCCGACTCCAATCGTCACCAGCAATCCGAGAGCTTCCGCGGCCTTGCCGCGCGCGACGAAACCGGCGCCGGCCCGCCAAACCAACGCCACGATCGCCGCCATCAGGAGCGTTGCCACCACCACCTTGAGCAGATCGGGCAGGACGGGCGCGACCCCGAGGAGTCGGTTGCGCTGCCGCAACCGGTACTGGAGATAAATCAGCTGCGCGACGGTCGCGAGATTGCCTGCGACGGCGAGGCCAACGGTCCCGAACGGCCGCATCAGCAGTACGCTCAGCACGATATTCACCAACAGGCTGATCACGGCGGCGCGCACCGGCGTGGTGGTGTCCTTCTGCGCGTAGAACGCCCGCAGCACGATATTGGTCCACGCGAGGAACGGGAGGCCGAGCGCGTAGGTGAGCAGCACGGGCCCGAGCGCCAGAGTGTCACCCCCGTCGAAGGCACCGCGTTGGAAAAGCACGCGCACGATCGGCTCCGCCAGCACGGCGAGTCCCGCGGCGGCGGGGACATTCACGGCGAGGATCAGGCGCACGCCTTTGTGGTAGGCCGCGGCCAGCTGGCCCCAATCCCCCGCCGCGGCGTACCGAGAGATCAGGGGGAAAACGACCGTTGAAACCGCCACCGTGAAGACCCCGATGGGAAGCTCCATCAGGCGCGTCGCGAGGTTGAGCGCCGCCACGGCGGAATCGTTCAACGACAGCCCGATGAAACGGGAAACCGACATGTTGATCAGGTAGACCGCCGAACCGAAGACGGTCGGCCCCATGAGGCGCGCGATCTGTCGCACCGGTTCGCTTCGGCCGAAATCAATTTTCGGACGCCAGCCCTCGCGCAGGAGCGCGGCGGCCGGCACCGCCATTTGCAGGAATCCACCGAGCAGCGCGCCCGTGCACAGCCACAGCATCGCGCCGTGCTGGTCCGCCGCCCAACCGCCGTAGGCGCCGCCCGCGAGCAATCCAATCATCGCCAGATTCAGCCAGATCGGCGAAAGCGACGGTTCGAGGAACCGGTTGAGTGTCTGCAACGCCGCGCTGAACGCGGCCGCGAGGCACACGAAGACAAGATAAGGGAAAAGGACCACGCCGAGATCCGCCGCCGCCAGCCAGCGCGTCCACGTGCCTGGCTCCAAGCCCGCCGGAACGGCCGCGACTCCGCGGGTGCCGACGAACCATAGCCCCGCCATCCCCAACGCCACCACGGCGCCGCTCGCTACGAGCAGCCAGCTGGCGACCTTGTTCAGCAGGTCAAACGCAGCCTCACGTCCGCCGCGCTGGATTTCCTCGTTCAGCGTCGGCACGAAGGCTGCCGTCAGCGCGCCTTCACCAAGGAGTCGCCGGAAAAGATTCGGCAGTGTGAACGCGGTGTAGAAAGCCGACGCGATCGCCTCGATGCCGAACACCGCCGTCACGAGCATGTCGCGCCCCAGCCCGAGCACCCGCGAAACCATCGTCGCCGCCGCGACGAGGCTGATGTTCTTGAAGTGCCGGGACACGCGCGGACTCTCGTCCGCCGCCGCGCGCGCCGGCAAGTCTTACCCCTTGTCCGGGTTCGCGGTCGCCTGCGCCTTCGCCTCGAGGGCATCGAGCGCGCGCCGCGATGCCTCTTCCAAAACGGCGCCCTCCCGGCGGTCGCGTTCAAACGCGGCGGCAAGCTTGCCCGGTTCGGCTTTGCCCGCCACGGCCGCCTGAAACGCATCCGCGAGTGAAAGACCCGCGTTAAGATAAAAGGGATGCAGGGCGGTCGTGATGAGGCCGAGCGCGTTGAGGCGCCGCGCCAAATCAGCCGCCACCGCCGGCTCCGCGCCCCGCGCGAACACCTCCGCCAGAGGCACAATCCGGTCGGCATCGCCCTCCGGCGCGGCAAAGACGAAGCGAGCGAAGGCGTCGATGGCGGTTCGCGACTCCGCGGCTTCCTTCACCGGAAGAACCCGCACGCGCCGGTGGTGATGCCAGCCGGTCTGCCACCAGAGTTCCCGCGCCGAGACGCCCTGAAAGCGCCCCGGATAACTCACCGCCAAGGCGGCTTGGGGATCCATGCCGGCGATGAGCCGGCGGACCAGGGCAGGCCATTCGCCCGCGGGTCCGGATTCCGCCTGTAGGAACGTCATGAGCCAGAACATCGCGGCGGACACTGCCGACTCCGGCTCCGAATCGGCGGACCAGTCGAGCAGGCCGGCGATCGGCGGCGGCGGAATCCGCGCGACCCGCAGCCGGGCGAGATCGAGTTGCGCTCCCTCCGCCCTCGCCCGCCACCAAGCCACGCAAGCGTGCTCCAACCACACGGCGGGCGTCGCGCTCGCCGCCGCCCCGCGCTGCGCCACGGCCAGCCGGGCCAACAATCCGCGCACCAGCGCCCGGCGCAGCAGGGCATCCTCCCCGACGTCGCCGCGCCACCAGAGCGACACCACGCCGCCGGGCTCCAGATTAATCTCAAAGGCCGCCGTCCTGCCATCGCCCGGCGCCGGCAGGAGTCGGACGAAAACCGGCGAGGAGAAAGCAGCCGGCAAACCGAGAGGTTTTTCCAAGTGCCGCCACATCTCGTCCGCCAAGGCGGCCACGGCATGCCCCGCCGCGGGATCGATCGTGGCGAACTCAAACCGGCCCGCGGACGTCTGGACCAGAACCGGTGTCGCGGCGGCGCGGACGGACGGGCCCGGCAGCGCGGCAACTCCCGCGATCAGCGAAAGCAGAAGCCCCCGCGGGGTCACGGCAGTCGGAGGCGCAGCAGCCGACCGTCGACGGAAGCGTCGACCAGGCGCGCCCAGTTCGCGCGCAATTCACCGGGCACGACCTCGACCGTGCCCAGGCGAGCGCGGATCATCCCGCCGACAAACGGGAACGCGCCCAGGGGACAACCGCCGAGGTACATTTCCCGCGGCTCGAAGACGAAGCCGTCCGCCTTCTTGACCATGGTGCCGCGAACCTGAGCGATGAACTTCACCCCGAGATCCGGAAGCGTGAGCCGGACGGGCGCGGCAAGTTGGATCAACCCGTCGGCGATCCGCAGGTTGGGCTCGCCCACCGCGAACACGCCCGCGATCACGACCTCAGGTTGCGTGGTCTTTTCCCCGGGTCTCGGAGCCGGCGAGGCGAACACGAGATTCAATTCCTCCTCGCTGAGGGAAACGGACTGGCCGCCCATGAACAGCTGCCGCTTACGGATCGCTTCCGCCGATTTCGAGGAGTCGCGCCCGCCCTCGACCAAGTAGACCGCGCCGCGCGGCCGATCCTTCTCCGCAGGCAGTTCCTTCACGGTCGCAACCGGCTGGATGACCAGCAGGGCCGCCCCGATGATGGCACCGAGGGCGAGACTGAACACCGCCGCCACGGCGACTTCGGTGTTGGACGGACCGGTCGGCCCCTTGCGGCTCGCGCTCATGGCCTCAGGTCTTCGAGCTCGAGGAACTCGTGGCGGGTTTGCTCTCGCCGGAGGACTTCGACTCACCGCCGGACTTGGACTCTCCACCCCCGCCCGACTTCTTCTTGTAGTCGGTGATGTAGAATCCGGTTCCCTTGAAGATCAGACCGGCGCCGGCGCCGAGCAGACGCTTTAACTTCTTTTTTCCGCACTTGGGACACTTATCGAGCGGATCGGCCTTGATCGACTGGAAGTGCTCGAACTGATGGTCACAGGCCTGGCACGCATAATCGTAGGTCGGCATGATGGAAAAGTGGGACGCTATGAAGCCTCCCTCCACCCTTGGCGAGAGCGGAGTGCCCCACGTGAAAAACATTGAACGACCTGACCCCTTCGGGGGCGGATTCCCGATGGGGTCAGGGCGTTCAATGTTCAGTTCGGGCCGCTAGCGGTTCCGAATGCGGAACGCGTTGAAACTGCCGGGAATTGCTCAGTGCGGTACGGGTGCCGCGGGGGCCGCGATTACCCTCGCATAGAGCTCCTCGTAGCGCGGAACGACGGATTCGGCGGAAAACAACTCGCGGGCCCGTTGGCGCGCCGCGTCCCCCATGGCACGGCGGCGCGGGGTGTCATCCAAGAGCGAACCCAACGCCGCCCACAACCCAGCTACGTCCCCCGCCGGAGCGAGCAAGCCTGTCCGGCCATCGGCCACCACCTCCGGCACGCCACCCACCGCGGTTGATACGCTCGGCACGCCGAGGAACATCGCCTCGAGGATGCCGAGGCAGAAGCTCTCGGAGTCCGAGGTGAACAGTCCGATGTCAGCCGCCGCGACGTAGTCCTCCACCTCAAAGACATTCTCCCGCACCACCACGCGGTCCGCGACGCCCAGTCGCTTCGCCTGCTCCGCGAAGGGCCGGAAATCACCGCCCGCCAGCACCAGCAGTCGGAAATCGCGCCCCGGCAACGCTCGCGCCACCGTCTCCAGCAGCAGGTCGATCCGTTTCACCGGTCGGAGATTTGAGACGTGAACCACCAACGGGACATCCCCCACCCCGAGTTCCGCCCGGATCTCCGCCCGTGATCTTCCGGGCGGCCGCGGGGTGAAAAAGTTCGGGATCACCTCTATCGGCCGCTCCACGTTCAGCAGGCGCACCGTCTCCTCGCGCAACCAGCCCGAAACCGCTGTCACCGCGTCGGATCGAGTCAGCGCGTGGCGGATCGCCGGACCATAACCCGCGTCCCGCCCCAGCAACGTCGTATCGGTGCCATGCAGCGTCGTCACCACGCGCGGCTCGCGCCCGGGTGCCGACATCGCCCGCGCAAGGATCGCCGCGGTCGCGTGCGGCACGGCGTAATGCACGTGCAAAACATCCAAGGCGTGATCACGCGCCACTTCCGCCATCTTCACGGAGAGCGGCAGCGTGTAATCAGGATACTTGAACAGCTCGTAGTCGTTGATCGCAACCGGATGAAAGTGGATCCGCGGCGCCGCCGCCGGCAGCCGGAACGGCCGGTCGTAACTGATGAAGTGCACCTCGTGTCCGCGACGGGCCAGTTCCTCACCCAGCGCTGAGGCCAGTATCCCTGATCCTCCCACCGAGGGGTAGCAGGTGATACCGACGCGAAAACTCCGGCCCGGCATCTTCAGAAGCGCCGCGCCGCGCGCTCGAGGCTCGCCAGCGAATCCACCAGCAGCGGCGAAGCCGGGAAAAGCGGCTGGGCGTACTCCACGCCGGCCGCCAGACCGTGCAGCCGCGCGCGGGTGAGTTGAAACTCCACGTAGTCGCGCGTGCGCAGTTGCGACGCATGCGCCTTCATCGCCGCGACCCACGCGGCGCGCACCTCCGCGGCGGACACATCCACCAGCACGCGCCCGCTTACGGCCGGCTCAGCCTCGGCCGTGAGCGCGTAGAAGAAAAGTTGGCCGATGGCATGCGGAGCGCGCCTGCGCAGCTCCCGCAAACCACCAAAACGCGCCAAACGGCACGCATCGCGTACCAGACGTCCCAGCACGGCGTGGTCCGGGTGCTGATTTTCCTCCACCGTCGGCGCGAATACCACCGCCGGACGCACCCGGCGGATGATCGCCGCCAACTTGATCGCGTGCGCCGGAGTCGCGCTGAAATGGGCGTCGCCCCCGAGATCGGCGAACTCGATCGCGGCCCCCAGCTCCCGCGCGGCATCCCGAGCCTCGCGGGCACGAATCGCGGGGGTGCCGTTGCTTCCAGCCTCGCCGCGCGAGCAAACCACGAGTTGCACGGACCGTCCCCGCCTCACCTCCCCGGCCACGATTCCCCCGCAGCCAAACTCGATGTCGTCGGGATGCGCCCCGAAAACGAGCAGGGAACGTTCAGTGGTAGGCTTCGTCCGCACGGTCGATGGGGTCACGGTCGCCGAAGGTGATTTCAGGGGCGTCCTCGCGGCGCAAGTACGCTTGTTCGCCGGCCCCGGCGATGTAGTGGGTGCAACGGACCGACGCCTGCATCCAGGGCAGCCGCGTGTCGCGCGCGGGTGTGATCTGCTCCGCGGTAAACTCCCGCGCGGGGAGCGTGACGTAGCTGTCCCCGCCTTCGTGCAGTTGCAGGACGCCATCGCGCCAGCGGGCCCGGACGATTTCCCCCTCGTGCGGAACATCGACGAAGAAATCCGCCGGCCGCCCTCCCGCGCGCCTTACCACTGGATCGCTCGAGCGCACCACGCTGATCCCGTCGAGCAGCCCCATGCGCCGGTAAAGCTCGAGACAGAAGTCAGCCACGTTTCCGGCGCCGACCGCCTTGAACTGCTCGACCCGCTCCGGTGAAACGTAGGCCCCCAGTTGCCTCGCCATCCCCGCCTGCCAGCCCGAGGGGATCCGCTTGAGGAAGAGCGGCGACCACTTCCGCTGCAGGCGGTTCTCGAAGTTGAAATTCAACGTCGCCACCTGGCCGGTGTGCCGGTGCCGCAGGATGGTCTGGGTCTCGCGCGGGTCGTGGTCGCTGTCGTGGAGAAAGAACACGATCTCTCCGCCAATTTCGGCCTGCAGCCGGCGCGCGGTCTGGATCTTGGCGAATAGGAACCGCCGCGGAAAAAACCCGCATGGCTGCTGTCCGAAGCAAATGACGGGCCCGCTGCTCACGTCGCCGCGACCTCCCCGTTTCGTCGCGGCAGCAGCGCCTGAAGGAGCAGCGCCAGCAGCACGCAGGCCGCGCAGCCGATCAGGTTGTACCAAAGGTAGGAGATGGAGAGGGACGCGTAGAGGCTGATCACCAGCGCCTGGGCGACGAGCGCCGCCGCGAACACCGCCGTGCCACCCACCTTCCGGGCGAAGAAAGCCACCAGGAAAATGCCGAGCACGACACCGTAGAACAACGATCCGAGGATGTTGATGGCCTCGATGAGGTTTTCCGAGAAGCTCGCGAAGAGCGCGAACGCGATCGCGAAAAGACCCCACAGCGCGGTGAACCATTTCGCCGTGCGCACGTTCCTCGCCTCGTCGGCCGCCGCGAGCGGCCGGAACTGACGCCAGAGATCGATCGTCGTCGTCGTGCCAAGCGCATTCAACTCGCCCGCCTTGGAGCCGAGCGCCGCGGCGAACATCACCGCCACCAGGAGGCCGACGAGCCCCGAGGGCAGCTGGGTGAGCACGAACGTGATGAAGACGTAGTCCGAATCCTTGGTCTTCACTCGCGGATCCGCGGCGGTGAGCGCCGCCTTCGCCTCCCGGCGCACCGCGTCGACCTGTTTCTGCGCCGCCAGCATCGCCGCCCGTGTTTCCGCCGCCACGCGGGCGTCGCCGCCGTCGCGGGCGTCGAGCCACGCGCGCGCCGCCGCCCTGCGCTCCGCGTGCACGGCGTCGTGACGCTCCTCGATGGCGCGGAACCGCGCTCCGTCGGGCCCCGCGACGCGCTGCCGCCACTCGGCCTGGTTGAAGAAGACCGGCGCCCGTTCGAAGGTGTAGAAAACGAAGACCAGCGCGCCGAGCAGCAGGATGAGGAACTGCATCGGGATCTTGAGCAGCGCGTTGAAAACCAGTCCGAGCCGCCCCTCCCGCAGGCCACCGCCCCCGATGTAACGCTGCACCTGCGACTGGTCGGTTCCAAAGTACGAGAGCGACAGGAATAATCCGCCGAGCAGGCCGCTCCAGAGCGTGTACCGGCGATCCGGATCCAGCGAGAAATCCACCGCCTCCAGTCGTCCCATCGCACCCGCCAGGTCCAACGCGCCCGGCGGCAGCCGCAACAGCAGCAGGACGAACGCGGCCGCCATGCCGGCGAAGATGACGCCCATCTGCCACTTCTGCGTGAGGCTCACCGCCGCGCTACCTCCCGTGACCGTGTAAACGATCACCAGCACCCCGGTGCCGACGATCGTGTAGTCGACGCGCCAGCCGAGCACGGTCGAAAGGATGATCGCCGGCGCGTAGATCGTGACTCCGCTCGCGAGGCCGCGCTGCAGCAGGAACAGACCCGCACCCAGCAAGCGCGTCTTCGCGTCGAAACGCCGGCCCAGGTACTCGTACGCGGTGTAGACTCCGAGCCGCCGGTAGATCGGCAGGAAAACCGCGCACACGAGGATCAGCGCGAGCGGCAACCCGAAGTAATTCTGCACAAAGCCGATCCCGCTCTCGAATCCCTGCCCGGGAATCGAGAGGAATGTGATCGCGCTCGCCTGCGTCGCCGCCACCGAGACCCCGATCGTGAACCAGCCGCTTTCGCTCGATCCCTTGAGGTAAGTGTCGAGCTGGCTCGTGCGCCGCGTGCGCCACGTTCCGTAGCCCGCGATGCCCAGCATCGTCCCCAAAAGCACGATCCAATCGAGGGTGGTCATGCGTGCAGGCGGGTGAAGATCGTCAGCGCGACCACCAGCGCGACGAAGGCCCCCACGACGAGGAGATACACGCCGCGCCACGTGCGGAAGCCCGGCAGGCGCGGGCCTTCGTCATCGCGCGCGGGAATCGTTTGTCGCCGGTCGTTCACGCGTCGGGCCCCAGCGCGAGCAGGTTGGCGAAAAGCCGGTAGGCCCCCGGCACGCCGGCTGGCAGCTGACGGAAAAACGCCAACCCGGTGTAAACGTAATGTCCCTTCCCGTGCCGCGCCACGAGGAGCGAACTCTTGAGCGGCGGTTCGCCGGGGTCGCTCATCGCCAGCACGGCCTCGTGGCGCGCCTCATCCCAGCTGCTCGGGAAATACGCCCCGCGTTCCTGCACCCAACCCGCGAAGTCCGCCTCACCAATGCGGTTCGGCGCATTCAAAACGCGATGCCCCGGCAGCAGGAATTTCACCGGAGCCGTCTCGTCGGTGACGCGCAGTTGCGGAGCGGAGCCCTGGATCGAGAGTTCGTACGGCCCGAGCTTCGGCGCCGCGAGCCCGTTGGGGCGGTTGTACTGCGCGATGACCGTGCCACCCGACTCGACCCACCGCCACAGCCCCGGCAGGTTTTCCGCGAGGTCGTCACGCTCGTTGAACGCGCGCACGCCGATCACCACCGCCGACAATCCGCGCAGTCCGTCCGGATTCAGATCGGAGCCGCGCAGGGTTCTCACCTCGTGACCGAGCTGCAGCAGCGCCCGGGACACATCGTCCCCCGCACCCGGCAGGTAGCCGACACGGGAGGGACGCGCGGCGACGTCGGCTACCACCAGCCGCACGCGGGCCTCCGGTTGCAGGAGCAGCACCGGCAGATGCGCGTAATCGATCACGACGCGCTGCCGCGTGCAGGAAACACCGCCGACATCCGCCTCCACGAGAAGCGTCGCCTTTCCCGGCGAAGCAGGAGCCGTGACCTCGAACGCGACGCGGGCGGAATCCCCGGCTTTGCCCAAGGCAAACGGCGCCTTCTCCGGGGTCGCCACCCAGCCCGCGGGCAACCTCAGTCGCGCCGCACCGGCGGCCGGACGCGCCGCGACGACCTCGACCTCCACGCGGCGTTTGGCGCCCGGCGCGAAAAGCACGACCTCAGCCGGCAGGCGCAACGAGACGGGCGCGATCACATCCACGCGCCGACGACGTTCGCCGCCTTTTTCCGCCGGAGAGAAGGCCGCCAGCTCCTCCTCGACCCGCAGCTTTTCCCCGCCGACTTCGAATGCGTACGAGACCGGAAAAACCGGCGGATTCTCGGGCCGACCGATCAGCGAGGTGTCGCGCACCGTCGCGATGCCGTCGCGTCCCGCCTCGCGCAGCCAATACGGCTGGGAAACCGCGAGATCACCGGGCACGCGTCCGACGTGTTCCACCGTGGCGCCTGCTTTTCCCGGAGCCCCGGCGGTGGCGGGCAGCGACACCTCGCCACCCAAGGCACGCAGGCCAGTCCAGCGCACCGCGGTGCTTCCGTTCGATCTAACCGAGAAACGTGCCTGGAGCGTTTCGCCGGGAACCACCTCCGCCAGTCCAGATTCGCTCCGCACCGAAATTCCAGCCGCGGCACTCAGGATGCGTTCCAGTTGCGCGCGCCGATCAAGCACGAGCGGCTCCGACGGCAGATCCGCCAGCGCCGCACGCACGCGGAACAACGCCGGGAGGCTCGCGGACGGGTCGTCCTTTTGAAAAGCCGCGATCGCCTCCGCGGCGATCCTCGCGACCGCCGCGCCTTTCGCTCCGAAACGCGCCCACGTCGTGTCGATGCCATCGAAGAGGTCCTTCTGCGCCGGCTCACCGTGCAGCAGGATAAACGCCTGCTCGTTGGGACCGTCACCCGCACCGCGACTCCCGAAGCCGCCGAACCCCTGCGTGATGTGCTGGCCGCGGCTGCGGCTCGCGATCGCGCCGAGCCCCTCGCCCGAGGCGGGATCCCGCCCCCCGATGTCCATCTTCACCGCTCCCGCCGGCGTCGTACCGCCGCGCCCGGGACCGCCGGCGTTGAGGAGCACGCGGCGCGGACTCCAAACGGCGAGCCCCTCGCACAATTGCTCCGGATAGGCCGCCGGATCACCGGCGAGCTTCGCCGCCTCAAGCCCGAGCAGACCCGAAGCGGTGTGATGGCCGTGCGTGCCGCCACCCGTGGGAGAGAATCGCGTCACGACGACATCGGGCCGGAACATGCGGATGACCCGCACGACGTCGCCCAGCACCTCACGGCGGTCCCAGAACCGCAGCGTCTCGTCGACGGTCTTCGAGTAACCGAAATCAATCGCGCGGGTGAAAAACTGGCGTCCGCCGTCAATCCGCCGGGCCGCCAGCAACTCATGGGTGCGGGCGAGCCCCAGCTTCTCGTCGAACTCCCGCCCGATCTCGTTCTGGCCGCCGTCGCCGCGCGTCAGCGAAAGGTACGCCGTGCGGTAGCCGCGCGCGCGGGCGAAGTAAGTGATGAGCTGCGTGTTCTCGTCGTCCGGATGCGCCGCGACGTGGAGCAGCGTGCCGGTGGTGGCGAAGCTCCGGAGCTCGCGCAGGATTTCCGACGGATCGTTTTCAGCCGGCGCGGCGCCGGCGAGAGAGACGAGAGCGGTGAGGAGAATCGGGGTTAAACGGCGCACGGAAGTTCGCCTTCGCGGCGGCGTGGCGCGGGAACGGTGCGCTCCGGGTGCGCGGCCTCCGTGAAGGTGCGCGGAGCGTGGGGAACGCCCCGCGGAAAAACCAGCCCGTAACTGCGGGCCTGGTCGCGAACCTTGCCCGACCTCAGGCGACCTTGCCGACCGCCACCTGCGCCTCGCGCGTCGAGACCACCACGTGATCCACGATCCCGTAATCCTTAGCCTCGGCGGCGCTCATGTAATAATCGCGGTCGGAGTCCTTCTCGACCTGCTCGACGGACCGGCCGGTGTGGCGCGAGATGGCCTCGTTGAGCGTCTTGCGCCAGCGGAGGATCTCCCGGGCCGCGATGGCGATGTCGGCCGTCTGGCCGCCGGCGCCGCCGCTCGGCTGGTGGATCATGACGCGGCTGTTCGGCAGCGCGAAACGCTTCCCCTTGGTGCCCGCGGCCAGCAGCACGGTGCCCATGCTCGCCGCCATGCCCACGCAGTACGTGACGATGTCGCACTGCAGGAAATTCATCGTGTCGTAGATCGCCATACCGCCCGTCACCACGCCGCCCGGCGAGTTGATGTACAGGTGGATGTCCTTCTTCGAGTCCTCCATCTGGAGGAACAGCATCTGCGCGATCACGAGGTTGGCCACGACGTCGTCGATCGGCGTGCCGATGAAGATGATGCGGTCCTTCAGCAGGCGGGAGTAGATATCCATCGACCGCTCTCCGCGGCCGGTGTTCTCAAGGACGATGGGGACGTAGTAGCTCACGGTGTTGGCGGCGCGCCTCAGGCTTTCGGCGTCACGGTCGTGACCTTAGCCTTGGACACCACGAATTCAACCGCCTTGTCGAAAATGATGCTCTGCTGGATCGCGCGGATCTGCGCGTTGTCGCCCGCGATCGACTTGGCTAGCTTGTCGGGCTTCTGGCGCGACCGCATCGCCTCACGGTAGATGAAGTCATTCAGGTCGTCGTTCGTGACCGTGATCTTCTCGCGCTCCGCGATCTGAGCGAGGATGAGCTGCAGCTTCACGCGACCCGCGGCGGCCTTCCGCGCGCCCTCGAACAACGCCTTCTTGTCCTTCTCGAACTGCTCCGCCGGCACGCCGCGGCGCATGTTCTCCTCGATGAACTGGCGCAGCACGGACTGCGTCTCGGAATCGACCAGCGACTCCGGCACCTCGAAGTCAACCGCCGCGCCGAGACGCTCGGTCACCTGACGGCGCTGCGCGGCGCGGTTCTCATACTCCTTCTGCATGCGCAGGTTGGTCTTCACCTGCGACTGAAGGCCGGCGAGGTCGTCGACCTGGTGGGACTTGAAAAACTCGGCGTCGAGCGGCGGAAGGACGCGCTCGCGCACCTCCTGCACCTCGACCGCGTAGGTCGCCAATGTGCCGGCGAGCGCGGGCACCGGCGCGAAGTCGGCCGGGAACGTGATCTTTACCTCACGCTTCTGGCCCGCCTTGAGGCCGGCGATCTGCTGGCCGAGACCGGGGATCACGCCCTCGTTACCTCCCTCAACCTCCTCCCATGTCTGCGGGACCTTGCCGTACAACTCCTTGTCGGGCGCGAGCTCCGTGATCGGCTTGCCGTCCACCTTGCCCTCGTAGGCGAGCTTCACGTAATCGCCCTTGCGCGACTCGCGATCGGCGGCCTTGAAGTCCGCGCGGTCGGAGCGCAGGCCCTCGATGACCTTCTCGACCTCGGCGTCGGAAGCCTCGACCGGGGCGACCTCCGTGGGAAGATCGACGTACCCGGGAAGGGTGAACTCCGGCCGCACATCAACCACGAAGGTGACCGTCGCAGGCTGACCGGGAGTGAACTCGGCGCCATCGACCTTAACGAGGTTAAGCACCTCAACCTTCTCCTTTTCCAAAGCGCCGCGGTAAGCGTCGGTCGTGAGGGTCTGCTTGAACTCGTCTGCGATCTCCTTGGCGAAGCGCTTGCGCACGATGTCGAGGGGGGCCTTTCCGGGGCGGAAACCGGGCAACCGGACGAGACCGGCCACCTGCGTGCAGACCTTGCGGTGACCGGCGTCGACTTCGGCCGCGTCGAGGGTGACGACGAGGTTCTTGCGGGTGGTGGAAACGGCGGTCAGTTGAACGTTCACGGCGGTACGAAGGATGTTTTGACGAAAAGAATCGGTGACCGTACGGCGCCCGGAAGGTCGGTCAATGCCGATTCTGGAAAGCGGAACGGTGCGACGAGACTGCTCGGTAAACCACCGCCCCGAAGCGCCGGGGCGAGGGTTCGCCAGGTGACCCTCGCTGCACGCCACCCATCGGCCGGAGCGGTGCGACTCACCCACTTGGGGTGCACCTGACACCCTCGAAAAAAACCGACGACACCCTTTCCCCCGGCACGCTTCGGTTGCTCAGAGCCATTCGTCGCACCACGAGCAGCCGCCACCCCTCCCGCCATGATGCGGCGGAAACCAGACCATCTCTTGTTTCCGTGATTCAGAATTTATGGAAATAAGCTGTCTGCTTGTTTCCATGCATGAAAACGAGCCCCGCGCCCTCGCCAGCAGGACGCTGGATCAAAACTTTGGCAGGCTATCGCGCCTTCCAGCCCTCGCCATTGCCGCCGCAGATTGCGTGGACGCCGCAGTTGGTCCGTGTCCTATCACAGGCGGATCGTCTGCTGGGGCGCCTCGCCGGCGAAGGACGGCGACTCCCCAATCCCCATGTGCTGATTCGGCCGTTTATCCGTCGCGAAGCGGTCTATTCCAGTCGCATCGAGGGCAAGCAAGCCACGTTGGGCGAACTGCTAGCCGCGGAAGCCGGTGCGACTCCTGAGCGCAGCCTGGAAGACTTGCGCGAAGTCGGCAACTATGTCGCCGCACTGGAACACGGCATGAAACGGCTGAAGCAGTTCCCGCTTTCGCTCCGCCTCGTCCGCGAACTGCACGAAAAGCTGATGACCGGAGTCCGAGGGGACCACGCCACACCGGGTGAATTTCGCCGGACCCAGAATTGGTTCGGGCGTCCGGGTTGCACGCTCATTGATGCATCCTACGTGCCGCCGCCGCCGAACGATCTGATGAAGCACCTCGGACGCTGGGAGGATTTCCTGCACGACGAGACCGTCCCGCCGATCGTACACGCCGCCTTGGTACATTATCAGTTCGAAGCCATCCACCCTTTCATCGATGGCAACGGACGCGTCGGGCGATTGCTCATCACCCTTGGACTTTGTGCGCGCGGCGTGCTGCCCGAGCCTCTCCTCTATTTGTCGGCGTTTTTCGATGCGACCAGGAATGATTACTACGACGGCTTGCGTGGTATCACGGAACGGGGCGACTGGGCTGGATGGATCGAATACTTCCTGAACGGCGTCGCCCGCCAAGCGGAGGACACCCTGAGTCGCGCGGAGAGAATCACCCGACAGCTTGCCACTTGGCGGAACGACTTCGCCGGCAGCGGCTCGAAAGTCCCGCTGCAACTCATCGACCTTATCGGCGGGAATCCCTTCCTGACTCCGCGCGAAACCGAGCGTCGGCTGGGCGTGGCTTACAACACCTTACGGCTGAAACTCTCCAGGGCGCAGCCCCAACAGAAACTCCTCCGCCGGCAGACAAAGGACATCGTCGCGCTTGAAGCGCTCTTTTCCCCGGTAAACGAGGTAGC
>JBJTCH010000182.1:0-4014 GCA_046091745.1 Opitutaceae bacterium
CCATTGTTCGCGCCCCGGCTCCCGCCCCGCGTCCGGTTTCCCCGGCGCCGGCCCCGGCCAAATCCGCCCCGTCGGCTCCGCCGGTCGTTCCGGTCCCGTGGCGTCCGGTTCCCGCTCCCGTTGCCCCCGCGGTCTCCGCTCCAGCTCCGGTCGTTGTCGCGCCTGCCGCGCCGTCCTCCGCACCGGTCGTGCCGGTTCCCGCGGCCAAGGCTCCGGTGGCTCCTCCTCCGATTGCTCCGCCGCGCGTTTCCGCTCCCGCGGCCGTGGTCGCTCCGCGTCCGCCGCCGTTGCCGGGGGCGCCTCCGGCTACCCCTCAAGTCGCGTCGTCGGTCATCCGCACGACCATGCAGGGCGATATCCGCGTCCTGCATCTCAAACCGCCGGTCGTGGTGCGCGACTTCGCCGTCGCTCTCGGGCTCAAGCCATTCAAACTGATCTCCGAGCTCAACCAGCTCGTGGGTTTCGCGGCGATGAACTCGACCATCGACGAGTCCATTGCCCAGAAGGTCGCCGAGAAATACGGGTTCCTGCTGGAGATCAAACACCGCGGAGACGCCGCCGCTCAGCAGGCCGCGGCCAAGGAGCGGAAGGAGAAGAAGCCGGAGGAGGACGAGTCCAAGCACCTCGCCCCCCGTCCCCCGGTCGTCTGCAGTTTGGGTCACGTCGACCACGGCAAGACCTCCCTGCTCGACGCCATCCGCAAGGCCAACGTCGCCGCCGGCGAGGCCGGCGGCATCACGCAGCACATCGGCGCCTACCAGATCGAGTTCAACGGCCGGAAGATCACGTTCCTCGACACCCCGGGTCACGCCGCGTTCACCAAGATGCGCGCCCGCGGCGCGAGCGTGACCGACATCGCCATCCTCGTCGTCGCGGCCGACGACGGCTTCATGCCGCAAACCGAGGAGGCGCTGAAGATCGCCCTCGCCGAGAAGCAGAATCATTCCGACCGCTTCGCGCTGCTCGTCGCCGTCAACAAGATGGACGTCAAGGGCGCGAACCTCGACCAGGTGAAGAACCAGATGCAGCAGCGCGGCATCGCCCCCGAGGATTGGGGTGGCGAGACGATCACCGTGCCGGTCGCCGCCATCAAGAACCAGGGCATCAACGAGCTGCTCGAGATGATCCTGCTGCAGTCCGACGTCCTGGAGCTCAAGGCCAACCCGAAGGCCGAGGCCAGCGGCATCATCATCGAGTCCGAGATCGACTTCGGCCGCGGTCCGCTCGCCACCGTCATCGTGCAGCGCGGCACGTTGCGCGTGGGCGACGCCCTTGTGAGTGGTCCCAACCACGCCAAGGTCCGCGCCATGTTCGACGACCAGGGGCGCAACCTGAAGGAGGCGCCTCCCGCCACGCCTGTACGCGTGATCGGCTGGAGCGGCACACCCGACAGCGGCGCCTCGTTCCGCGCGGTCAAGAACACCCGCGAGGCCGAGAAACTCGCCGAGGAGGAGCAATTGCGTCTGCGCAAGGAAGCCACCACGGCCGCCGCCGTCCCCATGGAGGTCTCCGTCGAGCAGTTGTTCGCCAACATCGCCGCCACGCAGGCGAAGTCGCTCAAGGTCATCATCAAGACCGACGTCTTCGGTTCCTCCGAGGCCGTGCGCAACATTCTCGAGGGCATCAAGAGCGCCAAGGTCCAGCTCGAGATCGTCTCGATCGAGGTGGGGCTCGTCACCAAGAACGACATCCTCATGGCCAGCGCCGCGGGCGCCGTCGTCATCGGTTTCCACACCCGGCTGGAGAACGGTGTCACCCCGCTCGCCAAGCACCACGGCGTGCGCGTCGAGACCTACGAGATCATCTACGAGATGGGCGACAAGGTCCGCGAGATGATGGCCGACCTGCTCGATCCCGACATCAAGGAGATCAAGACGGGCGCCGCCGAGGTTCGCCAGGTGTTCCCGCTCGCCAAGGGCTTCGTCGCCGGCTGCCTCGTCACCGAGGGCAAGATCAACCGCAACGCCTCCGCGCGTCTGCGCCGCGGCCGCGAGATCGTCCACGAGGGCAAGATCGCCACGCTCAAGCGCTTCAAGGACGACGCCAACGAGGTGCGCGCCGGTCTCGAGTGCGGCATCAAGCTCGACGATTTCAACGGCTACGCCGCCGGCGACGTCATCGAGTGCTACGAGGTCCAGAAGGTCCGCGCCTCCCTGTGACGCGCCGCCGGCCCCGCCGGCCGCGCCCGCCGTCCCGATGAGCAACCGCACCGTCCGCGTCAACGAGCTCGTGCAACGCGAGCTCAGTGACATCCTCCGCCGGCACTATCAGGCCGAGGCTGTGGCGGTCACGATCTCCGAGGTGCGCGTCTCGCCCGACCTGCGCGACGCACGGGTTTTCGTGGCAGTCGTGGGCGACGAGGAGACGGGCCTGGCTAAACTTCGCTGGATCCGTTCCAAGGCGGGCGAGCTCCGCGCGGAACTCGGGCGCCGGATCGTGCTCAAGTATCTGCCGAAGTTCGAGTTCCTGCTCGATGAGTCCGCGATCCGGGGCGCGCGCATCCTGAGCGCGCTTGACCGGCTCGATCATCCGCCGGCGCCGCCGGCCTCCTCCTGAGGACGCTCGCGTGGCGGAATATTTCCCCGGGCTCTCATCGCGTCTCCGCGAACTCCTTGGCGCGCTCTCCGGCCGGCCGGTGGCGGTTTGCGGACACGCGCGACCCGACGGCGATTGCATCGGCTCGCAGGTGGCGCTGGCCCGCGTCCTGGCGTCGCTCGGTCACGAGGTGATCTGCGTCAACCCCGACGCCGTGCCGCGCCGGTTGGAGTACCTCGCGCGTTCCACGCCTTTCCGCCCCTTCGAGGAAACGCTGCGCTGCCCGCGTGAATGGTCCGCCGTCTTCGTCGATTGCGCCGATCACGCCCGCGGGGGCGAACGGCTCAAGGCGCGCTTCTCGTCGCCCGCCGGCGTGATCGACCATCATCTTTCGAACCAGGGTTTCGGGGCGGTCAACCTCATCGACACCGCCGCCGCGGCCACGTGCGAGATCCTCGCCGGTGTGCTCATCGACGGTGACTTCACGATCGACGCGTCGGCCGCGAAGGCGCTCTACGCGGGCATCCTCACCGACACCGGCCAGTTCCGCTTCGGCGCCACCTCGCGGCGCTGCTTCGAGCTCGCCGGCGAACTCGTCGCGCGCGGGGCCAATCCCGCCGAGGCCGGTTTCGAGCTCTACGAGCGTGAGACGATCGGGAAGTTGCGGCTGCTGCGCGAGTTTCTCGCCTCGTTGCGCCTCGAATGTGGCGGACGGGTTTGCGTGGGTACTTTGCCGGCCGGAATCTTCTCGGCCACCGGCGCCACCGCCGAGGACACCGAGGGCCTGGTCGACTACGCCCGTTGCATCGACGGCGTCGAGATCGCCGCGCTGGTCGAGGAGCGCGCTGATGGCACGTTCAAGGCCAGCCTGCGCGCCAAGGATAAGTCGGCCCGCGTCGACCGCATCGCCGCCGGATTCGGCGGCGGCGGGCATGCCTGCGCGGCTGGTCTGCATTTGAAGCGCGACACGGCTGGTTTTTACGCGCGGTTGGTGGCGGCGATGGCGGAAAGCCTCGCCCGGGTCGATGCCGAGCGGAAATCCTGAGCCATGCTGACGCCGCCGAGGGAAATGGAGGGCATCCTTTTGGTCGACAAACCGACTGACCACACGTCCCACGACGTTGTCGCGCGATTGCGCGGCAAGTTGCGGATGAAACGCGTCGGCCACGCCGGCACCCTCGATCCCATGGCCACCGGGCTGCTCATCATCCTCGTCGGCAAGGCCACCCGGGTATCCCAGTACCTGATGAGCCTCGACAAGGAGTACGAGGGCACGATCGAGTTCGGTAAGGTCACCGATACGCAGGATGCGGAGGGTGAGGTGCTCGAGACGTTTCCCGTGCCCGCTTTCACCGAGGCGGAGATTCTCGCGGCGGTGAAATCCTTCCACGGCGACCAGTACCAGACGCCGCCCATGTATTCGGCGGTGAAGATCGACGGCGTGCCGCTGTACAAGAGCGCGCGCAAGGGCGAGGAGGT
>JBJTCH010000183.1:0-7951 GCA_046091745.1 Opitutaceae bacterium
CAGGTAGATCATTCCCGGTCGCGCTTGATTTTGGGCGCCTGATTGCCGGCGACCTCCGGAAAGCCAGGGCAACTTCCCCCCAGCGCCGCGAAGGCCCGGATCCGGCTCGCCCGGGCCTGCTCATCGTACACGGAAAAGCCGTCCGCGGTCCGGATCAGTTTGACCGTGGACGATTTGAGGCGAAACGCCTTCGGGAGACGAAGAGCCTGCGAGTTTCCCGCCTGGAAGACTTTGGCGGTAACGGCAGCCATGGATATGCGGTGGATACAGCAGCGACTCGCGTCAAACCGCATCACTCGCCGGAAGCGCGCCCGGCGTCACTTCGCCGTGTAGCCGCCGTCGACGACGAGGTTGGTGCCGGTGACGTAGGTGGAGGCGTCGCTTAGCAAAAACACGACGGCGCCGATGACCTCCGGGGCCTCGGCCAGGCGGCCGAGCATGGTCATCTTTCCGTAGCGCTCGAGGAAGGCGGGCGCCTGCGGATTGTCGGGGTTGTAGACGCCGCCGGGGGAGACGACGTTCACACGCACCTTCTGCGGGCCGTAGTGCGAGGCGAGGTGGCGGGTGAGGTTGATCATGCCGCCCTTGTGGAAGAAGTAGTCAGGCGGGACGCCCATCGTCGTTCCCTCGTACAGCCAGGGGTTCATCCCGATCATCCCCTGCATCGAGGCGATGTTCACCACGCTGCCGCCGCCACTTTTCGCGATGGCGTCGGCCATCGCGCGCGTGATCGCGAAGAAACCGGTGGCGTTGGTCTCCATCGAGGCGCGCCACGCGGCGAGATCGTCGCCCATTTTCCGCATCGGGCGGGAGACGGCGTTGAACACGAACCCATCGATGCGTCCGTGGGTCGCGAGCACCCGGTCGCGCAGCGCATGCACCGAGGCTTCATCGACGATATCGACCGTCTCGGCGTGCACGCGGCGTCCCGCGGCGCGCTCGTTCGCGGCGTGGGTCTCCAGCTTGGCCGCGTCGCGCGATGCCACCACGAGCGTCGCGCCGCTGGCCGATAGTCCGGAGACGAGCGCGCGCCCGAGCAGACCGCTCCCGCCCGACTGCACGATCACCTTTCCGGCGAGGGAGAAGGTCGGGGCGGACATGGGGGAGGAAGGAGGGACTAAGGAGGGACTAAAGGACCAAGGGACTAAGGGACGGAGGGACTGAGGGCGGATGGGTGGCTGTTCGGTTTTTTAATCCTTTAGTCCCTTGGTCCCTTTGTCCGTTGGTCCTTCGTCACCCGCCGTAGGGGGAGCGGGCCTTGGGTTTCAGGTCGGCGGGGAGGCCGTCGACGTGGCCGCGGATCAGTTCGAGGCGCTGCTTCACGTAGGCGCCGAGCGCGAGGACGTCGGCGCCGACGTTGAAGACCTGCGTGCCCTCGGCGATGAGGTCGCCGAACGGCTGGAAGATGCCCGAGGACATGATGAACTTGCCGTGGCGGCGGGCGGCGGCGGCGACCTGCTTCCTGGCGGCGACCACCTCGGGGTCGTCGATCTGCCCGACCTTGCCGATGCGGTGGCTGAAATCGCCGGGCCCGAACATCAGGCCGTTGTAGCCAGGCACCGCGGCGATCGCCTCGACGTTTGCGAGTGCTTCGGGCGACTCGATCTGCATCACGACCACCCGCTCTTCGTTGGTGTGGCGCGTGTAGTCGGTGATCGGGATCAGGCAGTACTTGCCGTCGGTGTTGCCGCCGTCGAGCGGGCGTTTGCCGACCGGATGGCAGCGCACCCAGTCCACGATCTGCCGCGCCTCGTCGGCCGAGCCGACGTGCGGTACGATGATGCCGGTGGCGTCGGCCTCGAACGGCCGGATGTAGTCGCTGTACGAGCCCTTGGTGATGCGCACCAGCGAGTCCATGTCGTGCAGACGCGCGGCACGGATCTGATGCTCGAGATTCGTCCAGTCGTTGGGGACATGCTCGTTGCAGATCCACACGGCGTCGCAGCCGCAGAGACCCGCGATCTCGATGACGCGCGGGTCGTTGAGGTTGGCCTTGAACGAGGTGACCAGCTGGCCCTCGCGCACGAGGGAAAGCAGGCGGCTGCGGCGGAGTTTCATGGGGAAAGAGAATTGAGGATTTCGGCTACGCCCACGCGGCGCGAGCCTTCGTTGCGGCTGTGTATGCCGGCCGCCAGCACGGACATCAGTTCAAGGGTCTCGGTAAAAGGGTAGGGCGGCCGGCCGCCGCGCGCGAAGGCGATGAATTCCATCAACTGTCCGCGAAATGCGGTGTAGGTATCCGCGAGTCGCAGCGTGACCTGGCCTCCGGTTCCGCAAAGGTGCAGCGTACCGAAGGTGGCGCCGCCGTCGGCGATGACCGGAAGTGTGACCTGCACGCCCGAGCGATGCGTGAGGTGGGCGATCTCGACGCCGGCCGCGGGCGATTCCAACCGCACCGAATCGAAACCCGTCCCGAGCAAACGTGCGATGGGCTCCAGCAGGTGAATGCCGTAGCGTTCCCAAGTCTTGGTGCTGACGCCCGAGATCCAGCGCAGTTCCCCGAGCGCGGCGCGTCCCGCGCCTTCGATGTACGGCCCGATTTCCGGCGCATAGCGCAGCCCGCTCGAGGAAAGGATGCGCGCGCCGGCCTTTTCCCAATTCGCGAACGTGCGGAGGTCCTCGACCGTCAGGGCGAGGGGTTTGTCGACGAAGACCGGCAGCCCGGCTTCCACGAACGGTCGCGCGCGTCGCACGTGGTCGAAGCCGTCGTCGGTCGCGATGAGCACGGCGTCGACCTTGCCGATCACGTCCTCGGGTCGGGCGACGACGTTCGGGATGAGCGCGGCGGCCGCGACGTCCGGAGCCTCGGCCGGGTTGTCGGTCCACAGATGAGTGACTTGCGCCCCGGGAATGCGCACGGTGCCGGCGGGTTGCGCGCCGAGGTAGCGCGGGATGACCGGGTAGGGGCAGGCGGCCATCGCGGTCGGATTGAAACCGTTGACGATGGCGGACCACGAATACGGGTGGCCGTTGCCCGGGATCATCCCGAGCATGGCGAGACGCAGCGGTGAAGTCATGAGAGGGCGTGGAAATGAGTCAGAACCCAATCGGCTTCACCACGGAGACACGGAGGCACGGAGAGTGGCGGTCGAACCATCCTCGCCCACGGAACACACTGAAAACACGGAAACTAAACTTCCGTGGATTCCGTGTGTTCCGTGGGCAAATCTGCCGGGGATCTTCATTCCAAACGGTCGTTAGCGCACTTCCACCCGCGTGCCGGTTTCGGCGGAGGCCAGCGCGGCGAGGTTGAAGCGCAGGGTCTGGGCCGCGGACTCGAGGGAGCAGAGTTTGGCGGGGTGTCCCTCGATCTGATCGAGGAAGGCGTTGGCCTGCGCGATGAAGTGGGAGTCCCGTTCCGGCACGGGCGCATCGTGCCAGGTCCAATCCGAAGCGCCGGCGGCGAACGTGCCCCAGCGCTGGCGGTGCAGTTCGATCCGCACGCTGCCGCCGGCGGCGTTGAACTGGACGACGTTTTCGTTGGGCGCCTGGAACTGGTTCAGGGCGTAGTTGGCGAGCACGGAGCCGTGGCGCGCGGTGAGGTGCACGGTGTCCTCCACGTTCACGCCCTCCAGGACCTGACGCGAGCAGTCGCAGGTGAGGCGATCGGCCGGGCCGATGACGCTCTCGACCCAGTTCACGACATGCGTGATCGCGTCCTGGATCGCCCCGCCGCCCGTCGCGCGATCGCGGTAGTAGATCTCCCGGTAGTCGGGCCGGAACGCGGGATAACACTGTCCGCTCACCGCGGTCACCTCGCGCACCGGGCCGAATTCCCGGCGATTGATGAACTCGCGCGCCGCGACAAGAAACGGGAAAACGTGGTAGACGTAGGCGACTGCAGCCTGCCGCCCGGAGCTGTCCCTTTCCGCGATAAGTTCGGCGACGGCGTCGAGCGACGTGGAGAGAGGTTTCTCAATGAGCACGTGCCGGCCCGCCGCGAGCGCCGCCCGGGCCAGCGGCACGTGGGTGTGCGCCGGGGTGCAGATCACCACGGCATCGGTTCCGTTCGCGGCGATCGCCTCCGCGGCGTCGCCCGTCGCCGGCACGCCGTAGGTCGCCGCGATCCGTTCCCGGCGGCCTGCGTCGGCATCGCACGCGGTCACGCGCGCGCGACCGGTCCGGAGCAGGCACCGCACATGGCGCTCGCCGATGCCGCCGCAGCCGATGACGAGGACGTTTTGAGAGGGGGCGGCCATGAATTTCGTTAAACTGGATTGGTTTCCGTTTCGGCCGCGATGACGTCACTCCACGTTCAGCGTGAGGCGGCCGGTGCGGTACTCCTTTTCCCAGACGCGCAGGCAGTCGGCGGTGAACTCCTCCACGCCGCGCGGATCGCCGCTCTGCTTCAGGAGCTCGGGCAGCCAGCGGTGGCCGAAACGAACATGCTGGGTTTCGTCGGCGATGTCGTAGCGCACGAATTGGTCGCTCAGACGGTCGCCGGCGCGTTGGTGCGCCTCGACGCGGCGATGGCGGTACGGGAAGGCGTGCACCTCGTTGCCCATCGTGAGCAGGCAGTACTGCACCACCGGCGGAAACTGGCAGCGCCATTTCAGGATGTGCGTGTACTGCGGGGAACGGAACGGATCCTTTCCGCGGCGCCGCATCCACTCGTAACCCATCAACGCATGGCGGATCTCGTCGAAAAGGTGCCGGGCCGCGTCGAGTTGGAACTCCCACGGCATTCCGCGCGCGTGGTACATCACCACCGCCACGGTTTCGGCCGCGAGGACCTCGGTGGAGTAGCGTTCGAACTCCTCCTCGGTGTGCGCGGCATGCTCGTCCTCGGCAGGCATCGCCGCGAGATCAGCTCCTAGCGTGGTGAACCGTTCGTCCCGCGCCGCCTCGCGCGGGGGAGTGAACTCCACGCGTGACGGGCAGCTTCCGGGCGGCTCGCCCCGTTTTCCCCCGCCCGCGATTCCTCCCGCGGCCGCCAACAGGCCCGCGATGTGCGTCTCCCAAGTGCGGGCGGCTGGCGTCACACGCCCCGCCGCCTCGGCCTCCGCGAGCAACGGACGCACCCGTTCCTGCTCCGCGCGCAGATCGAGTAAAATGTGCCTCAGCGCGCGGACGCTCGGCAGATCGCTGTTGGGAAAGGTGGCGGTCTCGTGGCTCTCCAACGCCGCGATCAGGCCCGGCGCGACCACCCCGTAATAGGCCCGCACCAGGCCCTGTTCGTCGGGCGCATGAAGCAACTCGTCGGTCAGACGCAGCAGCGCCGGATCCGCGGGCGCCTGGAACGCCGGCGACTGGATCTCGCGCAGACGCAGGTACAGCGCGTTCACGTGGAGCGAGTTCTCCCAGATGGTGCGGCCGGCCTCGCACTTCAGCTCGAAGCGCGCGATCCGGGGCAGCCAGCCGGCGAACACCCGCATCGTCTCGTGCAGCACGTGACGGTAGCGGTTCAACCGGGTGCGGTTCGCGTCGATATCAAGGTCGGGCGCGGCGGCGGAAATCATCGGGTGGCGAGGAGGTAACGGGCGCGGCGTCGCGCGTCAGGAAAATTCAATGGGGCGCGGACCGTGAGGTGATACCGATCCGCTTCACCACGGAGCCACAGAGGCACGGAGGGGGAACCACGAAACACACCAAAGTCACGAACCGAGGCCGGTGGAGCCACGGAGCTCGGAAGATGCGGAAGAGAGGAAGACCGGGGAAGATGTGTGAGGCCTCGATTTCCCCGTGGTGAATTCTCGGTGGCCGGGGCGTGCAGGGCGCCTGGTTCTTTTGTGGTCCGCTTCCCGCTTGAGCCTGCCGGGCGGCGAAGTTCGATGGGCGCGCATGCTCACCCCAAGCCCCGGGTCGTTTCGCGTCGGTTTGTTTCTTTTCGCCCTCGTCGCGAGTGCGACGCTTCCGGCCGCTGAGGAGGCTGCCGTGTCACGCGACTGGCCGTCCTATCTTGGGGACTCCGCTCGTTCGCATTACTCCACGCTCGCGCGGATCCATCGGGGAAACGTCGCCGGCCTCCGCGTCGCGTGGACTTTCGACACCGGCGAGAAGGGGGAATTCCAGTCGAACAACCTCGTGGTCGACGGAGTGCTCTACGCCGCCACGCCGGGGCGCCACGTTGTGGCGCTCGACGCCGCAACCGGGCGCCAGTGTTGGCGTTTCGATCCGAAATCGGAAAACGACGAAACGCTCGGGCGGCGTCTGCGCGGTGTGATGTACTGGGCCGACGGCGGTGACCGCCGCATTTTCACCGCGGGCGCCACACGGCTCTACGCGCTCGATGCCCGCACCGGCCAGCCCGTGCGGACCTTCGGTGAAAACGGCTCCATCGCCCTCGGCACGGGTCTGCGGTCCGAGGGAAAGCCGGCGGTCGCCGGCCTGAACACCCCCGGTGTGTTGTGGCGCGATCTGCTGATCATCGGCGCGAATGTCGCCGAGAACGTGCCTGGCGGCGTGCGCGCCTTTGACGCCCGCACCGGCGCGTTGCGCTGGGTCTTCCACACGATCCCGCGGCCTGGCGAGCCCGGCGGCGAAACCTGGCCGCCTGAGGCGTGGCGGACCACCGGAGGCGCCTCCTCCTGGTCCGGACTATCGTTGGATGAGAAACGCGGCATCGTGTATGCCGCGACGGAAACGGCGGGGCCGGATTTCTGGGGTGGCCGCCGCTACGGGGAGAATCTCTATGCCAACAGCCTGATTGCGCTCGATGCGCAGACCGGGCGCCGTCGGTGGCACCATCAGTTGGTGCACCACGACCTCTGGGACATGGATCTGCCCGCGCCGCCGACGTTGCTCACGGTCAAGCACGGTGGCCGGCGCATTGATGCCATCGCCCAGGGCACGAAGATGGGCCGCCTCTTCGTCTTCAACCGCGAGACCGGAGAACCGCTTTGGCCGATCCATGAGCGCCCCGCGCCGGCGTCGGAGATCCCCGGCGTCCGCACGTGGCCGACCCAGCCGTACCAGGAAAAGCCGGCGCCGCTCATGCGGCAGATCTACTCGGCGAACGACGTTTCCGACCTTTCGCCCGCGGCGAAGCTGCACACCACGGAGCGTTTGGCGCGTGCCGGGGCGTTCGGCTCGTTTCCGCCGTTGCGCTGGAACGAGACGATCCTGTTCCCCGGTTTCGACGGCGGCTTCGAGTGGGGCGGCTCCGCGGCGGATCCCGACGGCGTTCTCTACGCGAACCTCAACGAGATGCCGTGGATCTATCAATTGGTGCCCACCAAGCGCGAAGGGACGGTCATCGCCCAGGCGGAGCGTCAGTATCTGATCCATTGCGGGCCTTGCCATCGTCCGGACCAAGCTGGCGACCCCGCGAACGGCATCCCATCACTGGTAGGTATCGCCACACGCCGCAGCCGCGACGACGTTTCGCGGCTGCTGGAACAGGGGATCGGCCGCATGCCGCCGCTGGGCGCCGTTCCGGTGGCGCAACGTAGCGCCGTGCTCGACCATCTCTTCGGGGCCGTCGCCGCCTCACCGGCCAAGAAGGGCAAGGGAACAGCGAAGAAAAGTGCGGTGGCCGGTGCGGATGCGGATGATGATCCGCCGTACACGTTTGGCGGGTTTCGTCGCTGGCTCGACGCCGAGGGTTATCCGGCGATCAAGCCGCCGTGGGGCACGTTGAACGCGGTCGACCTCAACACCGGCGAACTCAAATGGAAGGTGCCGTTGGGCGAGTACAAGGAGCTGACGGCGCGCGGCATCCCGCCCACCGGCACGGAGAATTACGGCGGCCCGGTGGTGACCGCGGGCGGGCTCATCTTCATCGGCGCCACCGCCGACGAGACCATTCGCGCGTTCGACAAGGAAACGGGGAGAATCCTCTGGCAGGCTCCGCTGCCGTTCGGCGGCAACGCCACGCCCAGCACGTACGAGGTTGGAGGCCGTCAGTACGTGGTGATCTCGGCCGGAGGTGGCAAATCCGGGCGTCCCTCGGGCGGCATCATCGTGGCGTTCGCGTTGCCGGAGTAATGAATCGTTAAGTAAGCCCTGAATC